>CAQUUC010000002.1:92271-424046 GCA_948896235.1 uncultured Clostridia bacterium
CACCTGGCTTTTGGTCCTCACCTGGTTTCTCAGCTTCATCTTTTATTGTTATAGTTTGACTTACATCTAATATTTTTGCTGGTTGAGTTCCATCTGCAACAATAATGTTTTTCAATTTAACTGTAGTAGTTTCCTTGTTGGTCTCGTTAACTTTGAAAGTAATTTTTAATATTGTTTCATCATTTTTAGCTAATCCGTCTTTATCAATTACAAGTTTTCCATTTGACGCATTATAAGATTTTCCTTCAACTGGACTACTCCAATCATTTTGTCCTTTCATCTTAGATAATGTTAAACAATCTTTATCATATTCTAATGTAGCTTCTATTGCTATAATTCCTCTTTCAGATTGTATATTGGATAAATTTACATCGATTGTAAATTCTTCTCCTTTAACAATTTGAGTTTGTTTTGTCTCCATATTAATATTGCAATTAGGTTTCGCATATACATTCACCGTTAAACAAACCATAGTTAATAACATTATTATACTTAATTTTGCTATTTTTTTCATAACTTCTCCTCACTATTATTTTATTTCAAACAATCCAATTAGTACTAATTTTATCTGTGCTACATCATTAACTGTAATTTGATTATCCCCATCTATATTTGCTGCTTTTAAGCTAATTCCTGTAAGTAATTCTTGCTCAATTAAATGTAATTTTAGGTCTGCAAGGTCATTAACTGTAATTTGTGCATCTCCATCGGTGTCTCCTGTTACTATAATTGTATATTCTAACGTTTTTCCAACCTTTACTTTCATACCTGTTCCAAGAACACTATCATCACTTAATGTATTTCCTTCTTTGTCTATAAATACTAAAGTTTGTTTTGTTGTTACATTTTGCTTGAACTGTGCTACTGTTGTTTCTGGTACTATTCTTGAAATGTCTTTTTCTTGTTCATTTATATCGTATTTTTCAGATTTAATCTCTTCTTTTTCTTCTATTTCTTCTTTTATTTGTACTCCGATTTCTATTTCTGAATCATTTGATATAATTACTCCATATCCACCACTTGCTGTAATTCCTTTTATTTTTACTGTTGTACTTGTATTTTCTGTTATTGTATCTTTTACTTTAAATTTAACTTTAAATATAGCTCCTGCTTCAGTTACATAGTCCTCATTATCTATTACAAATTTGAAGTTTTCCTCGTTAAATGAGTTTTTATCTGACTCCCAACCATTTTGTCCTGTAATACTAATTTTTTCTAAAATATTAGTATCATATTCTAGTTGACCTGTTAAAGAAACTAATCCTTGTCCTATATTTTTGAACGTATCTATATTAAAGTTTAATTCAAATTCTTGACCTGGCTCTATTTTTTGTAGGTCTACTGTTTCATTTTCAGATGTTATCGATGTTACAAATCCTCTAACAGTTACCACACAAATATTACTGCTTGTTTCTTTACTTACTGTACCTAATGTTGTAGTAACTTTTAATACATATTCTCCTGCATCTGTTTCTTTTACATTTTCTATTGTTAGAACTTTATTGGTTTTTCCTTCTAATCTTGTTCCATCTTTATACCATTGATATGTAACTATTCCTTCTGTTTCTTCTACATTACTATTGATTGTTAGTGTATTATTTAAGCTTGCCATTTTTTCATTTGGTATTGTAGCTGTTGCTGGTGTTACTTCTGGCTCTACTACTATTTCTCCTTTGCTTTCTTCTACTTGAAGTACTGTTTTAGCAACGAATTTAACATCAATAATACAATTTCCATCTTTAACATCTCCATAGTTTACATTAATTGATGTTTCTTCTTTGTTTTCAACTTGAGCCATATCTTTTACTTCACCACAAACTGTTATTGATTCTATTTCATAACCTTCATCTGCTTTTATATTAAGTGTTGCAGATTCATTTTCTTTAAGTGTAATAATATTTCCTTCTTCTCTATTAGCTCCTGTAATTATTCCACCTTCTGTGTCTGATACGATTACTGTTTTATCTTGTGGTACTTGTGTTCCATCATTTTCTAATACTGCAATAGCAAATGGACTAAAAGAATCACATGTAACAACTAAACCATATTGTGTAACAACACATGGAATTTCTTCAACATCTATTACTTCTCCTTTATCATTTCTTATAAAGTGATATGCTTTAAATGTTACTCCTGCATCTTCTGGACCATATCCTGCTGGGAATCCAAGTGATAATCTTAATCTATGTCCTGTTTTTACAACATATTTTTTACACACATTTAATGAAATATTATATGTCTCACTTGTAACTATTTCTTGGTTTGGTAACTTATCTTCTATTAAATCATTCATAGTTTCTTTTTCTGCTTGAGTTGTTCTTGTTGCTACTAGTGCTATTCTACTTTTTAGTTTATCGGATACTGCTTGTCCATCACTTGTTTTCCAACCATTCAATGAAAGGTCTTCATTTTCAAGAAGAGTTGGTCTAGCAAATACCTCCCAATTTTTTGCTTTATTCATACTGAATGAACAAGCTATAATATTATATGATCCATATGTTATTTCTAATGGTGCCTTTCCACTATTTTTTCCTACTAACCCTGTAACATAAATTCTATAATTTGCTCCATCATCAGCATACATTTCACTAAATTTCAAATCAAATGTTATTCTATTTTTTCCATCAAATTTGAAATTTGTTATTTCTGATTTTTCTGCTCCAGTTGCTCCTGATGATTCCATTCTATATCCTACTTCTGTTACTCCATCTTCAAAAACTAAGTCATCATCATAAGTAACGTCTACATGATACGTTGGTCCTACTGAAAGTGATTGTGTTGCTTTTGGTGTTTGAGTTTTTATATATGGTCTTGCTTTATATATTCCACTTGGGTTATATAGTTTTCCAGTTTGTGCTACGAAGTCACTTCCATCTCCTTGATACGTATATTGTTTCAAAGGATCACTTGAAGGTGCTAATGTTGTTACTGCAAACTCTACATATTCTGAGTTTGGAACTGATATATAAATATGATCTCCATTATCTTTAAATGCTCCTGGTGCATATAAATTAGGATTCATATATCCCCAATTACCTTCACGCCATATATCATCTCCTGGTCTATATTCATGATATTTCATTAATATATATTTTTTGTCCTTTGTATTTTCTGCATATCCTTTACCATTATAACTAATATGAAAATCACCAGATTTATATTCTTCCGTTTCTGTTCCATCTTGTTTATATTTTACTAATAATCCATTTATGTTTGTTACATTATCAATACCATAATCTTCTACACTTAATTCTGGATATCTAAATACATAATTTCCTGCAGCTTCTACTGTTTCTATTGCAACATGCTCTTTATTCATAGTTTCTGTTCCAACTAAACAATATCTTGTATTTTCAAATCCTTCTACTATATCATCCCCAGGTCCCCACTCTGGAAGTGTAGTATCTACAGTAGTATCACGTAAAAAAGGATCATCTAATGTAGCATCTATAGCATACCATACCTTTTCTGTTGATCTTGCATTTGTTTGTTTTTCTATTTGAACATAATTCCACATATGAGGAACTGCAGCAGCACCATCTGATTGATGTGTTCCTTGTACTAATATATTATTAATTCCTATTTTATCTAAAATTATTTTTAATGCTCTTGCATATCCTTCACATACTGCTTGTTTTTTTACAAGTGCACCATAAGGAGTTCCTAAAAATCCTTCATTTCCTTCTGTACAGTCACTTTCTAATCTGTAAGATGTATTATGTATAATTTTGTTATGTATGTATTTTATTTGTTCTGTTACTAATTCTTTGCCTTCTTCTACCTTAAGATTTTTCACTTCTTCTACGATTTGATTTACTATATCATTAAATGCTAATATTTCTTCTTCCACTTGTTCTTTACTGGTAAATCCATCTACATAGTAATTTTTTAAGCTTCCTGAACCAATGTTAGCATGATATCTATTTTGTGCATCTTTTGTTACCCTAAGATTCAATTTTTGAATTTGAATATAAAAAACCTCTGGATAGTCTGCATAAAATGCATATCTTGCTGCATTCATTGCTACTTTTAATTCATTATTTCCTTTCATGTAACTTTCAAGTTGTTCTTGAGTTACATATTTGTCATCTTTAGCAAGGTCAAAACTTTCTGTTCCTGTTTTTAAAATTCCTTGCTCATACATTTCACATATTCCATTATATATTTTCTTTGCTGTATTATCCAATTGTTGATAATGGAATTTTTCATTGTTTTCTGTCTCTTGTGCATATACAGAATTGTTAAATGGAATGATATTAATTTGTGTAATAAAAATTGCAATTAATAACATTCCTGTAATTAGTTTTTTTACTTTCATAAATTAATTTCCTCTCTTTCATTTTTTAAACAATTGTATACATAACGCTAGAAATTATAACATATTTTCCATATTTCGTCAATATATATTACAACTGTTTCTTCCTATTTTTCCAAGTATCTATTGTGTTTTATAATGTGTTTTTTTAGACTTATACCACTTATATAAAATGTTCATTTTAGGTATGATTTTTTACTCTATCCTTTAACAAAAAGAAAGAAGATGCATATCTTTCATCTTCTTTCTAAATATGATGTTTATCTTAATTCTGGATATCCTTTAGCATTTAGATTGTCTAAATCCCAAATGTTTTCATCAAATTCTAAATTTTTATAAAATTCTTTATTTAAGTCTGATTTAGAAATAGCATCTAAATTTCCACTTGTATTTGATGTAGCATTGCTTTTTCCTGTTGCTTCAGCATATTCATAACATTTTGTAAGCATTGTTTTAATAAACGATTCATCTGCATACATAAATTTGCTAGGAAGCATATCTTCTGTATAAGCTGACATATTTCCAAATGACAATGAATTTTTGATACGACTTGTATTACCATTTGGCAATCCAACAATTCCTGCATTTTGTTTTCTGTTTTTCTTTTCTGAATCTGATGTTCTTTCAATATTTACATCTGATATTACATTTGATACTGTAACATTTGTTTCTGTTGAACCTATAATTCCTGCATTTGCTATCGCTGTAACAGATAAATTACCATCGACATATACATTTGTTACTGTTCCTCCATATTTTCTACCAACAAGCCCTGCAATATATACTCCACTTCCACTTAAATTAGCATTTTTGATACTAATTTTATCAAAAGTTGAATTACTATTATCTACTGCAACTACTACTGCAACATTGTTTCTACCTTGTACTGTTACATTGTTAAATTTCATATTAGCAAATTTAGCACCTGAACTTTTTAATGCAAATATTCCAACAAAGTCTGTTGTTGCTTTTGTATTTGTACAATTTTCCATATTTAAGTTTTCTACTGTTCCATTAAATTGTTCAAATAATGCACTATTATTTAGATTTGAAATTGTATATCCTTTTCCATCTATTTTTCCTGTAAATGTTCCTGCTATAATAGTATTTGTTGTAGCTGTATGTCCAGTAAAGTCTATATCACCTGTTAATTCAAATAATCCGCCTGGTTCAGTACTTAATTTTTCTACAAATTCAGTTTTGTTTGAAATCTTTGTAACTAAACGCTCTACAGTACATTCTCTAGTAATTACATTACTAACAGCTCCACCAATTAAAGCTAAATCATTTCTAGCACCCAAGAACATTTTTAATCCTGTAGCATTTATTTTTTCTGCTGTACTAGATTCTATTTTATTAGCTAAAGCTCCTGAAGTAGTATTAGTTCTTGGAATATCTGTGTTTTCTAATGTTAAGTTTCCAACATATCCATATCTAATTTTATTAAATATAGGTATTTTATTACCAATTATTTTATGTCCATTACCATCTAATCTGCCCATAAATGTTTGAGTTACATTTGTAGTCATTTCTGAGAAATCAATGTCATTATCTAGTACATAGTAGCCATAAGGTTTATTATTAATTTTCTCTACTAATTCTTCTGCTGTTTGTATATGTGTTACTTCAACATCTGTTCCAAGTGGGTCAGCCACAAAGTCATTTGTAGCACTCTTTAAGTAATGATAATATATCTTTCTAAGATTTGTTCTTTGAGATATATTTCTATCTCCATTATTAGCATCATTTATTAATGCTTCAGTAAATCTGTCTATCATGTATTGAATATCTATATATTTATTATCATTAATATTTTCTTCAACTGTTGCATATCTACTCATTTTGTATTGTTTCCAATCCATTTCAGTACCAGTTACCATTTTAGTAATTTTCTTAATTGCATCTAAGTCATTAGCAGATGCTTTGCTACCATAAGTAACATATCCATCAACTCCAGCATAACCTAACATTTCAAAGAAATTACGTTTAGTAGAGAATGCATCAGCATATCCACCATCTAAATGACCTAAAAACCAACGGTTTACCCATACAGATTCAAATCCATAATCATTTGAACCAAGTCCATTAATTACAGCTAATCCTCTTACACTTACTCCCCAAGCATTATTTGGTCTTAGCACAATTCTATTATCATATAAAGCTTCTAATGATGTTAAATTCATAGCAGTAGCTTGTGCTGCCGTAATTCCTCCCCAAGAAGTCCAACCAGCAGATATATTCATTCTTGTCGCGATTTTTGCTTGTTGTTCTGGTGTTAATCTAATAAATGCTTTTCCTTCAATATAATCTAGTAAATCTAGTGCATTTTGTTGTCCTTTATAATAATTTTCTAATTTTTCCCTTGTATTAATTCTCTCAGGAGTTAGATTTTGAGTCGCATTACCTTCTTTATTCAAATAGAAAGATGTATTAAAGTAATATGGTCCAACATCTTGAGTAAGATTGTTTTCGCTCCAATTAGCATATTGTTGAACATTACCTTCTGTAAGTGTTTCAAGTTGCACTCTAGCACCACGTTGATATAACATTATTTTATCATATAAAGCATGTTCAAATTCGTGTGTCCAAGTATCAAAATTAGTAAGTCCTGGTCTTGCTTGGAACCATAGGAATCCAGCAGTATTACCTACACCAGCTGAGCTACCACCTGGTTGCCATAGTCCAAAAACTTCACTAAAATTCTTAAAGAATGGATATTCTAGACCAACTTTTCCTTGTGTATAAACTGGACCTGTTGATATTACAATATTTGTACCAGGGAAATAAGTATTTTTATAACCTGTAATTATTTTTGTACAATCATAGACCATAATACAGTAGTTATTCCATTTTTTATAGTCAAATGAATCTGCTAAAGTAGAAAAATGGCTTTTTACAAGTTTAACATGATTATTTACTTTGTTTTCAACTTCTGTTCTTCCAGCTTCAGTCTGAGGATCTTTATGATATAATTGTGAAGGTCCAAATTGTAAATGAGCAGGTCCAGAAATCATATACGCACAATCATTTGGTAAAGTAATAACTGGAAGTATCATTTTTGCCTTTTTGGTAAGTTGATACCAACCACGATACCCTATTTCAGGTAGATGATCTACTGAAACTTCAGCTAGTATATTTCTAGCACCAAAATACTCAGTAAACCAGTCATTTACATCTTCATATCCACCAATATTAGCTATTATATAATTTAGGAAATAGCCAACAGTTGAACTTCCTGTATATTTTTTTAGACAACTTGTATAAAATCCATCTGTTCCTCCTGGATTTAGATTTCCTACAAGTACTTCATTTGCTACATTATATAATGTCATCGCATTTGAATACATTTTACCTTCAAATAGTAATATGTCTGATACTCTTGCACCACCTATTTCAAATCCATACCAACGTTGATAATAGTTATAAGCATATATCATTTTATTTATTTTTTCAGTTCCTATTAATTCTTTTTCTATTTTTTTGTTTAGAACTTCATTATTCAACATAAGTATACTACTTTCATCATTTTGTAAAATTTGAAGTGCTATTTCTTCTGCCATATTTTTAATTACATTATTATAATTATCTCTATATAATCTGCTATCTGCTGCTGCAGTAAGTGGCTCTAATACTGTGTTATAATCTAATGATTTTATATAATCAGCTAGTTTTTTTACAACTTCTGAGTCTTCATTTATAATATAATTTCCAAACGCATAACTTAGATTTAATTCTGGTATTTTATATATTGCAATATTTCCCATAAGTTTTTCAAAGTTTACTTCATATTGTTTTACAGTATAATCAGTGAATACAACTTTTATACTTGTTATTCCGTTATATGCTTTTGATGTTAAATATGTTACAAGTTTATTGTCTGCAAATGGTAGTATATGTTTTATAGTTTTTGTATTTAATGTATCTGTATTTGATATACTAACACTATCTAATACTACATATTTTGCATCATAATATGGCATTAATTTTTGTATATTATTATATGCTATTAATTTATTTGTATTAAATCCTGGTGTATTTTTTATTCTATCATATTCTGGTATATATAAGTTCGCATCTATCTCTTCTGTATCTGTTTCTGTTTCATTTTCTTGTTGTTTATTTCCTTTTAATGTTGGCATATGGTCATAAGACACATCATCTAAATTCCATACATTTTCATCAAATTTTGCACTATCTTTAAAGAATTCTTTTGTTATATTATCTTTAGAAACTTTCTTTACTCTTTCTCCTGAAGCATTAGATATTAATTCAGATTCTTCTAGTTCATAGTTATTAGTAGAAGCATTTGGATTAATATTACCACCATGTACTTTATAAACACCTGTACCAGTTGATAAACTTACATTATTTTTTAAAGTTGCAACTGTACCATTTCCTAATCCTATTATGGCACCATTAAGTCTAGGTCCTCCACCACTCCAAACATAATTTATTTTTGTAATACAGTTTTCAATAGTAACTGGTGTATTTTCTAATGCGTGACCTAAAATACCTCCTATTCCATTACCATCTTTAGTCTGAGTTGAATGCACTTCACCTTGTACATAACAATTTTTAATTGTTCCTCCTGTCATTGTACCAGCAATTCCTGCTACTCTGATATGACCAGATGTATTTACTTTATAATTTCTTATACTACATTCTTCAATATTTCCTGAATTTAAATCACCAACAATTCCACCTACTTGATTTACTTTTGTTGTTATATTTAAGTTTTTAATGTGTACATTTTTTATAGTAGTATTTGTAGCAATATTTGCTATACTTCCTCTACTTGTTGCTTCCATTAAATTCACTTTTTCTAATTGAATATTTTGAATTGTTGCACTTTCTAGTGTATTAAATAATGGTTTACTTAAATTATATATTTTGTGTCCATTTCCATTTAATGTACCTCTAAATTCACCTGTAATAAGTGAATTATTTGTTGTTTTTAAATATGATACATCATAATCTTGTGTTAGTGTAAAGTCCCCATCTGGATTTGCTTCTATTTCTGCAATTAAAGTTTCTATACTCTTATTTTCAGCAACTCCATTATTTACTTTACCATACGTAACTTTTAATTTATTTTGTTTTTTGCCATTTTCGTATTGAATTACATTATCATAATCTAAAATAAAATCTAGATTTCCATCTTCTGTTATTTCATAGCTCTTTATTTCAGCATATAATATAGGCATTTCTTTTTGTATAACTTTTACTATATAATTATCTAATGTAGATAATTCTTCTTCTGTTATACTGCTAACTTCTGCTGTTGGGTCTTCTTTTGAATATAGATTTATTGTGATTATATCTTTAAATTCAATCAAACGCTCTGCACTTATATTAATTCCTTCTTTAAATAATTGTTGATTTTCATATTCGTTATCTCCAGTTGTAATTTGATTTGTATCTAAATCATAATCTGCAAGTATTTGTATTTCGAATTCCTCACAAATCCCTTTTTCAAAGCTAATTCCATTTGAAGTACTAGTTAATTTTTCTTCTTTTATTTTGTCTCCGTTTTCATTTATTACTTTTATAGTTCCATTTGTTATTGCTTCTTCTGTATCATTTACTTTAAATGATACATCAATATTTCTATTATCTTCATTTTCACTATATCCAAAATCTGTAATAGTTGGTCTTAATTTTAATATTCCTACTCTTGTTTGGTTATTTTCTGTTAATTCAATTTCTTTTGTATTATTTAAAATTATTTTTTCAATTGTTATTGTTTTTGGTCCAAATGTAGAAACTACTGGTATCTTTGTTTTATAATTTTGATTTACTTTTTCTAATTCATATTGTTTTCCATTTATAATTGCATAAACCGGATAGAATTCTGTTGTATTATTACTATCAAAACTTACAGTTACTTCTTGTCCTCTTTCAAAATATTTTGTTTCTTTTTCTCCATTATATGTTTTAATATTCTCTATTTTTAGTTCATAATCTGCAATTAATTGAATTGGTCTTTGTCTGAATATTTCGTCTTCTACATAGTTTTTATTTGTTTCTTCTTCTATTTCATTAGTATCTCTATCATATGTCATTTTTGCAATTAATGTATATTGTGTTCCTAATTCAATATTATTTATTTCAAAAGTAATGTGTTCAGCATCAAATGTTTTAGTTGCTACTATTTGGTTATCACTATTTCTTACAAGTTCTGCTTTTCCAGTTATAAATGCTTTATCTGGGTCTACTATGTTTGCAGTTAATGTTACAGTTCTTTTTTCTATATCATCTTTTTGTGAAAATGCTTCACTTGTAGGTTTTTCTTTTAAAACATCTATTTTTACTTGGTTTGTTACACTAACTGTTGTATTTCCTTCAAATATAATATCTGTTGTATCTAAGTCTACTATACCTGCTGTTTCTCCTGCATTTAGAGTTACAGAATATGTTACATTTCCTTCTTCATCTATGTTTTTTGTTGCAATACATATTAGGTTGTTTACCCTAATGTGTGTTATATTAAGATTATCTTTATTTGTTTCTATTTCATATCTTAATGTAATATTTTCTCCTTTTTCAGGATATTTGTTTGATACTTTTACATCTTTTATACTAACAGTTGTATTAGATGTTTCTTCATTTTCTAGTATAGTTTTTGTGTATGTATAATTTTCATCATTTCCAAGTAAAGAATAAGTTGCAATTAATTTTATTTTATATTTATCTGATAATTTTACATCTTCTAAATTTATACTAGTATTTATATAATATGTATTTTTTAAATCTTCTTCTTCACTATCATTTAGATTTTCATCTTTTAAATACTCTGTTAAATCTTTTGATGTAATTTCATTATCACTTTCATCAACTAATTTCGCAGTTAAATTAGTTATTGCCTTATCTTTATCTTTTATAAATATAAGCATATCCATGTTCTTTTCTTCTGTATTCTCATGGCTTCTAAATCTTGCAACAGTTGGTACATTTTTTATTATTCTTACTTGTGTTTCTTGATTTACTTCAAATTCTTTTCCATTATCTAAAATAATCTTTTCTATAGTTATATTGTGATTACCTGTACTGTCAAATCCATCTATAAATGATGTATATGTATTGTCTTGTTTTGTAAGATCATATTTTTTTCCATTTATAATTGCACTTTTTGGTAAATATTCTGTTTCATTTGTACTATCAAATTTTACTATTATCTTTTCTTCTATATTGAATTCTTCTGAAGTTTCGTCTTCATGTTCTTCTTTACAGATTTTAATATTAGATAATTGGAATTCATAATCTTTTACAAGGATTAATTCTTCATTTTTTGTAAGTCTTCCTGTATTGTCTACTTCTTGTTCTAAAGTATCTGTATCTAAGTTGTATGGTACATTTACTAATATTTGATATTTCTTGTTTTCTTCTACTTTTACATTTATCTTATTAGTACCAACTTTTACTGCTCCTTGTTGTATATAATTTGTTCCTTCTGAATTTTCATTTTCTTCCTTATTTTCAGTAATTATATATTCTCCTGTTCCTGTTATTGCTTCATCAGAATCTACTACGTCAAATGATATATTTAATTCTGATTTTTCTAAGTCTTCTGTTAATGTCCAGTTTTCAATTTGAGGTTGTACTTTTAATACATCTACTTTAATTGTTTTATTAATTTCAATTTCTTTTTCATTTATAAGAGTTAGTTTTTCAATTTTATATTCTTTTACACCTTTTATGTCTCCTACATTTAATTTAACCTCATATAGATTTTGTTCATTTTTTACTGTTTCATATTCTTTTCCACTAATAGTTATTGTTTTAATATCAATATTATAAGTTACATCAATATCTAAACTTATTGTTATTTCTTCATTTTTATTTGGATAATAATTATTTACTTCTATTTCTCTTACAGTAGCTTCATATTCTAATGTTTTTTCTATTTTTTGTATTAGAAGTGTTAAGTCTGTTATTGTTATTTCTCCATCATTATTCATATCTGCATTTTCTAGTTTATCTTCTGGTAATATTTTTGAATGAATCAAATGTAGTTCTAGCAAACTAACATCTGCATAATCTACTTGTCCATCTCCATTTAAGTCACCTTTGTTAATATTAGTTGCATAAATCACTCCTAAAAATATTAACAAAAATATTGGTATGCAAATACTTATTTTTAATAAAAATTTATTTTTAGCTATTTTATCTCTTACAGTTGTTTTCATTATATTCATTTCATCTCCTTTTTTACTACTTCCACTGTTTCTAATTTAACTTCAATAAATCTATTAATATTAATTTTAATTGTGCTATATCATTAATGGTTACTTCCCCATCACCATCTACATCTGCTGCTTTTAAATTTACTCCTTCTAATAATTGATAGTCAATTAAATGTAATTTTCCTTCTGCTAAGTCATTAATTGTTATTTCTGCATCCTTATCTATATCTCCAATTACTATTAATATATAATTTAAAGTATTTCCTACTTTTATTTTTGTACCAGTGGCTATTACATCATTTTCATTTAGAGTATTTCCTATTTCATCAGTAAATACAATATCTTGCTTTGTTGTTACATTTTGTTTGAATTGTGCAACTGTTGTTTTTGGTAATATTCTTTTAATATATCCTTCTTCTATTTTATATTTATTTGATGTGATTTTATCTGGTTCTTCTGGAATTGATGTCTGATCTTTGATAATGTCTATATCCATTGTTGCATCTTCTAATAATAGGTCTTCTTTTCCCTCTGATGTAACAATTTGTCCAATTTTTATATCTGTTTTTCCTGGTTCAATTTCATTTTTTACTTTTAATTTAAGTTGTAAAATATCTTCTTCACTTTTACTTCCTGCTTTTTTGATTGCTACTAATTCTTTCGTTTCTGCATTATATTTTAGTTCTTCCCAATCACTTTTGGTTGTAAAGTTAGCTTGTGTTACTTTTTCAAATATTCCTTCATCATATTGCAATGTTGCCTTAAAAGCATTAATACCCTTAATAATTTGATTGTATTTATCAAATTTAAGAGTAATTGTAACTTCTTGACCACTTTTTAATTCTTCCATTGAACTGGTTAATTTAGCTCCTATCTTATCTGTTTTTGTTATTGCAAATACTGTAGTTGCTATTGAACTAAAAATAATTAATCCTATTATATACATTTTTGTTTTTTTCATATTTTCCTCCCTTTTTAATATGTACATTTTTGTTTTTAAGACTTTTTTATTGATAATTCTACACAATAATTATAGCACCTATTTTTATATTTCTCAAGTATTTTTAAATATTCTTGGTATATATATATACTAATCTGATTTCTTCTGTTATTAATTCCATTTTCACCACCTTTTTACGATAAAAAATTAGTAGGCTTCTTTCTATTTGTTTATCTTAGAAATAAGCCTACTATAATTTTACACTAATGGTATATTTCATTAATTTACAATTAATATCATAATGTATGTCTTTCTCCATATTACAGCCTCCCTTACTATATAAAATAGGGTGCTATTCTTTCCTTATCACACTCCCTTCATGGTGTAGTGCAAAAATTACCCACGCACCTCCTTGGTGTCCACCTTCTCCTGTTGGATTATATAATGTAACTAGGCATACTACTTCTGGATCTGATATAGGTGCTACTCCTATGAATGATGTTACATATTTATTTGTATTAACACCATCCTCTGATGTTCCAGTTTTTCCTCCAACTCTAAACCCTGCAACACGTGCATTTTTTCCTGTTCCTTCTGCAACAACACTTTCCATCATACTTAATACATCTTCTGCTGTTTTTTCATCTATTACCCTTTCTACCTCTTGAGGTGCAATTTCTTCTTTTTCACCTGTTTTAGAATCTATTGTTTGTTTTACAACTCTTGGTTTCATTCTAACTCCCTTATTGGCTATTGCAGATACTGCTGTTACCATTTGAAGTGGAGTTACTTCAAATCTTTGACCAAAGGAAATAGTTGCAAGTTCTACTGGTCCTACTTTTTCTTCTTTTAAGAAAATTCCTTTAGCTTCTCCAGGAAGTTCTATTCCCGTTTTAGCTAAAAATCCAAATTTATTTAAATACTCATAATACTTTTTAACACCTATTTTTTGTCCAAGTCCTATAAATACCGGGTTACATGAATTCATTAATGCCTGTCTTAAGGATTCAGAACCATGCGGTCTATAATGTCTCCAACATTTTATACGAGTACCTGCAATTTCTATTCCTCCTGTACAACAAAATTCTCCTTCTTTATCTGCTTGGGTTATTCCTTCTTGTAATGCAGCTGATGAAGTTATAGTTTTAAAAGTTGAACCTGGTTCATATGTATCTGCTATTGCCTTATTTCTCCACATTGCCTGAAGATTTTTTGATCTTTCTGTAGCGCTTAAAGTTTCCCAATTTGCTTTTACTTCTTCATTGGTTATCTCATATGGACTATTTAAGTTATATGATGGATATGTTGCCATTGCAAGTATGTCTCCAGTTTTTGGGTTCATCATTACAATATTTCCTCCATCTGTACATATATTATCTATACATGCTTGTTTTAAATACTTTTCTGCGATTGACTGTATTGTCATATCTATTGATAATACTATATCTTTTCCATCTACCGCTTCAATATAATCCTCTCCTTCACTACCTATTTCTCCTCCCTTTGCATCCGTTACTCTTATAATTTTTCCTTGTGAACCTTTTAATACCTCTTCAAATTTTGCTTCTATTCCATCTAAACCTTGATTATCACTTCCGCAAAACCCTATAAAATGTGATGCTAGTTCGTTATTAGGATAATATCTTTTTGTATCTTCATCTATATTAATTCCTGTTGTTACATTGTTTTCTTTCATCCATAAACGTAATTTATCTGTTTCTTCTTTGTCAACTTTTTTAACAATTGTTTCTATGGAACTTCTTTTAGTTACCTTTTTTAATATTTTTTCATAATCTAAATTAAATATATCACTAAATGCTCTTGCTACTTTTTCCTTATTTTCACTTGCAATATTTACAGGATTAACTGTAACTGTTTCTACCGTTGCACTTACTGCTAAAATATTTTTTCCTGTACCGATCATAAATTGTTCCACGTTTTGGATTTATTTTTCTATCTAGTGATTGTTGTTTATATGCCATAGCTTTAAGTTCATCACCTTGTATAAATTGTATAATTCCAATTCTAACTGTAAGGAGCGAAAGTATAATAAATGCTATAAACAATGCATATATTATTTTTCTTTTCCTACTTATATTTTCATTAGAAAGCATAATAAAATCACCTTTTCTTATATAATCATTATTATAATTATATAGAAAAAAGGTGATTTTATTACTTAGTATTTCTTTAGTTTCCAGTTATAAAGTTTATCATTTTCTCAAACCAATTCGAATTATCTTCTTTTTTTATTTCTTCTGATGCTGGTTCTACATAGTCCTCTTTTGGAAGATTAATGTATACTGTCTGTGCATTATTTAATTTTTGCATTCCCAGCATTTCTTTTGCTGATTGTTCTACTGATTTTAGATTTAGATTATTCTCTATATTTACTTTTAATTGTTCATTTTCTTTTTCTATTAAAGCAAGATTAGCTTTTAATGACTTTATTTCAGAAAATTTTTCATTTATTACGGAGTTTCTATAACTTATGGCAAAAAGAATTATAAAGCCGAATGCAACATATAGCATTATTTTTGCTTGATTTTTTATCTGCTTTTTAGGTTGTACTTTAGCTTTTTTATTTACATTTGCCTTTCTTACAGTACTTTTCTTTGGATATTTTTTAGGTACTCTCTCATACTCTGGCTGTAATTTTCTTGGGCTTGTTTCGTACTGATATCTTGAGTTATATGCCATAAGTTCTCACCTCCTTTAAAATTTTACTATTTTATACTTTCTCTAAAATTCTAAGTTTCGCACTTTTAGATCTTGAATTTTCTTCTTGTTCTTGATTCGTTGCTGCTATTGGCTTTTTATTTATTATTTTTCCTACCTGTTTAGCTCCACATACACAATATGGTAAATCACTAGGACAAGTACATTTCCCGAACGGCATCATTATATGCATTTTTTACCGCTCTATCTTCTAGTGAATGAAATGTAATAACACATAGCCTACCACCTGGTTTTAAACACTCTATTGCATTTTTTACTGTGTTATATAATGGTTCAATTTCGTTATTTACCTCTATTCTTATTGCTTGAAATGTACGTTTTGCAGGATGACCTGCCGATTTATCATAATATGGTATTGCATTTTTTATTATTTCTACTAACTCAGTAGTAGTTTCTATTTCTTTTTTATTTCTTGCTTCTACAATTTTCCTTGCGATAGCTCTAGAAAATTTTTCTTCACCATATTCATATATAATTCTTGCAAGTTCTTCTTCTTTATAAGTATTTACTATTTCTTTTGCTGTTAAGCTTTGTCCTACATCCATTCTCATATCAAGACTAGAATTTAACATATAACTAAATCCTCTTGACTCTGTATCAATTTGGTATGAAGAAACTCCTAAATCTAAAAGGATTCCATCTACTTTATCTATATTTAAACTTTCTAATATTTCTTTTATATCATCATGATTTCCATATACATATGTTATGTTTTTGAAATCTTTTAATCTAATTTTAGCTACTGTTAGCGCATCTTGGTCTCTATCAATTCCTATTAGTCTGCCTTTAGAAGATAATAATTTTAAAATTTCTTTACTATGTCCTGCTCCTCCTAATGTTCCATCAACATAGATACCCTCTGGATTAATGTTTAACCCTTCTATACACTCTTTTAGTAGTACTGGTTTATGGTTAAATTCCAATAAAATGCACCTCTTATAATTATATAGTAGAAACAGTTGGTATAAAAAGATGTATACCAACTGCCCACACTTCTTAGTTCTTCTTCTTTTGTTTTTTGATATTCTTTTGTACTTTATCACTCTTTAGTTCATCTTTTAGTTTTTCTTTTGTTACATATATTTTTTTCTTTTGAATACATAAAACATAGTCTAAAGTATCTTATATATTCATCTTTTGCATTTTATAGTTTATCTTTTGCTTGGAATTTGTCGTTTTTTAACTAATTTTTTTCTTTTGTACTTTTTAAATTTGTCTTTTGTATCATAAAGAATTTGTCTTAAGTGTTTTTTCTTTTGTACTTTTTAATTTTGTCTTTTGTTTTTTATATAAACTTTTTAAAGATTATATACCTAGCATAGTCATATTTTCAGCTATTTCATCGGCTGATATACTTTCGTCATTACTATAACTTGTCCATAATTCCTTGTTCCAAATTTCTAACCTTGTTCCAACTCCGATAATTACTATTTCTTTATCAAGTGAAGCATGTTCTCTTAAATTTGCTGGAATTAAAAATCTTCCTTGTTTATCAATTTCACATTCTACTGCTCCTGATAAGAAAAATCTTACAAAGTTTCTGGCATTTTTTTGTGCAAGTGGTAATGCTTTTAGTTTTTCTTCGAAGTTTCCCCATTCTGTTTGTGAATACGCAAATAAACATCCGTCAAGTCCTTTTGTTATAATGAACTTATCGCCGATGTCTTCTCTAAGTTTTGCTGGCATTATTACCCTACCTTTAGCATCTACATTATGCTCATATTCACCGATAAACACTTTGGGTCACCTCTCTTCCTTTTTAAACCACTTTTCACCACTTTCTACCACTTTAATTAAATTTTAATATAACTTTTGGGAATTTGCAATACTTTTTTAAAAAAAGTTTTAAAAAAATAACTAAGTTTTTTACTTAGTTATTTTTTACTTTTTATTCTTCTAATCCAAAACTTACTCCTAGAGCGTTATTTATCTCGTTTATTATCTTATTGTCATCTATATGACCTATCTTTTCTTTTAATCTACTTTTATCTATTGTCCTTATTTGCTCTGTAAGAACTACTGAATTTGATTTTAGCCCACATTCTTCTCCACCTAATTCTATGTGAGTTGGAAGCTTATTTTTTCCTGTTTGTGATGTTATTGCTGCTGCAATTACTGTTGGACTATATTTGTTCCCCATATCATTTTGTATTATAAGTACAGGTCTAATTCCCCCTTGTTCTGAACCAACAACTGGACTTAAATCTGCATAAAACATATCTCCTCTTTTTACTATCATTTTATTCACTCCTGGTATTACAATTTTTGTTTTTTCGCCAGATATATTTTAAATTTTAGTTTAGAGAAAAATATAGTATCTAAAGATTTATATGTCTTTTTCTTGGATATTTAATTTAAATGCTAGTACTTCTTCTTTATTTATACTATTAATTTTTATCTCGTTATATAATATGTAAACTAGCATTTTTTTGTTAATCTCTTCTATTTCCATTTTTGTTGGTTTTCCAGTTTTAGAATCTATGTATAATCTTTTATATATATTATATTTTTTATTACTATCCTGTACTTTTGTTTCTAATATAATTTGATTGTCTGCTTCTCTACATTTTGCATCATTATCCTTTTTATAATCGTCAATAAACCTATATAAACATAATGAATTTTCGGAAATATAATTATAATTTTCATAGATTTTGCTTAAATTTATGCCGACTATTTTCTATTTTAAGGTTTGTTCCATCATATATTGTTGTTAATCCTTTTATATTATTAGGTTCTAATACTTCTTGTTTAAATATATTTGGTTCTACATATTTTTGTATTAATCTGTATTTATTAGTGGTTTTGTTGCTTGTAACTTCTAAACTAATATCTGCTTCATATGAACTAATATTTAAAATATATTCTTTAATATTTTCAGCTGATTTAATATTAGTATTTCCAATAATTCCTGTTTTATAATTATTTTTTCTAAAAAAAACTATTGTTATTAAAATAACACAAATAACAAAAAAAATAGCAATAATATATAATAGCTTTTTATTTTTCATGGACTTCATTCCTTTCAAATTTGTTTGCTATTTAATTATATTAATTACTATTTTATTGTATGAATTAAGGACAACTCAAAATATTTCTTTTAGTAGTTCTTCTAATTTTTCTTTATTATTTATAGTATTAATTTTAGCTCTTATTTTGCTTGCGTCATCTATTCCTTTTATATAGCAAGCCATATGTTTTCTTAATTCTTGTATTCCTACTCTTTCTCCTTTTTCTTTTACCTCTAGTTCTATATGTTTTAGAATAGTTTGTAATTTTTCTTCATTTCTTATTTCTGGTAATTTTTCTTTAGTTTGTAAAAAGTGTATTAATCTCTTAAATATCCACGGATTCCCTATACTTGCTCTACCAATCATAATGCCATCTACTCCCGTATATTCAAACATTTTTAAAGCACTTTCTTCGTCTTGTATGTTACCATTACCTATTACTGGTATTTTTACTGCTGCTTTTACTTGTTTTATAGTTTCCAAGTCTACATCTCCACTAAAGAATTGTTGTCTTGTTCTTCCATGAATTGTAATCATACTTGCTCCAGAAGCTTCAATAATCTCTGCAGCTTCTTTTGCTACAACATTTTCTTCGTTCCAGCCTTTACGTATTTTTACGCTAACTGGTACTTTAGAAGATTTTACTACCTCAGTCACTATTTCTTCTACCTTTTTTAAATCTAATAATAATTTACTTCCATCTCCATTTTTTACAACTTTTGGTGCTGGACACCCCATATTTATATCAACTATATCTGCAAAACTTGATACATATTCTGCAGCTACTTTTAAAGATTCTATATCACTTCCAAATATTTGCGCACCAATTATTCCTTTTTGTCCTTCTATTTTTAGTAGGTCTTTTGTTTTTTCATCATTATAATATATTGCTTTACTACTTGCCATTTCTGTAAATGTTATTCCTGTACCATACTTTTCACATATTATTCTAAATGGCAGGTCTGTTATACCTGCCATTGGTGCTAACATTATATTATTATCTAGTTCAACATTTCCAATTTTTAATGGTTTTAAATACATATATTGTATCTCCTAATCAACAAATATTGTTTTTTGTCTTCTTCCACTTATATTTAGCAACATTCCTATACAAATAAAATTCGTTACTAGTGAACTTCCTCCATAGCTTACAAATGGAAGCGGTACTCCTGTTATTGGTAATAATCCCATTGTCATACCTATATTTTCTATCATATGAAACATAAATATTCCGACTATTCCCATTGCTATATATGAACCCAAATCATCTTTTGCAGTTTTTGCCACATAAATAGCTTTTGTTATTAATACTACATATAGAATTATTACTGCTCCAGCTACAATAAATCCCATTTCTTCTCCTATAACCGAGAAAATAAAGTCTGTAGTTTTTGGATGTAAAAATCCAAGTTGCGTTTGATTTCCTTTTAATAATCCCATACCTACTAATCTTCCTGAACCTATAGCTAATTTAGATTGTATAATATTATATCCGTGATCCTCTTGGATCTAAATTTGGATTTAAGAATACATCTATTCTATTTTTTGCATGAGTTGGTAATACAAAATTATATACTAGTGGCAATGCTATAGCTATTATTAATACTGTTGCTATAATGTACTTTTTATCTAAACCTGCTACGAATAACATTAATACTGTTGCCATTAGGAAAGCTATAGCTGTTCCATAATCTGGTTGTTTTATTATTAATAATACTGGTACCGCAACAACACTTAATATTGCTAGTAATTTTAATGGCTTATTTATCTCTTTCTTATCTCTTTTTTGTACAATTTGCATTATATATGCTAAGAATACTATTACAAATATTTTTGCAAATTCACTTGGTTGAAATTTAATTCCTTCTGTTATTTTGAACCAGCTTGTTGCTCCATTTACTACAGGCGTAAATAAAACTGCTATTAGTAATATTATAAAAATTCCATAAAAGATTGGTGAGAATTTCGCTATTAAATCATAATCAATAAATATTACCATTATCATTATAGGAATACTTATTATTGACCACATTACTTGTTTTTTCAATTCATCATAATTATCTTCTCCGTGTAGCTGAATATAACGATATACAACCTATTACTAATAATGCTATTGAGCAGATTAGTATTCCCCACTCTATATTTTTTAGAATTCTCTTTCTCACAAGTTTCTCCTTTCTAAAAAATGCTTTTATTTATATTTCCAAAAAGTCCCCTTGGTTTAAGGGGGCTATTGCAATTAATTAAATTTAGTTATTATTTTTTAATTCTATTTATAAATACTAATTATTTACTGTATTTTTCTTTTCTTTATTTTCTTCTGTTTTTTCATGTATTTCAGTATTCTGTTCAGTTTCTTTTTCAATTACAGCTTCTTTATTGTCTATTTCTTGTGGCTTTTCTTCACTTTTTGTTTCATCTTTTGGTTTAGCTTCTTCTTTCTTATTTTCTTCTGTTTTTAGTTCTTCTTTAATAGCTTCTTTCTCAATATCTTCTTTTTTCTCTACTGTTAGTCCTTTTTCTTCATTTTGTACATCTTGTTTGTCCTCTTTTTGTCTTGCCATTTTATTTTTTACTTCTTCTTTTATACTTACAATTGGAATATTTGCATATAAAGCTGGTGCTCCTGCTAGTCCATCGCCATTTGTCTTGTTTGTAAGTCTTACGTCGATTGCATTTTCATCAACATCTATATATTTCTTTATTACTTCTATTATTTCTTGTTTCATTAGGTCTAAAAAGTCAGCTGATACATTTGCTCTGTCTTGCATTAAAACTAAATGTAGTCTTTCTTTTGCTGCATCTTTTGATTTTACTGCTTGCCCGTCTTTTTTTCCTAAATTTTTAAAAAAATTTATTATGCCTTCAAACATTATTTACCTTCCCCCACTTCATATTATTTTATTCCAAATAGTCTTTTTATTTTTGCTAAGAACCCCTTCTCTCTACCTGGTATTGTAACTTCTATATTTTCACCTAATATTCTTCTTGCTATTTCTAAATATGCTTTTCCTGATGGTGCTTTTCTATTTTGTACTACTGGCTCTCCTTTATTTGTTTGTGTTACAACAAATTCATCATCTGGTACAACACCTATTAATTCTATACTTAATAAATCTACTATATCATCAACATCCATCATTTCTCCTCTTCTTACCATATTTGGTTTAATACGGTTTACTACTAATTCTGGATTTTTTATATCTGATGATTCTAGTAATCCTATAATTCTATCTGCATCTCTTATTGCTGATATTTCTGCTGTTGTTACTACTATTGCACGGTTTGCTCCTGCAATTGCATTTTTAAAACCTTGCTCAATTCCTGCAGGACAGTCTATCAATATATAATCAAACTCTTCCTTTAGTTTTGAAGTTAACTCTCTCATTTGTTCTTCATTTACGGCACTTTTATCTCTTGTTTGAGCTGCTGGAAGTAAAAAAAGTTCTTGAAAACGCTTGTCTTTTATTAGGGCTTGTCTTAATTTACATTTTTCTTCAACAACGTCTACTATATCATAAACTATTCTATTTTCTAATCCCATAACAACATCAAGATTTCTAAGTCCAATATCTGTATCGATTAATACTACTTTTTTCCCTTGCATAGCAAGTGCAGAACCTAGATTCGCAGTTGTTGTTGTTTTTCCTACTCCACCTTTTCCAGATGTTATAACGATAACTTCTCCCATATATTTTCCTCCTAAAAAAATACCTTATACATTTTTTACTTACTATTTTTTAACACTTATATCTTATCTTTTTTTATATAAAAAGTCAATGAATTAGTCATAATTTTTGTAATATTTCTGTAATATAAAAGCATGAACAGTCTACAAGCGTAGATCTGCTCATGCTTTTTGCCGGTAAAATCTACCGTTTAGGGGTCTTCCAGTAATAGAGGTATGCCACATAATGCCATACAGCTTTTTTATATCCTTCGGCAACTGGTATTTTTAACGTGCCTACCTGGATATACTGTTTTTCCATCTTGGCATCAAGCCAGTTTTTGAACTCTTCTTCCGTCATCGCAGCAAAAGAATTGTTCATTTCCTCATACAGCCGTTTTGCAACCTCCTTCGGACTGTCAAATATGTCGTTTCTTCCCAAAAAGTTATCACTCATATTTTTCCCTCCATAATGCTACTAGTTATTTGCAACATCTTTATTATATATCATATTTACATAATTTGCAAATTTTAAATTTTCTTTGCAATTTCAGCAAATTGTTCTATGCTCAAAGCTTCTCCTCTTACTCTTGTATCAATATTTAAATCCTTTAAAACTCGCTCCATTTTCTCTTTACTAATATTAAGTGCTGAATTTGAAAGTGCATTTAATAAAGTTTTTCTTCTTTGCATAAAACTTACTTTTATCAATTCAAAAAATTTCTTTTCATCTGTAACTTCAATTACTGGTTCTTTTCTTAATGTTAGTTTTATTACTTCTGATTCTACTTCTGGTTCTGGAATAAAAGAATGATTTGGTACAGTTAATATCTCTTCTGCTTTTGCATAATAGTATACTGTATATGTAATTGCACCTCCATTTTTTCCTCCTGGAATCTCAGTTAATCTATCCGCTACTTCTTTTTGTATCATTACTGTGATACTTTCAATATCCAGTTTTTCTTCTAATAACTTCATTATTATTGGTGTTGTAATATAATAAGGAAGATTTGCTACTATTTTTACATTTTTAATTTTCTCATTTTCTTTGTTTTCTCTAATTAATTTATTTAGATCTACCTTTAACACATCTTCATTTATGATTTGAAAGTTTTTATACATAAAAAATCTATCTTTTAGAATAGATATCATTCTATTATCTAATTCTATACATATAACTTTTCCGGCTTTTTCTAATAATTCTTTAGTTAATGTTCCAAGCCCTGGCCCTATCTCAATAACTAAATCTTCACTAGTTAAATATGATGATTCTACTATTTCCTTTATAACATTATCATCTACCAAAAAATTTTGCCCCAGCTTTTTATTTGCTGTTATTCCATATTTTTTCATTAAAAATTTAGTTTCTTCATATATATTACTCAAAAATTTTTCCTCCTAAAAACTAAAATCAAAATAAGCATATTTCTTTGTTTTAAATTTTAAATAATTTTCTATGTCTTGTTTTGCCATATTTGAAATATCTTTTATTCTCTTTACCTCATTTTTACCTTTTACTAAAGGATTAATATATCTCCTTTTTGATTCTATACTTATACAATATTTATCTTGTACATATTCATTTCCTTCATACATTTTTGTTGCTTCTTGAAAATTTTTAAATGCTACTTCTATCTCTTTTATTCCACAGTTATTAATTTTTTCTATAATTTCCTTTTCAGAGTATGTATATAGGTCTTCTATTTGTAGTAGTCTATTTTCATTCATTTTTCTTACAGTATCTGCAATAAATTGCATTGTTAATTTATCTTTACTGTCTATCCATTTAGGCCATATTTTGCTTGCACGCTTAATAAATTCTTCTGCTATTTCTATATTTTTAAAGCCTAGTTCGTGTATTCCTTCTTCATTTGTTAAAATTTCTATATTATCATATATTTTCTTTATTATTTCTAAATCCCATACTTCTTCAAAAAATATACCATTCATAAATGTATATTCTAATCTATCTGCAGATAATTTGGGTGTATCATTATCTGCTATTGGATATATATGATAATTCACAACTTCTTCTAACTTAATTCCATCATGTTCTAATAAATTCATAATATCTTCTGAGTTTTTTATAATATCTTCTGTTTTGGCCTCTGTTGATTCTTGGTTTGTATAATCTCCATTCATAAAGTCTATACAATGTTTGAAAGCTGGTGTCGCTATATCATGAAATAATCCTGCTAATGTTTGTTTCTTATCTTTTGTAAAATTCCATATAATTAATGCAACGCCTATACTATGCTCAAAATTTGTATAATAGAACTTATTATGATATAAATTAGTCCAATCTGTTCCACATACAATACTACTTCCTTTTATTCTTTGCATTTCGTGTGTATTAATATAGTTATATAAAAATTCTGGAAACTCTTTAGATAATATTTTATAGTATTGTTTTATTTCATCTCTTAATCCTTCAATATAGTTCATATATTTTCTCTCCATTTCTAATAGTTATTAATACCACATAACAATTACACTATATCTAAAATCAGCTTTAGTTTATCATACTTTTTAAGATAATTCAATCTTGATAAAATCTAAATCTCATAGGGTAGTTACATAATATGTTGCAAATATTGACATTTTTATGAAAATTTTATATAATATTTATATAACCGTAGTCTCAAGAAAGAGAGGTATTGATGATGAAAGAATACGATTTTTCTGATCTACAATTTCTGCGGACGGAGCATTTACTTATCTTGGTAGATTGCAAGAACTCTGCAGTGTTCCATGTGTACTCTGTACGTAGCGCAAGATTGAGATCGCTATCTGATGAAGAACTCTGGAAGAGATGCTCATCAGTAGTCAACTCTGTGCGCGTAGTTGATGAGAAAGAGGTAGCTGGTTTGATAAAATCCTACGCTATTTCCCCGAATGGAGAATTCCATTTGTATACTTCTCATCATGTTGTCCACACCTTCAATGTTCATACTGATGTGGACGAACTTATTTCCGAGTTGAAGAAATATGCTGAGTATCTAAAAATCAACCTATTCTTCGACGAGATACAAGTTACGCACTACAGACCAGCAGCTGACTGTTTGGCAGCAGATGAGCATTTGGCAGAAAATCCGCTGACAGAGGAGGAAAAGGTAACAATTGAAACCCTATTAGGGAAATATGGGGATTTCTTTGAGCCCTTGACAGAGGAGGAGAAGGAATACGTAATACCTTCGATGGATCATCAATGGAAGGACTTTATAATTTAACCTTCCAGCTGCTGTGGACCAACTAAAAAAGGTTGGTCCACAGTTTTTTATAATAATTCTACTAAATTTACAATACTTTTATAAACATTTATAAGTTTTTTGTTCTAATTTATTTATATTACAACAGAAATAAATAGTATAGCAAATCTTTTGCTAACACAATTTATATTCTAATTTATTTATATTACAACAATAATTGATGTAATGGCAAAAGCATTATATGTAGAATTTACATTCTACTATATCTTTTGTAGTATCTCTTGTCAATATTTTATAAATAAAATATAATTTACATTGGATTATACATAATATTTAATTTATTAGATTTTAACTTGTATACCTGTTTTTTATATAATTTACTTTAATTCCTTTTTCACTTCTTTATAATTAGGCATATAAGTTTTAACCAATTCCCAAAAATCTTTAGAATGGTTCATATGTTTTATATGACAAAGTTCATGTAAAATCACATATCTTATTGCCTCTTTGCTATATTTAATTAATTTTAAATTTATTGTTATGTTTTTATTGGATGAACAACTTCCCCAAGCATATTTTATTTCTCTAATTCTTATTTTGTTTGGTTTTATTCCTGTTTCATATATTAGTTCTTTTGTTGTTTTTTCTACTATTTTTATAAATTCTTCTTTTGTATATAGGTCTGATTTTTCATTTTCTATTTCTTGTGTTTTTAATTTTTTGTATATCCAATTGACTTTTTTTATTAAGAGTTTTTCTATTTCTTCTTTGGCAATATATTTAGGTGCAGTTATAATAACTGCACCATTTTTAATACTTATATAAACATTTTTTATGTTTTTTCTTATTATACTATACTGTATTTCTTCACTTTTATATTGTATTTTTTCCATATTATATTTCCTATTTATAAGGTTGTCAAAAATCCCCGTCCCTATTGACAACTTTTAGATTATTCCTATATCTATTGGTTTTAAGTCTTCTTCTCTTGTTCCTTTTTCTAAGGCTTCATATAATGCGGAAACTGTATCTAGTGCTGTGAAACATGGAATTTTGCTTTCTACTGCTAGTCTTCTTATTTTAAAACCATCTCTTGATTCATGTTTTCCCTTTGTTGGTGTATTTATTATAAAGTTTAACTTTCCAGATTGAATTAATTCTGGAATGCTGTTTTCACCTTCCCACATTTTTTGTACAATTTCTGCTTCTACTCCATTTTCATTTAAGAAATTTGCTGTTCCGTGATGTTGCATATATTTTAAATCCTAAATTATCTAGGTTTCTTGCAATTGGAAGCATTTCTATTTTGTCTTTATCTCTTACTGTTATTAATACATTACCTTTATATTGAATGTTTACTCCACTTGCTATAAATGCTTTTAGTATTGCCTCTGAAAAGTCTTTTGCAACACCTAATACTTCTCCTGTTGATTTCATTTCTGGTCCTAAACTTGTGTCTGCATTTTTTATCTTTTCGAATGAGAATATTGGCATTTTTACTGCTACATAATCGCTTCTTTTGTATATACCTGTACCATATGGCATATCTTTTAACTTTTCACCTAATATTACACGTGTCGCTATGTCTATTACTGGTAAATTTGTAACCTTGCTTATATATGGTACTGTTCTACTAGAACGTGGGTTTACTTCAATTATATATACATTTCCTCTGTTTATGATGAATTGTATGTTTAGTACTCCTATTACATTTAGCTCTTTTGCAATTTTTTTGGTATATTCTATAATTGTTTTTTGATTTTCTATGTTTATATGTTGTGTTGGATATACTGATATACTATCTCCTGAATGAATTCCAGCTCTTTCTAAGTGTTCCATTATTCCTGGAATTAGTATGTCTTCTCCATCAAATATTGCATCAACTTCTACTTCTTTTCCTAACATATATTTATCTACTAATATTGGATGTTCTTGTGCTATTTTGTTTATTTCTGTGATGAATTCTCTTACCTCATTATCATCATATGCAATTGCCATTCCTTGTCCACCTAATACATATGAAGGACGTACAAGTACTGGATATTTTAACTCATTTGCAACTTTGATAGCTTCTTCTGCTGTAAATACTGTTCCACCCTTTGGACGTGGTATTTCACATTTTTCTAACGCTTCATCAAATAATTCTCTATCTTCTGCCCTATCCATATCTGTTTCAGCAGTTCCTAGAATTTTTACTCCCATATCTGTTAGTGCTTTTGTTAGTTTTATTGCAGTTTGCCCTCCAAATTGAACTATTGCACCATATGGTTTTTCTGTTTGTATTATATTTTCTACATCTTCAGGTGTTAAAGGTTCGAAATATAGTTTATCTGCTATATCGAAGTCTGTACTAACTGTTTCTGGATTATTGTTTATTATTATTGTTTCATATCCTTTTTTCTTTAATGCCCATACACAGTGTACGCTACAATAATCAAATTCTATTCCTTGTCCAATTCTTATTGGTCCTGAACCTAGAACTACTATTTTTTTCTTGTCCTTGTTATCTATAGCTTCATTATCTTCATCATAACTTGAATAATAATATGGTGTACTTGCATCAAATTCAGCAGCACAAGTATCTACCATTTTAAAGTTTGCTACTATTCCGTTTTCTAGTCTCATTTCTTTAATTTCTGTTTCTGGTTTTCCACATAATCTTGAAATTACTTTATCTGTATACCCCATTTTTTTAGCAGTTGTTAATAATTCTTTAGTTAATTCTTCATTTTTAAGGCTAGTTTCTACTCTTACAAGTCTTTGGATTTTATTTATAAAGAATTTATCTATTGTTGTAATTTCATGTATTCTATCTACACTTATTCCCCTTCTTATAGCCTCAGCTATTACCCAGATTCTCTCATTATCTACATGTGTTAAAGCTTTTAATATTTCTTCATCTGATAATTCCTTTAGTTTTGAAAGTTCTAAACTATCTACATTTTCTTCTAGTGATCTAATTGCCTTCATTAACGCTTGTTCTATGGATGGAGCTATTGCCATTACTTCTCCTGTTGCTTTCATTTGTGTTCCAAGTTCACGTGATGCTGTTAAGAATTTATTAAATGGCCATTTTGGTATTTTTACTATAACATAGTCTAGTACTGGTTCAAAACAAGCATAAGTTTTTCCTGTTACAGCATTTTTTATTTCATCTAATGTGTATCCTATTGCAATTTTTGCTGTTACTTTTGCTATTGGATATCCTGTTGCTTTCGATGCTAAGGCTGATGAACGGCTTACTCTTGGGTTTACTTCTATAACTGCATATTCAAAACTATTTGGATTTAGGGCAAATTGTACATTACATCCACCTTCTATTTTAAGTGCAGAAATAATTTTTATTGCAGAGGTTCTTAGCATTTGATATTCTTTATCCGCTAAAGTCTGTGATGGTGCAACAACTATACTATCTCCTGTATGAACACCAACTGGATCAATGTTTTCCATATTACATATTGTAATACAACTTCCATTTTTATCTCTCATTACTTCATATTCTACTTCTTTCCAACCAGCAATACATTTTTCAATTAATACTTGATGTACTCTTGATAGATGTAACCCACTTTTTGCAATTTCTTCTAGTTCTTCCATTGTATAAGCTATTCCACCACCAGTACCTCCTAAGGTATATGCTGGTCTTACTATAACTGGAAGTCCTATTTCACGTGCAAATTCTTCTGCTGCTTCATACGTATTTACTACTTTACTTGCAATACATGGTTCACCTATTTCTTCCATTGTATCTTTAAAAGCTTGTCTATCTTCTGCTTTTTTTATCCCTTCTGGACTTGTTCCAAGTAACCTAATTCCATGTGATTCTAAAAATCCATCTTCATATAGTTCCATTGCTATATTAAGTCCTGTTTGACCACCTAAATTTGGAAGTATACTATCTGGTTTTTCTATCTCTAATATTTTTTCTATTGTTTTCTTTGTTAATGGTTCTATGTATATTTTATCTGCCATATCTTTATCTGTCATTATTGTTGCAGGGTTTGAATTAACAAGTACTACTTCAATTCCTTCTTTTTTAAGTTCACGACATGCTTGTGTTCCTGCATAATCAAATTCTGCTGCTTGACCAATTATTATTGGCCCGAGAGCCTATTACCAATACCTTTTTTATATCTTTATTTTTTGGCATTTTAATTTCTCCTTTATTTCTATTTTCTTACAATTTCTAAAAATTCATCAAATAAATAACTTGAATCTTCTGGTCCTGGACATGCTTCTGGATGGTATTGCACTGTCATAATATTTTTTCCAATATATCTTAATCCTTCTACTGTTCCATCATTTATATTTATGTGTGATATTTCTGCAACATTAGGATTTATACTATCATCTTTTATCGCATAACCATGATTTTGTGATGTAATACATACTCTACCAGTATTAAGGTCTTTTACTGGGTGGTTTGGTCCACGGTGCCCATATTTTAGTTTATATGTTTTTGCACCTGTAGCAAGTCCCATTAATTGATGTCCCAAACATATTCCAAGTATTGGCATATTAGATTCATATAATTTTTTAATATTTTCTATTGCAACTGTGCAATCTTCTGGGTTTCCTGGTCCATTTGAAAGAACTATTCCATCAAATTCTCCAGTCAAGAGTTTAGAATAATGCGTGTCCTGTGGAAATACAGTAACTTCGCAATCTCTATGTAATAAAGAATTTATAATATTTTGCTTTGCACCAAAATCAAGTAATGCTATTTTTGTTTTTCCATTTCCTATTTTATAAAATTCATTTGAAGTAACTTTTTCTACTAAATTAGATATCTCGTAATTTTTTATTTCTTCTAATATAGCATCTATATTAGATATGTCATTTGTAATTTTCCCCTTCATTGTTCCTACTGTTCTTAACATTTTTGTAAGACTTCTTGTATTAACTCCTTGTAAGCCTGGAATTCCATTTTCTTCCAAAAACTTTAAAATGTGCATTTTACTTCTAAAATTGCTTTCCATTTCTGCAATTTCATGAACAAATACTGCTTCTACCCAAGGTTTTCTTGATTCCTGATCTTCTTTTGTTAATCCGTAATTTCCTATTAGTGGATATGTCATTACAACTCCTTGTCCGGCATATGATGGATCTGTGAATATTTCTAAATATCCTGTCATTGAAGTATTAAATACTACTTCACAAATAGTATCAACATTTGCTCCTATTCTCTCTCCACTAAAAACGCTACCATTTTCTAAAACTAAATAGCCTTTCATGATAACCTCCTATTTTATTTTTTTCCTAAATTCTATCTTACCATATATAGAGAAAAAAGCAAATATTTTATCGAAAAATATTTAAAAATATTTTTTTGTCTTTTTAGGTTTTTTTGCCAACTTTTACATTTACCTATGCTATTATCTTATTCAAGAGAAGTAAACATTGGGCTTTATATTTTACTAAAAGGAGGTGAAACCCCAATGGAAAGTATAATTAGTGCTATTAATATATTATTAATGAAATGAAACCGTGTATTATGGATGAAACAACACAAACTAATCAACGTATTGACTCTCTTGAAAAAAAATTCAACAACAAGTTTGATACTCTTGAAGAAAAAGTTGATAATAATTCTAATAATATCATTAACATTTTAAATACTACTTCTAAAGTACAAAAATATATTACAGAACTACGCAAAACTGTTTATAGTTTAGAAAAAGATCCCCGAAAACAATTAAAAAAATTATTATAATATTATAAAACCCATCTAAAATTTTTAGAAGGGTTTTGTTATTTACATTGTCTCTGTATTTCAACTGCATCTTCAAATCCTTGTTTATAATATTTTTTATTATAATATGCAAGCATTATATTATAATCCGCCACTAAATTGTCTATGTCACTAAGTATTTTTTCTTTATTTGCTTGGGGTACACAAGAAATTAAACTTTCTATTTCTTCTCTTTTTACTCCCTTTACTCTATTCTTTAAGAAAGACATATCTGCTTGTATATCTTTAATACCATCTTCTTCTCGAATTTTAAATAACTCATCTATTAATTTGTATTCTTCCATAATTAACACTCTCTTTCTTTATAATTTCTATAATTATATTATTGCTAAATTATGGATTTTTATACTTAAAAAAAACTGTTAAAATCCATGTTTAACAGTTTCTTATTATATTATTTATATAAATATTTTGATGGATCTATATATTTACCATTTTGTCTTATTTCAAAATGTAGGTGTGGCCCTGTTGAATTTCCTGTATTTCCCACTTCGGCAATTATATCTTCTGCATTAACCTTCTCTCCAACTTTTGCAATAAGCTTACTACAATGCCCATAATATGTTGTTATACCATTTCCATGATCTATTATTATTAAATTTCCGTATCCACCCATTTCTCCTGAGTGTATTATTTTTCCATCTGCTACTGCTTTTATCTTAGTTCCTATTTTGGCTGCAATATCTAATCCTTGATGTGTATGATCTCTTATAGATTCTCTTGCACCATACCTTGATGTGATATGTCCTGAAATAGGATTTACGCTTAAGTAAACTCCATTTATTGTGGCTTCTTCCTTCCTTTTTTCTTCTTTTATTTCATCATATATTTCATTTGATATAGAAGCAATTTGTACTTCTTGTTCTACTTGTAAGTTTTTAGTATATACTGTACTTACACTAATATTTATATCTTCTCCAAGTTTTGTTTTTAATTCTTCTAGAACTTGTTTTGCTTGTTCTTCTGTTTTTAAATATTTTCTTTCTACTCCATTTACATTTACTGCATACATATAATAGGTTATATCTGCTTTTTCTTTTATTGCAACAAATACTTCTCCTTCGTCTGTTTCTTTATTTTTTTCAATTAATTTGTATGAGTATCTAATTTTAAAATTTATATCTGAAAAAGCTATATTTTCCTCTTCATTGTTATAAAGATTTTCTTTTATAAATTTCTCAAATGATTTTTTATTTTCTACGCATCCTATTTCTTGTTCATCAACATATACAGAACATACTGGCTTAAATTTTATTAACATTATTGCAGTTATTATAAATATTCCTATTGCTATTATATTTGTAAGCTTTATAATTTCTTTTGTATAATATTTTATAGTTTTGCTTAAAATATAAATTCACTCTCCTTTTTTTATGCAAATATTTTTTTATTATACACTATATTTTGTACTTTTTCAATTTATGTATACCTAGATTGTCCTATTTTTTTAATTTTTACCTAATTGTATTGGTAATTATTTGATTTTTTGTCGTTATTTTCTTTATTTTACTCTTATTTTCTCTGTTTTTTGCTGATTTTGATATATAGAAAAAGCCCCGCTAAACTTCAGCGGGACTTCCTGCTATTAAAAATGCTTATGGCTGGTCATCTTAATAGCCTTCTGCCGGTTTCTCACCTTGTCGTTTAACAGCCGAATTATGCTACCTACTTGTCGCAATTCTTCCTCATTCATGCTGCCAATACAACTTTCCAATTCGCCAACAGCCATTGCTTTGATGTCTAATTTGACATCAAGTTTCTTTCCCATATGATGTACCTCCTAGGTTGTATTTTTTAATAATTATAGCACACTTTACGTAAATCAGCAATAGAAAACTTTAACCAAAATAGCTACTTATTTCTTCTAATCCTTCAAAATTCTTTTGTCTTAATATTTCATATACTACAATTGCTACTGAGTTTGATAAATTTAATGAGCGTAAATGTTCCTTCATTGGTATTCTTATTGTTCTATCTAAGTGTTTTTGTAAAATATCTTCTGGTAATCCTTTAGTTTCTTTTCCAAATAAAACAAATACTTCTTCTAGTTCAGAAAAAATATCAGCAGAATATACTTGTTTTCCTTTTGTTGTTACAAAAAACATATTATTTTCTTCTACTGGATACTTTGTTAGGAATTTATCAAATGAATCATGTTCTTCTATTTGTAATTTATCCCAATAATCAAGTCCTGCTCTTTTTAAATGCTTTTCATCTATATTAAATCCAAGTGGATGTACAAGATGTAATACACCACCTGTAGCAGCACAAGTTCTTGCAATATTTCCTGTGTTTTGTGGTATTTCGGGTTCTACTAACACTACATTTATTTTCATTTTTACTTCCTCCTATTTTTTTAACTTCAATATGTTATTTTCTTTTACATAGTTTGCTATTTCTTCAATTTCTTTTCCTTTAAAGATATGTCTATCATTTTCTATAAATAAATCTGATATACTATCTGCTCCTTGTTTAATCAATCTTTCTATGGATTCTTTTTGTATATGTAGCTGATTTTTAGGATTTTTAATATTTAAACAATCTTCTTCACAATATATTTTACATTGTATGTCACATTCTAATTTATCACATAATTTTGCAAATTTGGCTTCATTTGTTATTCCAGCATTAAATTCTTCAGTTAAATTTATATATTCCTCTTGTTTTAACATTCCCTCTAATACTTTTTCAACTGCTTCTTTTCCTATTTTTCTTTTTTCTTCTATGCTAATCTTATCAAAGGGTGTCAAATCACCTATATATATTTCTTCTAATTCATGTATTACTAACATAAAAACTACTTTTTCTAAATCTGCTTCTATTTTATATTCTGAATCTATTGCAATAGCTAAAATACATGTACCATATATATGTTCTGCAACACTTTCAATTCTATCTCTCTCAATATTCCAGTTTTTCCAGCCGTTGTCTAATAACATCTTTTAGTTTTGTCGCTAAAAGATAAAATCTAAGTACTCTTTCAATTCTATTCATTTATGATTCCTCCCTAGAATGATTTATATCATTATACTATAATAATTATAAATATTAAATAAATCTAATATTTTTTATTCGACCTTTTTCATTTAATTTTACTTTTTTATTACATTTTAGATTTTCTCTTGACAATGTTTTTTTATTTTATTATAACTGTTTTGGGGGTAACAAATTTATGAGGGAAGCAAAATTATATGAAAATAATTTATATAAATGTGATATAAGAAGTGCAGAAAATTTAGAAAAGATTTATGATGCAAGAAGAGATTGGATAAATGGTTCTTATTCTTACGATAAACTACTTTGTAAAGATGAAATTAAGAATTTACTCGACTGTAATCTTGTAGCTGTTGAAGGCTTAGATGAAATAAACGAAGAGGATTTGAACAAATTAATTTAAATCACCCTAGATTATTCTAGAGTGATTTTTTCAAACCTTTTATTTATTACATTCCAATTTATTATATTTTCGAATGCTTTAATGTACTCTGCTCTGTTGGCTTTGTATTGTAAAAAGTATGAATGTTCCCACATATCCAGTACAAATATTGGTATACATCCCCATAATGTTAAATTTTGATGTTTTTCACATTGTAGTACTTCTAATTTCTTAAATCTTGGAACCCATACAAGCAAGCACCAGCCGTGATGCTTCTACTGTTTTGGCTGCTTCTATAAATTGATTTTTAAATTTATCAAAACTACCAAAGTCTTTTGTAATTTGTTCTATTAATTTATTACTTGGTGTTGTGGGAATTGGAATCCCCATATTTTCAAAAAATAATTCATGTAGTATTGCCCCAGAACCAAAAAAACTTAAATCTCTTTCTAAACATTTTATACTTTCGAAATTATTTTCAAGTCTTGCACTAGCTAATTTTTCTTCTGTTTTATTAGTGTTATCAACATATCCTTTATATAGTACATTATAATGAATATCTAATGTTTCTTTGCTATAATATGGCTCTAATGAACTTAAAGTATATGGTAATTCGATCATTTTTATCATAATAAACCTCCTATTATCTTTTTTATTATATGCAAAATCTGCTATATTTATTAAGATAATAGGAGTATTTTTCTATAAATCGTATTCTTTTACTTCACAGTTATCTATTCCTAAACCTTTTAGCACTTCCATTCCTTCTGGAATTTCCTCGAGCATCGCACGAATTGGAACTGTTACTCCTCCATGTGTAACTAGTAATACTGTCTTATCTTTATATTCTTTTTGTATTTTATTTAAAAATCCTTGTACTCTTTCAAATAATTCTCTTGTACTTTCAGCATTTTTATATTTTTTGTTTAATTTGTAATTCCATATTTCATCAAAATCAAATTCTTCTCTTGTTTTCCCTTCAAATTCCCCAAATGCTCTTTCTTTTAATCCATCATCTAATAAAATTTCAATGTTTCTATTCCCTCTTATTATCTCTGCTGTCTTTTTTGCTCTTTTTAATGGTGACGCTATTATTATATCTATATTATAATCTAATAGTTTTTCTCCTGTAGACTTTGCTTGTTCTATTCCTGTTTCATTTAATTCTATATCTGTTGTTCCTTGTATTTTTCCTGCTACATTCCAATCTGTTTGTCCATGTCTTGTTAACAATAATTTCATAAAAATTCCTCCAAATTTATTATATGAAGAAAGGGTCTCATTTCTGAAACCCCTTCCGCCTTAATGATAGCGTTATACGTCAAGCCTGCACATCATAGGGCAGGTCTACGCTGGGCCCCCCCAGCCGGTCCTACTTAACGTCTGCTACCACCGCCTGATCTGCATCAATATGCTGGGTCGTCTCTCTGCGCCTGCAACCCATCACCTCACGATGCATCGCCGTACTTTCTGATCTCATCATAATCATACTTGTAGGTGGTCTGATCATAGCTTATGCCTCCTTCTCTAGTAATAGCTTTACTCAAAGCTGTAAAACGAGGCTAAACATCAGCCTTAGCTTTTGTAGCATTCATTATACATACTTTTATTTGTTTTGTCAATAGATTTTATGTTACTTTTTCATAGCTTCTTCTGCATAGTAATTATTTACTACTTTTTCATATGGAGCTCTAGTTTTTAGCTCTCCTGCTTCTTCCATTACTGTTTGTAATAAGTTATATGATTCTTCTTTTAAAACAGGATTTTCATTCCAAGCATCTATATCTATATAGCTTTGTAATACATTTGCTAATAATTCTACATCTGTATCTGGGAAAAAGTCTTTAATTTCTTCTGCAATTTCACGACTAGAATGTTCTTTTACCCATACTTGACCTTTATATATGGCATTTGTAAATTTTTGTATTGTCTCACTATTTTCCTCTATATAACTTTTCTTTGCAAAATATGCTGTATATGGAATTTCTCCAGCAGCTTCTCCTACTGATGCTACTACATACCCTTTTCCTGCATTTTCAGTCATACTTGCAGTTGGTTCAAATAGTGTTACATAGTCTGCTGTTCCTCCTGTAAATGCTCCTGCCATTAAGTCGAACTTTATACTATCGTCTAGTATTAAATCTGTTTTTGGATTTAATCCATTTTTCTTAAGTACATATTCTAAGGTCATATATGGTACTCCACCTTTTCTTCCTGGAATTACAGTTTTACCTTTTAAATCTGTCCATTTAAAATTATCTGTATCAGTTTTACTTACCAAGAATGAACCATCTTTTTTAGTAAGTTGGGCAAATACTTGTGAATAGTCTTCTTTACCTTCATTATATACGTAAATAGATGCTTCTGGCCCTGCAAATCCTATGTCACTTTGCCCGGCAAGCACTGCTGTCATAACTTTATCTGCTCCTTGCCCAGTTGTTAATTCAATTTCTAATCCTTCTTCTGCGAAAAATCCTTTAGCAATTGCTACATATTGTGGTGCATAGAAAACTGAACGAGTAACTTCATTTACACTAATTTTCTTTAGATTATTATCGCTTTGTCTGTTTTGTATTAAAACTGTTGTAAGCGCTACAGCAATAACGATAATACATATTACTGCTGTAATTATAATTTTTTTCATAATATGTTTTCCTCCTTTTTATGTTCTAGTATATAATATTCATTTTTCAGCTTGATGGTAACATATTTTCTTGTTTTTATTGGTTTTACTTTATATCTTAAAAGAATAGAACCCACAATGTGGGTTCTATTTTACAACAAAAAACTTTACCTTTGATGTCGATTTTATTGCATTATAGGTGTTCTTTTTAGTTAGACATTTCACTCAAAATTGGATTACTAGAATATTGTAATTACAACACCGAAAGCCAGCACTATTGCTATTAATATCCGAATGCATTTCTGGATATTTCTATATACTCTTTGCTTGCTTTCCAGTTTTGCAATTTTTTTATCATGATCCAGACTTCTAAAAGAAATGCCTTTGCATAGTAGATTTTTCTCTTTTAATTCTAATTCCTCCATACATGCCCAATATATAGCTTCTTCCATAATCCATAAAAATACTATTGTCCCTATTAATTCTAATGTCATTTTCTTACCTCTTCTTTCTTGTGGTTGTTTTTTGTTAATTAGTTACCAAGAATTAATATTTATTCTTTTTTATACCTCCTTTTTATAAGTAATATCATTTTATCATTTCTAGCTACGAATGTCAATTATGTATACCTATTTATATAATTATCTAGCTGGTTTTAAATAGAGTATTCTGCCTTTATTTATAAAGAGGGGTTTATATAATACCCCTCTACAAAATTATATTCTAATACATTTTATTTTTGTGCTTTCATAACTATTTTTCCTAAGATAGTAACTCCTTGATACATAATCCATGCAACTATTGCAAGTATTATTACACTAGTCATAACAAGATCAAGCTTGAATACTTGCCCTCCATAAACAATTAAGTATCCAAGTCCTGCTTTAGATACTAAGAATTCTCCTGTTATAACTCCAACTAGTGTTAAACCAATATTTACTTTTAGAGAATTTATAAAAGTAGAAATATTGCTAGGAATAACAATTTTAGTTAGTATTTGAAATTTATTTGCATTAAAAGTTTTTGCCATCTTTAGTAATTCACTATCTGTATTAATAAATCCATTTAATATTTCAAGTACTGTAACTATTAATGAAATTGCAAGTGCCATTGTAATTATAGCTCCCATTCCGTGCTCCTACCCATATTATAATAACAGGTCCTAACGCAATCTTAGGTAAACTATTTAATATAACTAAAAAAGGATCTGCCACTTTTGATAAGAATTTAGACCACCATAAAATAATAGCTATTAATACTCCTAATATTGCTCCACTTACAAATCCTACCATTGTTTCAAAACATGTAACTCCTAAATGTTCCATTAAATTGTTACCGAGATAAATTTAAAAATGTTTTTACAATACGAGAAGGTTGACTGGCAATAAAACTATCAATTATACCAACATTTGCTAGAATTTCCCATGTTAAAATAAATCCTACTACTATTATTATTTGTACTGTAAATATTGCTATCTTATTTAATTTTTGTTTTCTTAAGTATACCATCCTATCTTTCGATATGGCTTTTTTATCCATGTACATCAAGCTCCTTCCATAAGCAGTCAAAATATTCACTAAATTTACTATTTTTTCTACAATTTAATGGATCTCGGTCCTCCATTTCAAAATTAATATCATATATTTTTTTTACCTCTGTTGGACGCTTGCTTAATACGATTACTCTATCTGACATACTAATTGCCTCTGAAATATCGTGAGTAACCATTATCATTGTCATTTTTTCATTTTTTAAAATTTTATATACGTCTTTTGTTACCATTAATCTCGTTTGATAATCAAGTGCAGAAAATGCTTCATCTAGTAATAATATTTTAGGCTTTACTGCTAATGTTCTAATGAGAGCAACTCTTTGTCTCATTCCTCCGGATAGTTGCGAAGGTAGTTTATCTTTAAACTCATATAAATGATATTTCTTTAGTAACAAATCTACATAGGCTTTACTTTCTTCATTTTTGTTTCCGTCTAATTTCTAATCCAAATAGGACATTGTTATATATAGTTCTCCATTCTAGTAAACTATCTTTTTGAAGCATATATCCTATTTTATCAGTTATTCCATTAATTTCTTCTCCTTCTATCTCTACACTTCCTGAAGTTTTTTCTTCAAGACCTGCTATAATTGATAAAAGGGTTGACTTTCCACATCCACTTGGTCCTATAATACTAATAAATTCTCCCTTTTTTACAGAAAAAGTAGCATTTTTAATTGCTTCCAATTCTCCATTTTTCGCCTGATATTTTTTTGTTACATTTTTAATTTTTAATATATCTTCCATTTTTTCCTCCTTTTACACCTATCTAGAATAGTATATTCGTAATTTAGAAAAATGGTTATACTCTTTTTATTTATGTTAGTTTACATATTATGTGTTGATATTTTTACAAAATTATTGTATACTGATGTTATTAGTATGTAACCCGTTAACCCATTCATAAAAGGAGACTATTTATGGAAGAGAACAAACAGCAAGACACAGTAACCAAGAAAAATGATTTTTCAGCTTTATGCCAATGCAATGGGGAAACACAGCATAATGTTTGTCGCTGTGCTCACAAGGGCGGTAGCGGGTGCAAAAATGCCTGCTGCACAAATGGATCTGGCAATTTGAACCGTTTGGAAGAATAATTGCCAAACAAAACGGCTTAAAGCGAAAGCTTTAAGCCGTTTTGTTAATTTTGCTAACTATATTAATTTTTTGGTTGTTAATCAGTCTTTAAATTCTTCACTCTTGTGGAACAAGTCTATCTTCCGCCCATTCCGGCCGGCCTCCTCCACCGAAACCACCGCCAGCTGAGAAACCTCCGCCTCCACCTGAACCTGAAGAATAGTTTGTGCTACTATAATATGAATTTCTAACCGAATTATTTAATGTATTTATAAATGATGTGCTAAATCTTGATGAGTTCATTAAATAAAGATATGTATATCCATTTGATGAAAGATACGATTCATCTAACATTTCTGGGTATACTACTTTTAATTGTTTTAATACCTTATCTGCTATTCCAAATACTGTTGCATATACTAAATATTTTTCCCAAAGTATTAGTTCTGGTACAGATTTTTCTTTCATCATAGAAAAATCCTCCATATATTTTTTTAAGCCTTTTAGTTTTTCTTTTTCGCTCATTCCTTTTTCGGTTAAAGTATTATATCTACCTGATATTTTAAAACAATATATTGATGCTACTAATGAAGGTATTACAAGTAACCACATAAAAGCTATACCCGCTATTGTTAAGAATATGTATAATGCACCTTTTAAAGACCATCCATAATGTTTTGTTACTAATTCTTTACTATAATTCCCTTCTTGTTCTTGAGACTTTTTAGCTATTTTTTCAATTCTATTAAATTTACCTAAAACCTCTGAAGCATGATTGCTTGCATATTTTTCAAATTCCTTCATTGTAAATGAATTACTATCATTCTTGGGTACTTCTTTAAGTAACTCATATATTAGTTTTTCATCTTCTTTTAATTCTTCTGTATTTTTACTTATTAAATTTACTCTTATTTGATCTTTTTTACCTGGTATTTGTTCAAAACTAATATGTTTTTTCATACATAAATCTAACATTGTAGCAGATACAATTTTAGTCATATTATATTGTATACCTGTTGCTTTAAAATAATATAAAAATCCTGCTTCTGCTGGTGTTTGACTTTTGTCTATATCTCTATAATATTCAAATTCTTGATTTGGTTTTATTATAGGAGTGTTTTTTAATTCTTTATGATATTTTATAATTTTTCTAACTATTATTACTGTTAATATGAGTCCTAAAGTATTTGTAACAATAAAAAAGGTTATTATTACTCTTCTTCTCGCTTCCATTTGTTTTGCTATTTGTTCTCTTTTTCTGTTTGCCTCATCTGCCCAAGTTTGTTCTTCTGTTAATATGCTATTTAATTTATTTTGATTTACAGTATTTAAGTTGTTATTAAATATATTAACTGGAGTTACAACTCTTGCTTCTAGCATAGTATTTTCTTTAAAGTCTTCTACTGTAAATCTTACTGTATTATTTGATAATTTTTTTATGTTTCCATTTAATGGTCCATGTGCCCATACTCTTAAGTCTTCTAAATTTTCTACTGAAACTGGTAATTTTATTGTTCCTTCTATATCGTCTGCTGGAATTTCAGAAGCCTTACTTATAAATTGCCAATAAAATTCAGAACAATCGTTATAATTTTTTACAGCATCCACAATTTTATAACTAATTTTATAGGTTCTAGTAGTACTCTCTGCATGTGCTCCCCAAGCTATTTCAAAGTTTCCTTTATACATTAATGCATAATAGCAGTTTTTATCTACGTGATATTTATATTGATTAATCTTAGTAAAATCGACATCTCCGCTTGATTTTATCTCTTTCACTTTTACATTTGTTATTTCTTTATATTTAGAACTATCTACCTCAAAGGTTTTAAATAAGGTATTAGTATCCTCTATTCTAATTCTCCAAGTTTCTATAACATCTGCTGAGCCATCTTGATTTAAAGTAACATCATAATTTAAGTTTCTTAATCTTAATCCTCCGCTTGCATTTGAATTGTTGGATATTATTAGTATTCCTATAAAAATACATATAAATAGTATTGTTCTTTTTAGTATTTTTTTCATACTTGATCCCCTTTTCTAATTTTCTATTTCTATTTTATTATTATTAAATAGAAATTACAATGCTTTTATATAAAAAAAGGAGGATTTTACTCCTCCTTTAGGTAGCTTTCTATAAGTTCTTTTTGGGTTTTGGTGGGATATGTTTTTAAAACTTTGTTAATTCTTTTTATAACTTGTTCTTTTGTTATTCGGCTTTCTTTTCTTATCATAATTTTTAATTGTTCTTTTTTGACTCTGAGCTTTACAGTAAATTCACCTTTTAATTCATTTTTAGAAAACCAATCTGCTGATATGGGATATATGTATATTTTCTTTTTAATTTCCCTAAATCCCGTTTTATCTCCCACAATGATAATTTCATCGGTACAGCCTACTATTTTTTGGTTCTCATCCCTTATTATATACCCATCATAAAAAAGCCGCCTATTCCAACAAAATGTAATATAAAAGATTTGCATACTTTGTTCTCCTTTCGTTATTTTACAAAACAACTACTCTTTACAATTACATTATCTATATATTAACATAATATTATATTTTTTGCAAATTCTTTATTAATAATCACTTCTTTCCTTATATCCATATACTATTTTACCAAATTTGATCTCATTAAATTTCTTTTGCAGTTCCATTATTACAATAGGTGATATTGATATTAATGCTACATATATCCACTGTGTAACATTCAATGCTACTAAATTAAATATATTTGCTAAAGTAGGTATGCATACTACACCTACTTGTAATATGGTTCCTAAAATTAGTGCTCCTACTAAGTATTTGTTTTCAAAAAAACCTACTTTAAATATTGATTCTTCACTTTTTATATTAAAACTATGTACTAGTTCAAGTAATCCTAAAGATAAAAATGCCATTGTTCTTCCAATTTCTATTCCATATAAATTATTTCCCAAACTAAATGCAAATAGTGTGAGCATTCCAATCATTATTCCTTCAACAAATATTTTTCCCCATAATCCGTCTGCAAATATTCCTTTTTTTGCATCTCGTGGCTTTCTATTCATTATATCTTTATCTGGTTTTTCTAAACCTAAAGCAATTGCTGGTATTGAGTCTGTAACTAAATTTATCCATAATAATTGTATTGCAAGTAATGGTGACTTTAGCCCTAATAAAAGTCCTACAAATATTGTTACGATTTCACCTATATTAGTTGCTATTAAGAAGTGTACCGCTTTTCTTATGTTTTCGAAAATATTTCTTCCCTGTTTTACAGCTTCTACTATTGTTACAAAGTTATCATCTGTTAATATCATATCTGATGCATTTTTGGCTACATCTGTACCGTTTAGTCCCATAGATATTCCTATATCTGCATTTTTTAGGGCTGGTGCATCATTTACTCCGTCACCTGTCATTGCAACTACTGCTCCTGTACTTCTAAAGGCTTTTACAATTCTTACTTTGTGTTCTGGTGATACTCTTGCGAATACTGAATACCTCATTATATTTTTTTCTAAATCTTCCTCTGTTATTTTATCTAGTTCAGCTCCTGTAATTGCTATATCATTTTGCTTTAGTATCCCTAAGTTTTTAGCTATTGCTGTAGCTGTTTTAATATGATCTCCAGTTATCATAACTGTTTTTATTCCAGCTTTTTTACAAGTTGCTACTGCTTCTTTTACACCTTCTCTTGGTGGATCTATCATTCCTATTAATCCCACAAAATTAAGTTCTTTTTCTAATGTAAATGTATCTATTTTGCTGGGTAATACATCAATATCTTTATACGCTACTGCAAGTACTCTTAGTGCATCATTTGCAAGCTTTAGATTTTCTGTGTTTATCTTGCTCTCTATATTACTTGTTAACACTGTTATTTCACCATTATAATAATAGTTTATACATCTTCCTAATAATACGTCTGGTGCTCCTTTTGTTATTATTCTATATTTATTTCCTACCTTATGTACTGTTGTCATTAATTTTCTAGTAGAGTCAAATGGTATATCTGCAACTCTTGGATACTCTTTATATAGTTCATCTTTATTTTCTCCAACTCTTAGTGCTTCATTTACAATTGCAATCTCTGTTGCCTCTCCCTCGGCTATTAGTTCTCCATTTTTATTTTCTATATAGCTATCTGTACACATACTTGCGAGATCTAATATAAATTTATATTCTTTTTCTATAACTATACTACCGTGTATATCTCTTAGTTCCACTACTTTCATTTGATTTTTAGTTAGGGTTCCAGTTTTATCTGAACATATTACACTACTACTTCCTAGAGTTTCTACTGCTGGCAATTTTCTAATTATTGCATTTTTTCTTGCCATTACAGTCACTCCTATTGATAGCATAATTGTAACAATTGCTGGTAATCCCTCTGGTATTGCTGCTACTGCAAGTCCAACTGAAGTCATAAACATCTCTATAGGAGGGATTTTCTTAAATATTCCTATTACAAATATTGCAAGACATATAATTAGACACGCTATTCCTAATGTTTTTCCTACTTCGCCTAATTTCTTTTGTATTGGTGTTTCTGGTGCTTCATCTTGTATAATCATTTTTGCAATTTTTCCCACTTTTGTTGACATTCCTATTTCTGTTACAATTCCTTCTCCGTGTCCTCCTACCACAATTGTTGTAGCATAAACCATATTTACCATATCTCCAAGTGTTACATCTTGTTTTAATATAATATTTGAATCTTTTAATACTGGTACAGTTTCTCCTGTTAAGGCAGATTCTTCTACTTTTAAATTTGAAGTTTTGATTAATCTACAATCTGCTGGTACATAGTTTCCTGCTTCTAATATTATTATATCTCCTACCACTACTTCTTCACTTGGAATATTAGTAATTTTTCCATTTCTTTTTACCTTTGCTATTGGACTTGACATTTTCTTCAATGCTTCTAGAGATTTTTCTGCTTTCGCTTCTTGAACTAGTCCCATTATAGCATTAAATACAACTATTGCTATTATTATAATTGAATCAAAATAGTCTCCTGATCCTTCTAAATATGCCATTATTGCTGAAATACCAGATGCTATTATAAGTATAATAATCATAAAGTCATTAAATTGTTTTATAAATTTGATTATGATACTTTCTTTTTTCTTGTCTTGTAATTTATTGGGTCCATTCTGTTTTAACCTTAAATTCGCTTCTTCTTCGGTTAAACCCGCTTCTAGATTTGTCCTTAAATTTCTTCTTGTTTCTTCAATTTCTTTTGTATGCCACATATTAAACACTCCTTTGTTCATTTTGTTACATTCTATGCTTGTACTTTTTTAATATGACATAAAAAGAGAAGAAATTTTTTAAAAATAATTTCTTCTCTTTTTTGTTATAACCCAAGGATTTTCATTTTATCTAATATTTTATCATAATATGGGTACATATCTCTTTCATCTGAGTATTTTTTAATGTCTTCTATTTTTATCCATTTTACCCCACTGTTTTCGTCTTCTTTTATATGTAATTCTTCTTGCTCATCTGCTTCAAATATATATGTTATATTTATATGTTGATGTGCTACTACATATTCTCCTCTTTTTATATGTCCCCATACTGGTAATATTTCAAGTGTAAACATATCGTTTATAATTGGCTTAACACTTTTTAATCCTGTTTCTTCTTTTGCTTCACGTAGTGCAACCTTTAAAAAGTTGTCTTCCCCATCTGCATGTCCTCCTGTCCAAGTCCATGCTTTATATATGTTATGATATATAAATAATATTTTATCTCTTGTTTTATTAAATATAAATGATGATGCACTAAAATGAGCAATCTTATTTTCACGTGTTAACAAATCGCTAAATATGCTTGCATAATATAAGATTTGTTTTTTATCTGCTGCTTCTTGCTCATTATATGGCTCATAATTTTTTATTTGTTCTAAATAATCCATAATTTTACTTCCTTAATTTCCTAGTTTCATACTTAATAACTTAGATATACCATTTTCTTGCATTGTTATTCCATATACTGTATCTGCTGCTTCCATTGTTCCTTTTCTATGTGTAATTACTAAGAATTGTGTTTCTTTAGAAAATCTTTTTAAGTAATCTGCAAATCTATATACATTTACATCATCAAGTGCTGCTTCTATTTCATCTAATACACAGAAGGGTGCTGGATTTATTTTTAATATTGCAAATAATAGTGCAATTGCGGTAAACGCTTTTTCTCCTCCTGAAAGTAAACTCATATTTTGTAGTTTCTTTCCTGGTGGTTGTACCTGTATTTCAATTCCACATTCTAGAATATTATCTATATCTGTTAAAATAAGCTCTGCTTTTCCTCCACCAAATAGTTCTCTAAATACTTCTCCAAAGTTTTGATTTATTATATTGAACTTCACTTCAAATTGTTCTTTCATTGTAGCAGTCATATCACTAATTACTTTTTTAAGTTTTGCTGCTCCATCTTCTAGGTCTAATCTTTGTTCACACATAAAGTCATATCTTTCTTTTGTCTGCTTATATTCTTCTATTGAATCTATATTTATACTTCCTAGATTTTTTATTTGATTACGCAAACTGTTTACTCTTTTTGTAGTTTCTGCTACATTTGCTGGTTTTTCATAACCGTCTACATTATTTGGTGTTATTTCATATTCTTCCCACATTTTGTTTATTACTTCTTCAATGTCTTCTTCTAGCTTTGTCTTTTTTACATCTAATTTTACTATCTGTGCTTTTAGGTCTTCTATCACATTAAACTGTGATAGTATTTCTTCCTCTGTTTTTGATTGTTCTTCATTTTTTGCAGTTCTTTCACTTTTTAATTCTTCTATATTCTTACTGCTATTTGTTACTTCAAGTTTTACTTCTTCTATTTGTCCTTTATATTCTTCTAATAATGCCTCTAAATTTTTATTATCTTGTCCTATTTTTATCATTTGTTCTTCTTTGTTTTTAATACTTGAATTACAATTTTCAATGTCTTGGTTTATTCTTTCTACCATTTCATCTATTGAAGTTTCAGACTCATCAAATGATGATACTGATATTTTTAAGTTTGTAATGTCAAAGTTTAAATCGTCTATGTACTTTTGATTATCTTTGTTTAAAACTGCATATTGTTCTACTTCTTGATTTAGGGCTTCTATTTCAGTTTGTAAACTTTCTATTTCTATTTTCTTTTCTTCTTTTTGTTTTATCATTTCTTCTTTAGCTATTTTTAATTCGTTTTGTTCAGTTCTATATTTTTCTAAACGTGTTTTTAATTTTTCTATGTTTTCATCTACTGCAAGTATTTTTTGCTTATCTGTTGCATATACTATATCTATTTCTTGCAAGCTTTTTTCTAAGCTTTCTACTTCTTCTAATACGTTTTCTATACTTGCTTCGTATTCTTCTTTTTCTATAGTTTCCTTTTCAATTTTTTCTTTAATTCGTTTTAGTTCTTTTTCTAAATCTTCTATTTCCCTTGCTCTTCCTAAAATGTTTACTGTTTTTGTGGCTATACTTCCACCTGTAATTCCTCCAGATGGATTTATTATATCTCCTTTTATAGTTACTATTTTAAAAGAATAATTATTTTGTTTTGCAAGTTTTACAGCTACCTCCATATCTTCTACTATAACTGTTCTACCAAGCAAGTTTAGTATTACTTCTTCATATTTCTTATTTACTTTTATTAGGTCAGAGGCAATTCCTATTACTCCTTCTATTCCTTTATTGTTTAATTTTTCTAGTTTTTTTCCTTTTACAGCTGTTATTGGTAAAAATGTTGCTCTTCCTAAGTTATTTTTTCTTAAATGTTCTACTAATTTTTTTGCATCTTCTTCTGTATCTGTTACTATATTTTGAAGTGCCGCTCCAAGTGCCATTTCTATTGCTGTTTCGTATTTTTTATCTACTTTTATTAAATTTGATAATACTCCGATTCATTCCTTTTGATAGAGTATTATTTTTTTCGCAGTCTAATAATAGTGATTTTACACTTCTTATAAATCCTTCTTTTTCTTTTTCTGTTTCTTGTAAGAATTTTAGTCTTGCTGATTTTATTCTTTCTTCTGTTTCATATGTATTGATGCTTTCAATATATTTTCTTATTTTTTCAGTTGCAGTATCTCTTTTTTTAGCTACTTCTTCTAAGGATTTTTTTATAGAATTTCTGTTTTTTTCAATTTCTGCAAAGGTTCTTGATATATCTTCTTTTGTAATACGAGTGCTATCTAATTCACTAATTGTTACTTGTATTTCTTGAGTTAGTGTTTGTTCTCTTTTTCCCGAATTTTCGTAATTTGCATCTAATAAATTTATTTCATTATTTATTTCATATTTTTTATCCACATTTTGCTCTATTTTTGCTTTTTTATTTTCTATTTCTTTTTCTTTTGTTGATAACTTAGCTGTTAATTCTTGTAGCTTTTCTTCTTTTTGGCTAAGTTCTTTTTGGAATTTTTCTTTATTTCCTAATAGATTTGCTTTCTTTTCTTTTTTTTGTAATTTTTCTTCTTCTAATTCTTTTATACGTGTTTTACTTTCTTCTATTTCTTTTTCATATCTTTTATAATTTTCATTATTATTTGCAATTCTTTCGTTTGCAACATTTATATTAGAGTTTATTTGTTCTATTTGCTTACTGCTTTCAAAGCCTATGTTTTGCATAGACTCTATTCTTTCTGTTATATTGTTTATTTCTTCTTTTAATTTTTCTTTTAATTCATTTAACTTAGTCATTTTTTGTTCTGCATCATTATTATTTGATACTAAAATGTCTTCATCTATTTTTAATTTTTCTAATTTTTCTTTATATGTATCTATGTTATATAGAAATAGCCCTATTTCTATTCCTTTTAATTCTTCACGTAAATCTAAAAATTTTCTTGCTTTTTCGGATTGCATTTTAAGAGGCTCTATTGTCCCCTCTATTTCCGATAATATATCATTTATTCTTAGTAAGTTTAATTTTGTGTTTTCTAATTTTTTTTCTGATTCTAGTTTTCTTACTCTATATTTTACTATTCCTGCTGCTTCTTCAAATATATGACGTCTATCTTCTGATTTGTTGCTTAATATTTCATCAATTTTTCCTTGTCCTATTATACTATATCCGTCTTTTCCAATTCCTGTATCCATAAATAGCTCTAATACGTCTTTTAATCTACAAGGTGTTTTATTTATATAATATCCAGATTCACCGCTTCTATATATTTTTCTTGTAACTGTTACTTCATTATATTCTATTGGAAGTTTTCCATCTGTATTATCAAATACTATTGAGGCTTCAGCAAAACCTAATGATTTTCTGTTTTGTGTTCCAGCAAATATAATATCTTCAGATTTTGCTCCTCTTAAAGATTTCATACTTTGTTCTCCAAGTACCCATCTTATAGAATCTGAAATATTACTTTTCCCGTGAACCATTTGGTCCAATTACTGATGTTATTCCTTCTCTAAATTCTAATACTGTTTTATCTGCAAAGGATTTAAATCCTTGTAGTTCTAATCTTTTTAAGTACATTTGTTACCACCTTTTATTTTTGCTATATAAATTATCTTTCTTCAGATTCTATACTTTGACTTGTTAGTTTTTGTTGTAATTCTTCTTTTTCTTTTAATAGTCTAGCTACTATTTTGTCTATTTCTGCTATTCTATTTTTCATCCTTTCTTCACTTTTGTTATATTCTTCGTTTTCGCTATATGCTGCTTCTAGTACTTCTTCTTCAGGTTTATGATAATTTATATTATTTGCATCTGCTGTTAGTTCTGTTTCAGGATATGCAGCTTTATATAGTTTCACAAATTCTTTATCTGTTTGTTCTATAAGATATAATAAGTTTTCAATCGTTGGTTCCTTAATATTTCCTTGCCTATTTTTCATCTTTCCTTTTTCATCTGGTGCACTAGTAAAAAATCCATAACTACCATCAGATAATCTTTTTATTCCACCCTCTGATAAATTAATGTTGCGTTCTTTAGTTCTAGAATTATGCCACCAATAAATTTCTTGTTTATTTAGCATAAATCTTAAGGTATATATAGATCCATCCTTTTCTCCTTTAAATAAGTCTAACATATCAGTAGTTAGTTTTCCTTTTACGTAATAACTTTCAGTAGTATCTAAATCTTTCTCTACTGTACTTAATCTTTTCTTTACTCCTTCTAATTTTTCAAAAATATCTTTCATATTTTTCCCTCCTATTATTTTTTAATTGGTATATTTATTAATCTGTTATTAGTACTACACGGAACCCCATATAAACATTGCACGAACCATCTACACGGCTGAATGCAAATACACCTGCACCAGAGCCATTAGAACTATCCCCGCCACGAACTAGGAATGGTGCATCCGAATAAACAAAGAAAGCATAGTCGTTTCTCCACGATGAAAGACCATCTCCATTAGATGATGTCTCCCATATTGCTTCACCTTTTCTTGATTGATTGGTAGTTTGGTTATAATTGCCCATATTAGTCGATGCTATTCCTTCGTATTTACTCTTATATTTATTTGAATTAGTATTATTTTCTTTTAGCTTGCCCCCATAAGTTATATATGCTCCTGATGTTGGTGCAATATAACCAGCAGTCCATTCCCATAGTCCTCCACTTAAATCGTATATTCCATATATGTTTTTTGTACTACTTGCTGTTTGTCCATTTACTGTTGTCCAACTTCCTGCTGCATTCTCCGCTGTTAATGTTGCAAGATTTCTTGATTTGTCTTGATTTGCATTGTCTGCCAGAGCTCCATATCCTGTTACTCCCCATATTGTACTTTCATTATTTGTTACATATACATTGTTTATTCTTACTTCTTGTCCATTTATTCCATATTTACTATGTGTCAAATAGGCTACTGCTCCCCATTCACTATTTTTTGTTAAATGGCTATCTGCTTTATCATTAAATCCGTATGGATTACCACTTTGTGTTAAACTTCTACATAAATCATATGAATCACTTATTCCTATATAATTCATACTAGGACGACTAGCTTTAAATACTGGATATTTGATTTTGTCTCCCAAATTTCTTGTTCCATAATAGTTTGTAGTTTGATTATTTACTGTAATTGTTACGTTTGAATCTTGTGCGGAACTTGCATCACCTACTGTTCCTGCATATCCTGCTTCGAATTTTGCCATCCAAAATCCTGTTATTTCTTTATCCCATTCACCATTTGCAAAATTATTTTTAGTTCCATCTTTAAATGCAGGATGTACTATATATGCTCCTATATTTCCTTTTTCATCTACATAGTTTGCACTTGTTACATCATTACCTCTAAAGTCTTTATTTGTATCGTCTTTTAAAAATACTACATCTATAGTTCCACCAGCTGATTTATCGCTTAAATTATTGTAATTTATTTTATATGCATATCTTGGTATCCATACCCACATACTTCCATCTTCTGTTTCAGCATTTGCCCATCTACTTGTGTTCTCTTGCTTATCAAGAGATGTATCTTCATATGCGTACCACTGTGTATCATACTTAGTAGTTTTTATGAATTCTGTTTCATTCCACTTAACTGGAGTCATTCCACTAGCAAGTTTTGGAGCATTTACTTGTGTTTTATTTTTTCTTTCTAGAGTGTTATATACATCATCAATATTATTTACACCTTGTTCATATATTTCTTTTATTCTGGCTGTTTCACGGGTTAAGCTACTTTCAGAGCTTGTACTTAGCATATACATTCCAACTAAGTACATAACAAAAAACAGCATTGCCATTAGAACAAATAGTGTTATTGATCCTTTTTCTTCTTTTAAAATTTTCATTGGTTTCCTCCAAAAATCTCTTGCCTTTATTATATATGATAAATGTTGTTAGTTCAAGTAATTATTGCAATTTTTCTTTTGTAACTAGCCAATTAACTCTTTCTTCGTGTAATTTGTCTTTTAATTTAATTCCTTCTTTTATTCCATATTTTCCTTTTATATATTTTCCATTTATTTTTGTTAAACATTCTTCACCTATTTTTTCAAATTCTATATCTTCTAACTTAGTGTTTCTAGTACTACATTTGTCTGCAATTACTACTATTTGCAAGCCATGTAATCCTAGTTTTGATTTTGCTACTCTTTCTATAAAGCTTACCTTTTTTGCAGGTGTCATTTTATAAAAGATTCCGCCTTTCATATGCTCTTTTGCTGATACTTTACCATAAGATATCCATTTATTTGGAGCTCCAATTCTTTGTCCAAATTTTTGTACTATTTCTACTCCTTTTTCGTCGTGTCCATAATGATGTGGATACATACTTTTTGGTGTTATTCCTTTTCCTAAGTCGTGTACTAATGCTGCAAAACGAATGGCTACATCTTTAGTTAATGAAGCAGCTTTATCTACTACAAGCATTGTGTGGTTGTAACTATCTCCTTCTGGATGATATTCTACTGGTTGAAGTGAACCTATTAAGTCGTATATTTCTTTAAAGTGCACATCTAATACGTTAGAAGCTCTTAATACATCAAAAAATATGGATGGTTTATCTGTTTCTAATGCTTTTTCAAATTCATTAAATACTCTTTCTTTCGATAGTGTATTTAGTTCTGGTCTTAGTGTTTCCATAAGTTCTAATGTTCTATTTTCTACACTAAATCCTGTTTTTGCTGCAATTCTTGCTACTCTATATACACGTAATGGATCTTCACTAAATGCATTTGTTGTTGCTTTTATTGTTTTGTTTTTGATATCTTGTATTCCATTAAATGGATCTATAATTTTGCCTGTTAATACCTCTTTTGCTATTGCGTTTATTGTTATGTCTCTTCTTGCTAGGTCTTCTTCTATTGTAATTTCTTTTGATGTTTTAGTTTCAAATTCTTTATGACCTAAACCTACTTTTTTCTCTTTCCTTGCAAGTGCAAATTCTGCTCCTTCTATATCAAATACTTCAAAAGATTTTCCTCTAGTTATTGCATCCTGAAACAAAGTTTTAAATTGTTCTTTTTCTATTCCTGTTACTGAGTAATCTTTATCATATATTTCTTTTCCCATTATTTCATCTCTTATTGCTCCACCTACTAAGTATAATTTTCCTCCTGCTTGATGAATTTTTTTGGCAATTTCATTTATATTCAAAGCTATCAGCTCCTTTTTTCTTATTATATAACAAAAGAAGTAGGTTTTCTACTTCTTTTATATCATATATTTTGTTCTGCTACAATGTTGTTTATTCTATTATGTTGTTATTTTTTTGTTAATTCATAACTTTGGTCTATTAGTTCATATAGTAATGTTTCATTTACATCTTTACTTATAATTACTGTGTTCCAATGTTCTTTGTTCATATGGTATGCAGGTATTATATAATCATATGTGTTTCTTAATAAGTCTGAATAATCAGGCTTTGTCTTTACATTTATGTACTCCTCATTTTTTAAATTCATTATTAATGCAAACCATTTTTTATTGTTCTTATGTCTAAAGATTGCTGCGTCAGGTGTATCCTCCCATAAGTATTCTGGATTTGCATCATATTTCTGTTTTATATAATTAATTATTTTTTCTCGTTCTATCATCTTTTCTCCTAGTATTTCTTATATTTTAGATTATAGTACTTTCCAGGTTTCTTCTTTAAACCCTATAAAAATTCCTTTTTCTGATATTAATAGTGGTCTTTTTATTAACATTCCATCACTTGCTAGTAATTCTATTTTTTCTTTATCTGTCATAGTTGATAGTTTCTCTTTTAAGTTTAATTCTTTATATTTTAGTCCACTGGTGTTAAACCATTTTTTTATTTCTTGTCCACTTGTTTTTATCCATTCAGTTAGTTCCTCGACTGTTGGTGTTTCAGTAACTATGTTTCTTTCTACAAAGTCTATTTTATTTTCTTCTAACCACTTTTTTGCTTTTTTACATGTTGAGCATTTTGGATATTCTATAAATATATTTTTCATTTGATTGCCTCCTTCTAACTATAGTTTCATTTTATAAGTAATTTCAAAATCTTCAAATCCATTGTTTTTATAAAATTCTCTAGCATTAATGTTCTTAGCAGTTGCTGTTACTTTAATTTCTTCTATGCCTTTAGATATACAATGTTTTTTGAATTCTTCTAATAGCTTTTTACCTATTCCTTGTCTTCTGTATTCTTCTTCAACATAAAAGTTATCTAATTCAGATAATGATTTTGTTGCATATTCTGGTTTTACATCAATGCTTCCAGCTAGGTATCCTATAATTTTACTGCTGTCCACAGCAACCCAAACAGTACCTTCTTTTATTAATTCTTTAAAATAGTTTTCTCCCATTTTAGAAAATGTCCATTCCATATTTAAGGCTGGATCAAAATTTTTATATTCTAACTCAAATAGTTTATAATTTAGTTCTTGTACGGATTTTAAATCTTCAAGTGTTGCTTTTCTTATATTTACACTCATTTTTCCTCCTAAAATAATATAATTATTATTCAAATTTCATTGCATTTTTTATAATTTCTTTCTGCATTTCGTAATTTACTTTTGTTACTGGTATTCTTGCATGCATTTTAGTTCCTAAAAAATAGTTTAATGTATCAAATGATTTTAATGTTTCTTCTGTTCCACTGCCGCTTCCTCCTGCACATGCAATACAAACTATTTTCTTTCCTTTTATTTTTGAATCGTCGTTAAAAGCATCACATCTTTTTAATCTATCAAAAAATGTTTTAGCAGATTCGCTCATTTCATGAAAATATACTGGAGTTATAAATACATAAGCATCAAAGTTTTCCATATGTTTATAGATTTCATTAAAGTCATCTTTTTGTATACATATGTGTTTATCTAAACATATTCCCCAGCCTCGTTCACCACATGCAAGACATTTTTGGATGTTCTTTTTATTTATACAAATGTGTTCGTAGTCATACTTTAATAGATCTAGTTGTTTTTGGCATTCTTCTACACATGAGAAGGTTAATCCTATTTTGTTTGGTACAAAACTGTCTTCATTTACTTTATTTGCACTAAAACTTAATATTAATACTTTCATATTTGACTCCTATGATTTTATACTAAAGATAATATATTGTTAATAAGCATTATCTTTCTTTTGTATAATATATTTTAAATTTTCGCTATTCATCCATTTTGTTGGAATTGGATCCAATTCTTTTATATTTATTGGTTTATTTTTTCTTACATCTAGCACTATTTCTAAAAACCTTTTATCATTCCATAATTTTTTCATATCTTTTTCTCTAGCCTCACTTATGTAAGCTCTAGTTATTTTTCTATAAACTTCTCCTGTATATATGTTTAAAACCAAATTATCTTCTATCGAATGCATATGTGGATATGATGGCCATATATCAATATCTGTTTTGTGTATTTCAAATTTATGATTGAATATCTTACATTCTGGTTTATATAAAAATGGTTGTGCATCTAATACTTTATATAGTATTTTCTTCAAAAAATGTTTGATTGACATTATTACTATTCCTTTTCTTTATACTCTTAATCATCTTCTACAACCATATCTAAATATTTACTGCTTCCATCATCTATACTATCATACATAGTTACCTCTTCTTCATTGTCAAAACTAGTTATTTATTGCTTTTCTCCATTATACCACACCCTATGAATTATTTAAATACATCTTTTGTAAAATATGTATATCCACACCCAATCCGCCCTAACTATTACCAAAATGTAACAATTTTGCCCAAAACGTAACCAAAAGGAACCTACTAAAACCTAGTGAATAATTTATATTTACTACAGTGGTATGACTCTAACTTATTACATTCGGGTTATGAGCAACATTTGACAGCTTTTTGAAATTTTAAAAAAATAGAGTTTCTGTTGGTATTTCAGTATTTATAATAGTTTTAGTTTGTGGAACATTTGTGTTTTTTAGGGCGTTTTTGGAGAATATTTTACCCAATTTTTACTCAATTGGATGGTATATTTGTTCTTAGATTTTTAGCTCTTGTGGGTGCATTTTTGAAAATGAAAAATTTTAATTTTTGGAGGTTTTAGATTATGAATAATTTTATAGAAGTTAATGAGGATATTTTGAAAAATTGGTTTAATTTTAGAGAGTAGGAGGTTTTCTGTACTCTTACTGAATAAAATAATAAACATTCATTTATTTCGAAGAAGATTTTGGAGAATGTTCCTGCACAGAATAAGAGGTATATGCAAAAGCAACTAGATTTGCTATGATAATTTTACTGATTATCTTTGTTATTGGAATGAGAAGTATTATAGGAATGGCTTTGCAGATGGTGTGCAGCTAATTGGTGGATGCTTTGACAATAATGTTTCGTTTTAAAGTGCAAATTTTGCACTTTAAAAATATAAAATTGCACTTTAAAAGGCGAGTTAATTCTCACCTTTATCCTACTTGTCTTAACCAATCTCTTACAATTGATTGTATTCTCTCAATTTCAATATCTGGTAAAATTCCAGTATGCATAATAATATTTCTTGACATCTCTAAATCGTTAAATCTAGAACTAATCCAAGCTTGGTCTGGAAATAAATCTGAGAAATCATCCCAATTATATATAATAATATCTCCTAAATTTCCAAACATTGTATATCCTATGTTAGTAGTTGATCTTGGAGTATGATATTTATTTTTTTCTTCTTTTTGTATTAATTTTTGTACAGATTTTTTTACTTTTTCCGGAACAGACTTTTCCCACCAGTCCAAACCCTTTCTCTCAGAAAGTCTATCACTTATTAGTTCCCTTATGGCATTTTCAATACAGAAAAATGACATATATACACTTGACATTTTATTAGCATCATGTATTATTCTTGGGCTAAAATCAATTTCTAAAATTCTTTGTATTTTTTTAGATTCTCCTAATATTTTTGTTGTTATTCCATTACTTTCCAAACTTCCTAATGTATCTTCTAATAAAAATGCATTAAAAATAAATTCTCTTAAATTTTTTTCATCATTTAACATCTTATCACCTTTTATATCATTAAATTATCTTTTAGACTTTTAAAAATAGCATTATAAACAGATATATCGGTTGTTGCAGGTAAATGAATTTGTATATCATAATGAAATTCTGTCTTTTGTCTATTGTTTTGAGTATCTACTGGAATCGAACTTTTTACTTCTTCTTTAACTTCTTTTTCTGGAGTAGTCTTTACAGAAAAATCAGCTAAATCACATAATGTTTTGAATGTTGAATAATATCTTTCAACTGTTTTACTTTCCTTACCTGTAACTCTACTAATTGCTCCCTTTATTACTTCATCACTTTGCATATGTATATTTTCATTAATGGTAAATAAATCTTTATATAACACTTTTATCTGGGTAGCTAATATTTTTTTCCATTTTGTTTTATCTCTTAATGTATCATAGTTTAAATTTGGTACTCCATCTTCTGTTAAGAATTCTAATTTTTTTAATACCGATATAATTGCCCTATCGTTAGAACTTGCGAACCCCCATGTCTTTAATAGGTTCTGAGTTATTTTTTCAGGTTTAGCTGCATTTCTTATTTGTTCCAATATTGGAGCAATCTTATTATTTGCAACCATATATGGATATTCAATCATTTTTATTCCTCCTTTATATATAATAACATTATTTTTTTGAAAAATTTGTGGAAACTCGTAATTTATTATCAAATTCCGTAATATATAATTACTATTATTTTGCTCTTATTTTGTTATTTAGTTTAGCAGTTATCATATTACTTTGATTTTTTATACTTCTTATATCCCAAATATCCTCCACCACCTAATAACCCTAATGCTATAACTCCTCCTAATGGATTTGTATCTTCTTGATTATTTGTTGTAGTGTTATTATTTATATTGCTTTTAGTCGTTGGTGTTGTATTTGTTATAACATTATTTTTATCTTTTGGTTCTTCCTTTACATTTATTTTTATTGTACTTGTTTTTCCATTAGATGTACTTGCAGTTATAGCTACAATTCCAAATTTTTTTGCAATAATTTCTCCTGTTGAGCTGATTGTAGCAATAGTTTCATCACTTGATTTCCATATAATATTTTTATCTGTTGCATTATCTGGTGTTATTGTGGCAGTTATTTTTTTGCTTTCTCCTACTTCAATATTATTTATACTTTCATTTATTTGTATTGCTGTTGCACTAATAGTAGCAGGTACTGTAGTTGTTGTTTTTTTACTTGAAAACGAACTAGATGTACTACTAGATGATTTTGAAGATGATGAACTTGTACTCTTTTTACTACTAGACGATGAACTACTTTTATTGCTTTTACTTGATGATGAGCTTGAAGAATACGGACAAACTCCATTAGTATGTAAATGTGCTGGATGTCCTCCACAATGATAATGATAACTTCCTAGTCCACTTTTATTTTTGTTATCTTTGTGTCCTCCACTTGAGTCTGTTCTTCCCGAGTGAGCATATGAATTAGCTCCTATTAAAATTACACTTAAAACAATAAATAAAATCGATATTATTTTTTTATTTTCCCTCATATACAATTCCCCTTGAATATAATATCAATTTTATGCTGCGAATTTTGTCGAAACTTGTAATTTGTTATCAAAAAAAGCAAAATAATTCTGTAAAATTAATTACATTATTATCCTGCTTTTATTAAATAACTTTATTCACACCTATATTCTTCTTGATTTCCAGCAACTTTTGAAGTATATTTTCTTTCTTCTTCATCGATTAAGTATTCAATTCCATTATTTTTGTTTAGTCTTCTTTTTAGATATTCAGCCAAGTTCTTATCTGTGCAATAAATGTAACACCCTTTTTGCCCTCTAGTCATTAATGTCCTATATGTATTTTTTATGATTTCATCTTCAACTTTAGCTGCTTGTGTTGAATCTTTTTTGTATAATTTTTTCATTCCTTTCATTGATCCATTATTTCTATCTATTTTAGCTCTTTTAGTATAATCTGTAACTATTTTACCATTTTCATACCTTAGGTCATTTCCTATAATTATTCCAACATAATCAAATTCTAATCCTTGAGATGTATGTATGCATCCCGCTTGATTAACAGAATCTTCTGCTATTGCCCAAATTGTATTATTAAAATTCCATTTCATTTTAAAATCATATTCTGGTATAACAATATCATATTCATTACCTTCTGGATTCTTTTTCGAATTCCAATCCCAACAATATCCTGCTATTATTCTAGATTTGTTTTGTGTCTTATTTTGTTCTATAATTTTATTTTTCATATCATTAGGGTCATCAAAAATTTTTACTTCATAATTTCTTAAAAATTTCAAATCTAATTCTTCATTTTCGACATCTTCATATTGTAATGAATTTTCTACCCAATTAATAAATTGTTCAGCACCTCTACATCTAAATTGTACATTTAATTTGTCATAATAAACTTCAACTTTTAGTTTTTCTGCAATTGATTTGATTCTATCTATTGTTCCATAATCATTAATATGTACTCTTTGTTTAGGATCTATAAAAAATATTGAAAATCTAGATGCCTTTATTATTTCTTTTATCTGATTTTCTCCCATTTTTATAAATCCTGTTTTCTCGGTTACTCTATGAGCTTCATCAACAATTAATGTATCAAAAAGATTTTTTTCACAATTCATATATGAACCAGAGCCACAAAATAAATTATCTATTTCAGTTTTTTTGTAATTTCCCTTTAGTTGTGTAGAATAAACATCTCTAGGATTTTGATTTTTAGTTATATATTGGCAATTCATTCCATATTTACCAAGCAGTTGTGCTAATAAATTTATTGCTATTACAGATTTTCCAGTTCCTGGTCCTCCTTCTACAATATATACTCTCTTTTTACCGTCTTTTTTAGATAATCTAGCTAATCGCTTTGCTTCTTCAAATACATTTTTTTGTAAGTCAACCATAGAAAATTCTTCTTTTCCTTTTAACATACTTAATATATTATCTTGTAACTGTTTTGAAGGTTTAATTCCTCCCTTTTCTAGCATATATAAAGTTTCTTTATTATCTCCATATTTTATGTATTTACTAATAAATTGTTTTAGTTTATCATTCTCACCGTTCAAAAATATTGGTGATTCTTCTAAAAGATTTTTATAGTACTTATTAGTTATAGCATCATTCTCCGTTTTTTCATATCTATGCAAACAAGAACATGGATATATAGACATTTTTTCATCTTCTGCTTCCATATAAAAATTCTTTATAATTTTAGCATATGATAGAGCTTGATATGATGGATGTGGTACTATCCCAAAAACTTGTACATCTACCATATCATCTCTATCTGTCACTACTTTTACACTATTCCATCTTTTAAACTCTATAACAATAATTGTATTTTTCTTTTTTTCGTCTAGTCCACATATTATAAAATCTACTCTAAAATTTGAATTGTATAGCTTAAATTCCATTGCAACAGAAATATCATTTGGAAATATATCATCTCTTAAAATTCTTTCCATATGGTTTGCTGTATCTATCCACGATTCTTTTTCACTATTCCCTACATTCATTTCTAACTTTTCTAATATCTTCTTTACAATTCTATCATTATAAACATCTTCTAAAAATGATGCTTTTGTTTCTTGATATACTATCATAATAATTGCCCCCATTAATTATTATAATTTATTATATTTTGTACTAACACCTTTAGCTTTTTCTACTGGATACTTTTTCTTTGTCTTTTCTAATTTTTTCAATATGATTTCTTCTGGATTAACCCCTAATTTCATAGCCATTTGAATGCAATATGTAAATACATCTGCAAGTTCTTCACAAACTTCTTCTTTATTATAATTTTCACTATCCCATTGGAAACATTCTAAAAGTTCTCCTGCTTCAATTGAAATTGATTTTGCTAAATTCCCTGGTGAGTGAAATTTGTCCCAGTCTCTTTCTTCATTAAATTGTTCTATTTCTTTCATTAGTTTATCCATCATTCTGCCTCCTCTAAATATTTTTATAATACTTTATCATTTTTTCTAGTTTTATTTTACGAATATAATATCATTATGATATTTTAAAAAACTTTCCATTTCTTCAGTATATTTAATATCATAAATTTTTCTTTCACTTAAATTTAATCTTTTTCTATTGTCTTGATTTATCATTTTAGATAATTTTATTTGTCCATCAGCTTTAAATGTAATTAGCCCACTATCAAATAATTTGTCATATGTAGCACTAAGCAATAGTCCATTGCTTCTATTTACTCTTGCATCATTATCACAAATTATCCATGGTTTTATATGACTTGCCACCAATACTTCAGGAATGGAAATTCCAGTTATAATACATTTATTGTTATATTTTTTTAATAATTCATTTCTAAAATATCCTTGTCCTCTTCTGGATTTGATTAATGCCTCTTTTTCTGTTACAGTCAAATTTTTATCTCTAGATATTATATTCTCTTCTTTTTCTCCCTTTTGAATTAAATCTGTATTAAAAAATTTGTAACATCTAAAGCGTTTTAAAGAATTACTATACATTCTATTTCCTTGATTATCTTTTTCTTGAAATATCAGATTTTTTAATATGTTTTCAATAGATTTATCCAATTCATATAGCTCCATATTTTCTAAAGGTTTATCTATTATTTTCATTTTAATCATTTCTTTTGATATTGTATTCACTCCATTTATATATTTAGAAACTGTCGCATCACTCAACATTTCTCCATTACCTTTTAAATATACATCATATAACCAATCTTTGAAGGTCATTATAAAATCTCCTATTTTATTAATATTTATATTAATTATTCTACCAGAAAAAAAGAGTATTTGCAAATTTGTTACTCATTGTCTGTTGACTAATTTTAGTATTTATTAGATAGTAATAATGAGGTGGAATATTAATGGATATAAAGGAAATTTTTAGTAAAAATTTAAGAAAATATAGGAATCAACTTGGACTTTCTCAAGAAAAATTTGCGGAGAAAGCTAAATTACATAGAACATATATTAGTGCAGTGGAATCTAAGAGAAGAAGTATTTCTTTAGATAATATTCAAAAAATTGCTGAAGCACTAGAAATTGAAATATATAAATTGTTTTTATCTGAGGATGGTGATTCTAATGAATAATGCAGATTTAGGAATCACTATTCAAAAGTTTATATGTGATTATTTTAATGTGCCTATACCTCTTGAAGCCCAAGAACAATTTAATTCTAATTACAATGAAAGTTATATAACACATTCAAATGTTAAAAATTGTATCATATCTGCATTTGAAGAATTGGGATTTATCCCTAAGGAATGTCTTACTTATACTAATTCTATGAATGATGGAGAAAAATATAATCCAAATAATTTCATACTAATGAATTCTAAGACTCTTTCAATTAGAACATCAAAATCTAAAGATAAAATTGCTCCTAGAGTTGTTGGGCAAGCTGGAATTGATACATTTAATTACCACTTTAATCAGTTTTCAAATAAAAATATAGAAAGCAAAGAAGAAATTAAATCTGTGGTATATAATAATATTCACAAAATGTTACCAATATTCTTTGACTATCTTTTTATCTCAGATTTTACTATATGGTTTCAATATGACTCTAACGAACAATTAACATATACAATTTTTGATAGAAATCAATTTTTAGATTTAGAATTTGATCGTTTTAACTTTTCTTTCACAAGAAATTTAGAAAACTGGGTTGAAAGTACTACTTTAAAATATAAAAATAAATCAATTGCAGAAATACAAATACATAAAAATAGAACATTCAAATTTAGATTCATTATGAAAACTGTCATTGAATTTTTAAAAACAATCACTTTAAATAATGAAACTTTTGGAATGACTGCAGAAAAAACAATTTGCACGTTGTACAATTTAGATTTTCCTGAACATTTACTACATAGAACATCTAAAATTATAGAGTCTCAAATTAAGCCAACTATTATAGAAGCTTTTCAAAGATTACCTATTCCTATAAAACATACTGGTTCTGAAACGGGATTTAGAAAAGCAGAAAGTAAATGTCCTTATGATTTTATTTTAAACGGAAATTTTACACTGTCTTTAAAAACGAATACAGGAAATATGGTTTGTCCTCCTGAAGTAGGGCAACCTGGTTCTTCTACTTGCTATTTATATTTTAAAGATTTATGCGATTGTAACGAGATCAATGAAACATCTTTTAAACAAATGGTATATACAAATATAGATAAAATGCTTCATATATATGCTACTCATTTGTTTGATTCTGATTACTTATTATGGATATATCAGAAAAAAGACAGTTATTTTTATAACATATTTAAAAAAGATTATGCATCAAATTTTGAATGGAAAAAAGAAAATATTGCTTTCACAAAAGAAAATATTGAAGATTGGAATGAAAGCAATACTGTAAAATACAACAATCTATCTATCGGAGAATTTCAAGTTCATAAAAATAGAAATTGCTATAAATTTAGATTTAATCTAACTAATTTAATTAAAGTAATTGAAGGAGATAATGTATGAAAGGAAGAATTTTTGTTGTAGACCACGATTATATGATAAATTTAAATAAAGATATGGAGATAAAAGCTAAGCTTCCTCCTTTAGAACGTGCTCAATGGTATAAATCTATTACAAGCCTATTAGCTGATATGTTTCAAATCCAATTGGGTGATTATGCTTTTTTATGGGAAACTAAAGGAAATAATTCGGACAGCTTTATTTGGGGTGTGTATAGAGTTACATCTGATCCATTTTTTGACCATACAGAGCCTACTTTTATAAAGATAAAAATTGAGCCTGCTTATTTATTTAAAATTCCATTAACAGAATATGATATTTTAAATGACCCCTATAATAAAATTGATTTATGGAATATTGTTGGGAAAAAAATTGCCGAAAAACATAGAGCTTCAACCCAATTATCTCCTTATGAAACTGAATTTTTAATTCAAAAGTTAATTGATAAAAATCCATCTTTTACTTATTTGCCTTGTACTCATATAAAAACTAAAGTAGATAATGAAATTAAAATAAATTTCGATAAGCTTGATAATTCTCAAATATGTACATATTCTGAATTGGACTTCACAAATATTTCATATATTAATAAAGATGGAACTGTTAAATATGAAAAATTTATGGAATTACTTTTTAATTATTTTATAAAAAATAAGAATTACGAAATTTTAAATAAACTTGACATAGATATTAATAATATATTTTGGTATGCTAATTATCTACCTTATAGTATGGATAAAAGTGAAATTGATTATTTAATAATGGAAGCTTCTGATAATGTAAATGTAGATAAAATTAATGTAATAGAATTTCAAAAAGGTAAATTAGATGAAGACCATATAAATAGAACTTTATTTTATTCTAAATGGATAAATTCTAAATTAGCAAAAGGTTCAAATTTAGCTAATCCTATACTTGTTTGCGAAAAATTTAATAATTTAGAATCTATAATAATGGAAAAACAAAAATTGTATAATACCAAACCCTTAAAAATTTATACAATAAATTTAAAAAATGGGATTATAAATATAGAAAAAAGAAGATAGCTAATATTGAAGTGAACCCCATATCGTTCACAATAAAAAAAGAGAGATGATAAAATAACACCAAACGAAAGTGAGGTGTTATTTTTATGGGTAAACATTATTCAGAGGAATTAAAAAATGAAATTATTCAAAGATACTTAAATAAGGAAGCATCTTTAGAAAGATTAGGTAAAGAATATAATATTTCATATAAAAGTATCTTCAACTGGTTAAGAAAATATAGAGCTAATGGCACTGTAGAAAATGATATATTTCATACAAGAGGTGCTCCAAAACCAGAAAATATTGATTATAAAGAAAGATATGAAATATTAAAAAAATACCAGGCCTTCATAAAGGCACAGCGAGAGAAAAAGTAACATTTATTAATTTATATATTAACAAATATAAACTTTCTAATATGTGTGCCGCCTTAGATATCAGTAAGAGAACATATTATAAATATCGTAATGCAGAAGATAAAGACTATTATGATTATTTAATAATAAAAGAAGTATTTGATGAATCTATGGGGACATATGGATATCGAAGGATTTGTGATGGTCTATTAATTAAATATGGTGTAATATTTAATCACAAAAAAGTGCAGAGAATAATGAAAAAGTATAGTATAAAAGCTAAATATACTTGTAAGAAGAAAAATCCAACATATAAAAGAATAGAAGAAAATGTAAAACCAAATTTATTAAATAGAAATTTCAATGTAGATAAACCAAATAAAATCTGGACAACAGATATAACATATTTAATTTTTAATAATAAACGAGCATATTTATCAACAATATTAGATTTATATGATAGAAAAGTAGTTGCATATAAAATATCTAAAAATAATGATAATCAATTAGTTATAGATACTTTAAATGAATCAATAGCTAAAAGAAAAGATGTACATGGTTTAATCATTCACAGTTATCAAGGTTACCAATATAAATCTTTTGAATACAAAGCCATATGTGAATCAAATGGAATACTTAAGAAAGAAACTTTGTATAATAATAATATCACATCTTTACAAGAATATATAGCTTTAGTTGAAAACTGGATAGAATTTTATAATACCAAAAGACTAAAAAACAAGCGAAGATTAAATTAAATCTTCGCTTATCTCTTTTTTCGAGTGAACGATATGGGGTTCACTTCAATCTTCTTTTACTTATTTTTCTCATTTAATCCTTTTTCTACCGATAAACCTATTGCTTTTCCAAGTAATGGTGGTACAGCATTACCTATTTGAACTAATTGCCACTTTTTTGAACCTTGAAAAATAAAATCATCTGGAAAAGACTGTATAGATGCAAGCTCTCTTGGAGTTAACACTCTTGGTAATTTCGGATGAATATTAACTGCTCCATGATTTTCCTTTATTGTACATGAAGGTTTATCCCAAGGAGATTTCTTCCATGAGTCAGAATAATTTTTGAATAAACTAGCTCCTTCTGATACATTTGCCAGTCTCTTTTTCATATCTTCTGTATGTCTTGTAAATATATGGTTTATACTTTTATCTTCATCTATATCCATAAATTTATATATTGCTGAACCTAAAGTTTTATAGTCATTTGATGAATATAATGGCTTTGGATGATAATTATTACTTCCTATTCTATTCCCTATAAATATAACACGTTTTCTTTGTTGAGCAACTCCATAATCTGCAGCATTTAATGTAGTTACATTGATTTCATATCCTATCTCCTTATAGTCATTTATTATTTGAGTTTCTACTTTTCCATCTAACATTGATCTTAACCCTTCTACATTTTCCATAACAACATAATCAGGTTTTACATTTTTGACTATTTCTAACATTTCTAAATATAAGCTATTTCTTGGATCCGAAACTACTCTATTACCAGCCATACTAAATCCTTGGCAAGGAAATCCTCCTACAATCAAATCTATATGTTGATTCCCAATAGATTTATATAATTCTTCTTTAACTTCTCTAGATCGAATATCTCTTGTTTCTACTCTTTCATCAAAACCTTTTTTATTAATAAAATTATATTCATATGTTTGAACTGCCTCTGGCATTATTTCTACTGATGCAACAGGTGTAAATCCAGCCATAACAAGACCACAACTTAGTCCACCAGCACCTGAAAACAAATCCACAAATTTATATCCATTTCTTTCATTTTTATTTTTCCAGGCATCTATATTCCACTCCTTTGATATGTCTATCCAATTTATATCATAGCTATTATCTATTTCATTATTAATTTTCTTTGTGAAAACACCTTTATCATCTTCATCAAATGCTGTTGTATGTATCCATTCTTTATAATTTTCTTCTGAAATTCTATATTTATTTTGTATTTTTTCTGATTTCAATTTTTTAGCTGCAATATGTCTTCTTACTGTCTTTTGACTCTTTCCTGACATTTCAGATATTTGCTGTATAGTATAAAATTGCATAACCATACTCCTTTCTTAATGTCCATTTTACATGAACTTTAACTAAAAATCAATATTTTTTTACTTAAATTATTAAAATTTATTTTTTATATATTATCAAACATTTGTTTTTATTGCAATACTTTTTACAAATTTTTAATATTTATTTCTATTCCATCATAATTTCGACCACTAAGTCTATTTTTTACCTTGACAATAGTGTTAAATAAGAATATACTTTAGGTAGATTTTTTATATATTTAATATGAAGAAAATGAAAAACAAGGAGGAATTCTATTTATGGATAACTTAGTAGAAATTAGGTGGCATGGTAGAGGTGGTCAAGGTGCTAAAACAGCATCATTATTACTTGCTGATGCTGCTTTTAATACTGGTAAATATATTCAAGGTTTCCCTGAATATGGACCTGAAAGAATGGGTGCTCCAATTACTGCTTATAATCGTATTAGTGATAATCCTATTACTATTCATAGTAATATTTATGAGCCTGATTATGTAGTAGTCGTTGATGATACTCTTTTAGAGTCTGTTCCTGTTACAGCAGGGCTTAAGGAAACTGGTGCTATTGTTATTAACACGACTAAGGATGCAGAATATCTAAGAAGTGTTCTTAAAGGATACAATGGCTCAATTTATACTATAGATGCAAGAAAAGTATCTATGGAAACTTTAGGTAAATACTTCCCTAACACAGCAATGCTAGCTGCTATTGTTAAAGTAAGTGGTGTTATGACAGATGAAGAATTACTTTCTGATATGGAAGGTTCTTTTAAACACAAATTTGCAAAAAAACCTGAAGTTATTGAAGGTAATATGAAAGCCTTAGAAATGGCTTTAAAAGAAGTTAAAAAAATATAACTAGAAAGGAAGATTACTTATGACTAGTGATAAAATAAATAAAGATACACCTTGGCAAGAATTAACTGAGGGTGGAAATATTTACGAAGCTGGAAATGCTATGGAATTTAAAACTGGCGACTGGAGAAGTATTAAACCAATTTACCTAAGTGATAAATGTAAACAATGCGGCTTATGTTTTCCTGTATGCCCAGATGATGCAATACCAGTAAATAAAGAACAAAAAAGAGAAGATTTTAATTATGATTACTGCAAAGGATGTGGCGTTTGTGCAAAAGTATGTCCATTCGGTGCAATTGAAATGAAATAAAATTAAAATAAAGGAGAATTAAATATGAGTATAAGAGAACGTTTAAGCGGTAATGAAGCAGCCGCTACTGCTATGAAACAAATCAATCCAGATGTTGTTGCAGCATTTCCTATTACTCCATCAACAGAAATACCACAATACTTTTCAACCTTTGTTAGTAATGGAACTGTTGATACAGAATTCGTAGCTGTTGAAAGTGAACATAGTGCTATGAGTGCATGTATTGGTGCTGAAGCAGCAGGCGGTAGAGCAATGACTGCCACTTCCGCTAATGGATTATCTTTCATGTGGGAAATGATTTATATTGCTTCTAGTATGAGATTACCAATTGTTATGAGTTTAGTAAATCGTGCAGTTTCTGGACCTTTAAATATTCATAACGACCATTCTGATGCAATGGGTGTTCGTGATGCTGGTTGGATTATGCTATTTTCAGAAAACAACCAAGAAGCCTATGATAATTTAGTAATGGCTCACAGAATTGCTGAACACAAAGATGTTTTACTACCTTTAATGGTATGCCAAGATGGATTTATTACCTCTCATTCAATTGAAAATATTGAATTAATCGAGGATGATTTAGTAAAGAATTTTGTTGGTAAATATGAACCTAAACATTATTTATTAAATTCTAAAGAACCTATTAGTATGGGTCCTCTAGATTTACAAGCTTATCTATTTGAACATAAAAAGCAACAATCACAAGCAATGGTAAATGCAAAGCAAGTTATTTTAGATGTTGCAAAAGATTTTGAAAAAATGACTGGTAGAAGTTATGGACTATTCGAAGAATATAAATTAGAGGATGCTGAAATTGCAATTGTATGTATGAATTCAACTGCAGGTACTACAAAATATGTTGTAGATCAATTACGTGCTAATGGCATTAAAGCAGGACTTTTAAAAGTTCGTGTGTTTAGACCATTCCCAGCAGAAGAAATTGCTAAAGCTTTATCACATGTTAAAGCTGTTGCAGTTTTAGATAAAGCGGATTCATTAAACGCTTGTGGTGGTGCATTATTTAGTGATGTTACTTCTGGAATGCAGGTTAATAAAGTAATGGTCCCTACTGTTAATTATATTTATGGTATTGGTGGTAGAGATACCAAATCTACTGATATTGAATCTGTATTTAATGATTTAGAGAAAATAGTTAAAACTGGAAATATTGATAATCCATATAGATATTTAGGATTAAGAGGTTAGAAAGGAGTGAAATTTTATGGCATATAATTTAAAAGAAGTCGTTGCAAACAAACCTTCAAGATTTACTGCACGGACATAGAATGTGTGCTGGTTGTGGTGCTCCTCCTGTTGCAAGAATGGTTATGAGAGCATTAAAAGAAGGAGACCATGCAGTAGTAGCTGGTGCAACTGGTTGTATGGAAGTTTCTACTTTTATATATCCATATACTGCTTGGACAGATTCTTTCATTCACACTGCATTTGAAAATGCTTCATCAACTTTATCTGGTGTAGAGGCTTGTTATAAAGCTATGAAAAGACAAGGAAAGTTACCAGAAGATTCACATACAAAGTTTATTTCATTTGGTGGCGATGGTGGTACTTATGATATAGGTATTCAAGCTCTTTCAGGAGCTATGGAAAGAGGACATGATATGGTTTATGTTTGCTACGATAATGGTGCTTACATGAATACTGGTATCCAACGTTCTAGTGCGACACCTAGATTTGCAGATACTACAACAAGTCCTGCTGGAACTATTATCCCTGGTAAAATGCAATCTAGAAAAGATTTAGCAAAAATCATGGTTGCACATCATTTACCATATGTTGCTCAAACTGCTTGTATTAATAATTTTAAGGATTTATATGAAAAATCTGAAAAAGCAATTTACACAGAAGGACCATGTTTCTTAAATGTTCTTGCTCCATGCCCTAGAGGATGGGGATATCCAACAGATATGCTTATGCAAATTAATAAGCTTGCTGTTGAAACATGTTATTGGCCTTTATATGAAGTTATTGATGGTAAATATGTTATTAACTATAAACCTAAAAATAAACTTCCTATTGAAGAATTCTTAAAACCTCAAAAGAGATTTAAACATATGTTTAAACCAGGTAATGAATGGATGATTGAAGAATTCCAAAAAGAAGTTGACGATAGATGGAATGAGCTTCTAGCTTTAGAGGAAATGACTAATAAAGAATAAAATCATAGAAAAGACTAGAGATTAAGATAATCTAGTCTTTTTGGTTTATATTTCCATTTACTTTCATAATCTCACTTGTTATAATTAAATTAATAAAACTTGTGGGAGGTACTATTATGTACGGATATGAAGCAGAACGGATAATTGGCTGCGATTTAGAGCTGTATAAAGTTAAATCAAAAGATGGAGCTAGCATAGGTAAGATTTTTGTTATAGATCGTAAAGATGGATTTAAAGAAATCCATTACCTAATACCTAATTTTAAGCAGCTTCCTCTTGAAGAACAGCTTTCTTTTAGAGCTCTAATTGAAGAATGATGAATATTTCATCTCTTATCTCATGGAGGGCTTATAAGTCCTCCATGCAATTATTTATGCTCTAATTACACCTTAATTATAAAATTTTTTAAAAATATTATATATAAAAAAGTTGAGTGCAAACTTTGTAAGTTTTTTCATCTCAACTTTTTTAATATTAACTGTAAAAATATTTTCTTATTATTCTTCATCTTCAACTGGTGCATCTACTGGGCAAACTTTTTTATGTAACAATACTATGCTAACAACTTGGTAATTATACTTTCTCTTGTAGTATGGTATACTTTAATAAAAATATTTGCAAATACTTTTACAACAATTTTCTCATACCACTTTAAATTTTTATTGATTTCTCTTAAAACTTCCTCTTCCATAAAAACACTCTCCTCAAAAATTAGATTTGACAAATTTTTACTGAGAGTATATACTTAACTTGTATATTTATGTATATACTCTCGAGATGAGATAGATTTCTGTCCGCTAAAACATTCGTCTATCTTGTCTCTATTTTTATATCACTATTTATAAAATCTGTCTGTCGAAATAATGTATGCGATAAAAATTTAATAAAAATATTGTCGTTTTCTAATATTATATCGAGTGATTTTTGAGATGTCAAAAAAGTTATCTCGTTTTCGACAAAACTTACGTAAACCATTTAATGTTTCGCTTAGAGCCTCTAAATGAAATTTTTTTTAAAAAATTTTTAAATTTAACTCTTTTTCTACTTTAGCTCTTAAATAATTCCAATTTAAGCTACTTATATATTGTATAGAAACCGCAGAAAATAGCACTCTTTCCTTTGCTATCTTATTCCATTCTTCTATTGTGGGAAACTTGTTATTCATTAATGTTACATCTTTTAAAATATTATATGCTAATTTATAGTGATAATCACTATTACTCCACGGCGGAAACTGGACCGTTTCAATACTGTTGTAATATTCGTTTATTAGTTCATCTACTTTTAAGCTTATTTCCCTTGTTTTTGGCGAATTAAGACCATTTTTTATAATGCTATCGTTTAATTTCTTTTGCATTTTTCTTATTTCTGACAATAAATTCTTCATATTAATACCACCACTTCTTTCTTTTTTCAGCAAGTGGCATTAATTTCTTCTTTAATAATTCAAACTTACTTGTATCTTTTTCCCATTCGTTATCTGTTAAGTAATGTGCTTCTAGCGTAAGAGCACTGTATAAATAGTTTTCGTGAGCGTATTCGTCCCATTTTTCACGAGTAATTTCTGGTTCTTTCATTAATGCATCAATAAAAATCTTCTTGCTTCTTTCTAAATAATTCATACTTATTAATCTCCTTTTTTCTTTTGTACTTAGTATGTATTATTTTAGTATAAAAATTCAAAAAAATCTTTGATATTAAATCCGCATAAACGTAAAAAAATAGACTAGCTTTACACTAGTCTATCTACAGCCCTTGCGGGACAATATATTTTATTCTTGCTTATTATAGCATCATATATTATAACTGTCAAATTTTATTGAAATTTCAACAAAAAATCAACGCACTACAATTGATTTTAAACCGTTTTATTTTTTAATTAGAGTAGTTATATTCCTTGATTTTTCAGTGTTTTTGAGCATCTTAAAAATATTTTAACTTTTTTTAAAAAAGCATTGACATACGTAATTACGTGTTGTATAATAATTACAGAAAGCGAGGTGATACATATGATCAAGTTTCTACTAAAGAAAATTAAAGATAGAAAAAGAATTAGAAATAACCGCCACCAAGCAGATTTAATAATTCATTCTCTATCGTAAAAGCTCGAGAGGATAATTCCTCTCTTGCTACTTAAAATTTTACTACTAGTATAAATAAATGTCAATATAAGGAGGAATTAATATGTCAAAAGAAAGAAGTTATAATAGTGAATATGAAACAGAAAAGCAAAAGAAAGTGTATAAACAAGTAAAATTAGAAAGAGAACTAGCAAAAGAACTTGATACAAAATTAAAAGAGGATAATAAAACATTTGCTGAACTTGTAAGAGAGGCTATTTACAAATATTTGAAAAAAAATTAAAAAATTTTCAAAAAAGCATTGACATACGTAATTACGTGTTGTATAATAATTACAGAAGCTAAAAAGGAGTGATATAAAATGATATTTGCAAGTGCAGAACAATTAAAACAATTATATGTTCTAGAAAATGAGTATTTTAAATTAAATAATATTAGTGTAACATCTGAGACATTTAGATTAAAATTTAGAGGAGAACTAGTAAAAGGTTTTTTAAAAACTCCTGAAATGGTAGCTGAAGCAATAGAAAAAATTAATATTAAAATAGAAGAATTAAAAAACAAAAAAGGCAATAGCGTTAAAAAAGAAAATAATAAAAAACTATCAAATGGGGTAGTTATTGCTAGATTTAGTGGCTTTGATGCTGATACTGGAGAAGAAATTCACGTGGGAGATCATATTGTAAAAACAGAAAACGGTTGGTCTAAAATTGATAATGCTTTTTAAATATAAATAAAGGAGAAATAATTATGAAATCTGTAAATGAAATGATAGAAATTGGTCTTCAAGAAAATATTAATGAATTAATAAATAATATAAAAGAACTTAATTCTTATAATCAAATTATGAATGAAAACAAAGATTTTCAATTCAACGTTAGAGAAGTTTTTGACTTGTCTTCTCGAATGTTATCAGTTGAATTTGTTTTTAAAAATAATTCTAAACAAATAACAGCTCAATTAACAACTAGTGAATTTTCATTTAATTGGAATTGTATAGATATATCTATGTCTTTAATTAAATATGCTGTAAGTTATTTTAATGATAAAGATATTACATTTAATGCTGGAAATGACGATGGTGACTATTATACAAACATCAAAGAATATATCACTTTAAGCTATCTAGATATCGAAGAAGACAGTATAGATGATTTAGCTATATATGACGACACTAACTGTAAAGTTTTATATTAAAGGAGATTTAAATGAATTTACCGGGTCATATAAAAGAAAAAATAAGAGCTTGTTCAAATTATTACTCAAAAGCTGATACATTAAACAAATATTTAATAGATTACTTTGTTAAAAATAATCTATATAAAGATATTGAAAAAGACTATTTTAAATTAGTTGTAAACTCTAATAATAGTAATACTTTTATAGAAATAGTTGATAAAATAAATCAAGACAATATCAAAAACATTATTTACAAAAACGAAACTCATTCATTGATCGAATGGTGCAGAATATTAAATTTAAATTATAGTACAGTATTTCTTAGATACTGCAAATATCCTGCAAATTTAGATTATGTATTTTCAAATATAAATCATAAACATATTAGTAAATATCTTATAGAATATAACAATGAAACACATTCGCTAGTTGAGTGGTCGAAGATATTAAATATTCAATACAAAACATTACTTGCAAGATATAAAAATAAACCTGATGATCTTGATTATGTATTTAGACAAAAAAATAAGGCAGAGAATTAACTCTGCCTTGTGTTATGCTAATTTTAATAATTTCTTCCATGTTTTATTTCTAGCTGTAATTTCTCCATCAACTTTACATCCATTATCTCTTTGATAATTCTTTACTGCTGTTGTCATTCCGCTTCCAAATATAGGTTTTTTGCCTAAATCCGCTTCTATTTTTCCATTATAGTATCCTAAACTTTTTAAATATCTTTCTACTGCTGTTACCATTTTATGATTTTTATTTTTTTTTGCAGATAATGTAACTGTATGTGCTAATGTTACTGGACCTGCAATATAGTCAACATCTTTTCCAGTTAATCCTCCAGCTACTTGTACCTCTCCTACAAACCTCTCATATTCTGTAACTGTTGCTTGTCCTAATTCTTCCCTAATCATATTTAAGAAACGTTCCCAACCTAAATCTAATGTTTTGTGAGGACAGTATTTTCCATTTCTATCTTGATGTTTTCCAACTTTAGAAATATCCCAATTTTTTTCTTTAAGAATTTGTGCAATTCTTTTTGCTGCATTTCTTTCTGCTAAATCAAACTTTTCTCCTGCAGATTTACTATAACATATTTCTATTGATATTGTTTTTCTATTTCCAAATCCTTTACCACCATCTCCACAATTCCACGTATTACGATTATGTGGTATTCCTTGTACTACCCTATAATCATCTATTGCCTCGTGAAAAGATACTTGCTTATTATTACCTATCATATAGCTTACTTCTGCCATTGCACTTGCATCATTTGCTGTATTATGTACTGTTATTCCTTCTGCATTCATTCCATAAGGACATTTTACTGAATATTTACTCTCTGGTATTTTTACTATTGTTAGATCCATTATTCGTCTACCTCCTCGCCGATGCCGTCTTTTTCGTCTAATTCTGCAAAAGTATTTTCTTGTAAATTCTTTTGATATAATTCCTCATCAAACTCTACTTCGTTAACATTGTTTTCTTCCATAACTATTTTTCCTCCATTTCTGGTAGCCCTGCTACGCTTGTTAATAAACTTAATATTCCTGCAACTAAACTAACACTTCCGATTGCTACCCAGTCTATATCTGTCATTGCTGCACCTACTGTAATAAGTGATACTGCTGTTTGAGCAACTGTTTTAATTGCTCTTACTCCTGCACATTTAATCCATTTTAAAAATTCTTTTTTCATTTTAATTCCTTCTTTCTTTTAATATAATTAAATCTTCTTTTATATGAGAAAACTGTTTAATAGCTCTCTCATCGTGTTGTCTAAATTCTGTTGTATTCGTATCTATGCTTGTTTTCAGTAAGTTTAAACTTTCAGCTATATTTTTATTAGATGCTGATAATTCACTAAGTAATTTATTATTTGCTTCACGCTCTTCTTTTCTTTCTTCTTTATCTTGTGCTTCTTTTTCTTTTCTGTCTTTTCTATCATAAAAAAGAAATACTATAAAAAGAATTGCCATTACAACTGTTCCACCTTGTGTTAGTATTAAAGTTCCTATATTATTTATTTCTTCCATTCTACTCACCTGCCTTCAAGCTAGCTATCATTTCTTCGATTTTCTGTAAGTTTTGATTAATCTGTGCAATAGCTGTGTTATTAGTAAGTGATACTTCTATCTCTGCATTGTCTGTGTTATATACTATAGTTTGTTCGTCGTATTGAGTGATTTTATCGCTACAGTCTATGTCTTCAACTATTTCATTAGACAATCTATAAACCATTTCGAGATTATTTTGAGATAAATAACTCTTAAATTCTTCTAACGTAGAAGCAACTGCTTTTGAAACAAATACATACAATATATTATTATATATATAAGCATGTTCTTCATCTAAAGTATAATTATTAATATATTTGAAATGTGAAAACATTTGTGGTGTTAAATGATTTGCATTTACAGCTTTTGAAAATCTCACACAATTTGTAAGTGTTGCACTTAATGTCCATCCTTCATCATCACTTCCGTCTAAAATCATTTCGTCAAATTTTCTTATTATCTTTTTATTAGTATAATCTAGCTCATCTCGTACATTTCCAATAGCACACAACGGCTTGTCTAGATATGCTATATTAGAACTTGTATTTGTATTATTTTTTGATATTGTTTCTACTGTACCAAACCCGAAAAGGTGACCATGGTGTTGCTACCGTGCCTTTTTGAAGCTTAATTTTAGTAACATCATTTGGTGATATTGTTGTATTATTATCTATCATAAATGCAAACCTTAACTTACATTTTTCTGTTATTGTAAAGTAAAAACTTCCTGCGGTCCAAGCAACTATAGTAGCTATAAAATTATTGTCCATATCATATTTATAAACTCCTGCATTTTTACCACCACTATACGAAAAAGCATATGTACCTTTTTCTAACTCAATATATCCTGCTGTTCTAACTCTTGTATTGTTTACACTATCAACGCCATTGCCAGATATTGCTCCTTGTTCTAGCTCTAGATTAAACAAATTTACATCATCACTACCTAAGCAATGTATCAATGACGGATATGTTGGGCTAGGACTATTGGGGATAAATTCTTCATATGTTTTGTCTGTCTCCGATTTTAAACATATGAATGGTTTTAATTCGTTATCTTCAAATAACTTTTTGTAATACTCATATGTTACACTAGTATCTTTACTGTTATATATAGATACTCCTAAAAAACACTCTGTTTCACTTGTGGTAATTGTAGAAGTATTATTAACATTCCCAATGCTTCTTACAAGTGTTTTTGTGTTGTCATAAGTTCTAATTATAAAATTATGATCATATAAAAATGTATTTAAATAATATGTTGTTGATGGAGTAACATTTAATAAATTTATTAGTCTTATCCTTGAACTTTGATCTCCTTTTCCGCCATTTGTTTCATAATAACCACTTTCCCAGTTTAAATACTGGGAAGGGCATATGTTTTTATTTTGTGTAGTTTTATTTTGCTTACTAAACCCATATACCTTATTTGTTAGTCCTGCTCCCGCCACAGTATGTGCTGTTATATTAGTACCCGTGTGGGTTTTAGACATATCGTCTACTAATTCTTGTTGTGCCATATTTAAACAATATGCAGACAACGGTGTTTCACTGTCTTTTACAATATTATTTGGATCGTCTAACAATTCTAAATTAAGTATCTCATCTGTATCTAAATTCTTAAATACTCTTTTTCGTGCATTTACATACACTTTATCTATCCATTTAAACATCTATTTTTCTCCTTTCTGATAAAAAAATAAAGCCTTATTTGGCTTTTGATTTTTTCTCTTCTTTTTTATCTCTTTCATTGCAAGCTTGTTTGTACTGTTGTTGCTCTAGAATACTTACTTGTTCAAACATTTCTTTTAAAGTTGGTTTTATCGCAAATGCTGGTAATCCACTTTCATTAATTAATTTAACTAAATTTTCTTTAAATTCTCTTTCTTTTATAATGATTTCTTCCATATTATTTATCCTCCTACACATCTTTACTGTTTTTATATTTGTCTAATGTTTTCAAATATTCGTATGCTTGTTCTATTGTCATATCTGCATCATAATCTGTACTAATATAATCAGCTTCTACTAATACATCTATACCCTTTTGTAATTCTTCTCTTTCTTCATCTGTTAATTCTTCACCGTTTGCATTCTTTCTTTGTAATTCTTGATATCTTTGTTCTTTTGCTCTTTGAGTTTCGTTTATATATGAATTAGCTTCTATTGCATTTAATACATTTGTTATTTTATTTAAAGCTACTATTCTATGATAATTTAATATAATACCATTATCTTGTTTTATTCTTTTCTCTAATGCCATCTTATCCCTCCTATTTATATCCATCTACTTTAAGTATTTTTATAACATTGTCTGTGTTACAAGTGTTGTTCCACGTGTTTATACCTCCAATATTTGATGTATTTACACTTATTGTTGTTCCATTTATGCTCATTATTTTAAAATATCCTATTGTTGTATTGTTTTCATAGTGTGTATGTTCTAAACATACTTGTTTTCCGTTTGGATTATATACTCTTTCTGTTTTTACTGAACCATATGCGTATGTTATATCTATATAAGCATAGTTTGCAGAAGTCTCGCTTAATGTTACTGTTCCTGATGTTCCTGAGATGTTGTTATATAAATTTTTACATGAATGTACATTTCTTCCATTTATAGTTGTTCCTGCCGCTCTTATAATTGTTTGATCCATTTCGTTTTCATTTGTTTGATAATATTTATTTAATATTATCGTTCCACCATCAGTAGCATCTATATTACCATATACATGTCCGTATGAATTTCCAATATCGAAATAACCACCATCTTGGTCATTATGAGCTCTTATTCCAAAAGAAGCACTTGGTCCATTTGTTACTCTGTTCCAAAGATGAAACCCATTACTATTTATTAATCCATCTATTCCATTTTCGTTATCTGTAAAATTAATTTGAGTTCCAACATTAATTTCCTCAAAAAAATTAGTAAGTACTGATAGGATTGCAGAAGGATAATTAGTATTGTTATTGTTACGATATATTTTTACACTTTTTTGAGCTGAATATGGATCAATTATAAAAGTTCCTTTTACTGTAAAATATCCATTGCCGGTTTGCACTGCTTTTACTAATCTAAGACTATCCCCACTATCAATTCTTCCATCTCCATCAGTATCATATTTTTCATAATCTGCAATAGTAGGTGTTATCGTACCTACTATTATTTTTTTTACTCTATCTACGTCTTGTTGAGTGTATGGTCCAAAAGTTTGAGTTATTTCTGTACTAAAATGTACTGCTTTACCATCGATATCAATTTTGTCACCATTAATCAATATTTCGCTTTCATCATTATTTATCATCATCATAATTTTTGCTGCAGTAACATCTTCACTATTCACTTTTTTGTTTAGTTCTAAATTAATTAGATTTGCCTTTTGTTCTATAGTACTATTCATTTGTACTGTAGTACTATAGTTTTGTAACTTGTTGTCTGTAGCTGTATTAGCACTATTTATTGCATCATTCTTTGCTTGATTTGTTTCTGCTTTAGTAGAATATGTTGCTGATACAGTTTCAACAATACTATTAGCAGTTTGTACTCTTTCACTTTTTTCTTGTTCAAGTGCATCTTTACTAGCATAATCTCTACTTACTTCTTCTCGTATTTCGTCTGCTTTTATATCTATCATAGCTTTAGTTGTTTCTGTGTCACTATAACCTTCTAGTACTTGACCGACATATAATCTTATTTGTCTAGCTGTTTCTTCTATAGCAGACTCCATTTTTAAATACGTTACGTATCTTTCGTTAAATTCATTGTCTATTACATATTCAGCACACATATTGTTGTTGTATTCATCTTTAATATAGAGATAGTTGTCTCCCTTAAATAGCTTTATTTTAAGTTCTCCCAACTCTTCAACAACTTCATTTTCTAGTACATATGTTACGTGATACTTAGTAAGTCCAATACGTCTATGTACCTTTGCTATACCTTTTTCTATCACAAAATCGTCGTGTACATCACCTTTTCTACGCAATTCTTCTATATCAATTACTGTTTCTCTTTTTTGTGAAGACGGATTTGTTCTACTTTGTTTATCTACTACTATTATATATTTCATCTATATCACCTCGTCATTCGGGAAAAAATCTCCTGGAAATAGGTCTTCTCCGTGGGAATAAGTAGTTGTTGTATTCTTTTACTCCACACACACTAAATCTATACAGATCATCTTCTCTACAGTCTTCTAATATTAATTGATTTGTTCCACACTGTTTACGTTTAAACTCTATTTTGTTTTCTACACTCTGTTTTATGCCTTCTAAACTTAATGTAATTTCTGCTATTCTTTTTTCATAATCACTAATTACATTTGCCAAGCCTTCTATTCTATCTACAGACATTGTTCCTGTTGTTATGAATTTAGCATTAATTTGTCCATCCATAGTCATTGCAGTTTCAAACGGTCCTTCATATCCATTTGAACTAAAACCTAGCCCACCTAAGCCAAATCGCCATACATTTTTTGCTTCTTCTTTTGGTAGCTTGTCTAAGATTAGTATTTCATTTTCATCAATATAAACTAGACCATTTTTATTTAGTGTGTTTATTATATTTGTTTGATTATTTATGACTGTTTCTTGCTTTGAAATTACTTGATTAATTTGATTTATAGTTTCTTTTATATTGTTGAACTTTGTTTTTACATCTCTTGAATAGTTTCCAAAAGTTAATGATTTTACTTTTTTAGATATAATGTCATATTGATATTCTAGAACCTCTGTTTTTATATTGACAAGTGGATGCAATACACTTATTATATCTCCTATATCCATTCTATTATTTATGTTAGAAATAATCGTATAGCTTACTTTTGGATATTTGTTTTCATCAAGATACTTTTGAGCATTCTCTCTTAATTCTTTAATTAACTTTTCTTGTGTCTGTTCTTCGTATTCTATATCTGTTTCAAAATCAATTACTCGAGAGTATGGTTTTTCATACTGTATATCACTTTCTATAAATTTTTCAGGTAGCATAATTCCATCATATCCTACAGGATATATCTTGGTTACTACGCTAGACCAGTCTTCATATATGTCCATTGATTGCATATTTTTGCCATAAATTATATTCTCACCATTGTCATTTCCTACAGTTTGCAAAAAACTAATATCCCAATTGTCTGCATCAAATGTTCCTCCCCAACGTTCCTCAAAAACTTCCCAAGCCTCTAATAAACTTTTTCTAATAAAGTAAGCTGTATCAATATTTTCAACATTAGAAAACATAGTAAAAGGACTGACAATGTCAGTCCTTTGGTTTATATAATTTAAGCCATTGATTCCATTTTGATTGGTTGGTCTTACATCTACTAAAATGTAGTCTTTAGCATCAAACATAATATGATTAGCTGTAAATTTTATTTTTTTATTAGTATATTGTATATCATCTGCTATTCTAAATGCTTGTGGCTTTAATTTAGATTTTGTTGAAACCACACAGAGCTTATCTTTTTCTATGTATTCCTTATATTTAATAGGCATTTCAACTTCAATATACCAACCGTTTAATGATTTCTTTTTTGTTTCAAGACATTTTATAGGCTCAATAATTATATTTCCTGCTGATGAGAAATCTCTATCGTTTGAATTAAATATTTTTATCATAGCCATCTGTCCTTTCGCCTAATTTTTATTATACAGTCACCCGAATTTTTAATTACTATATTATTTCCTACGTTTAATCTTGGAAAGTCATATCCAATTTCAATTTGCCTAAATCTATCTAATCCGTTATATAGTACCGTTTTATTTTTACAATCTATTTCTACATATGGTTCTCCATTAAAATTATATGCAAATCTAATACCATTTATAGTTATATCAACAATATTGCTTGTTCCTTTTTCTAATCTTAAAATTGGTCTACTTTCAATATTACCTTCATTTTCAACATTATTTGTAATTTGTACAAAAGCATCATTAATTTTATGCCAAAATGGATCTCGAATAAATGTAGTGTCTATTATTCTAATACATGCATTTCTTTCTGGAGATAATTCAGCATAAAATCTTGCTGTCGTCTTCCTGTCTTTATATTCAAATTCTCCTTCACCATTTAACCACTCTAAAATATCATCTATTTTATTAATATTTAAACATTGTACGTAAATAGGTCTTTCTACATAAGAATAGCCTAATACGTCAAATATTGCACCGTCTCTTCCTTCTATTTCTGTTACTTCATATCGTTGAGCTGCTCTTGCTATAAAGTGTTCTTCTTCCTCTATTATAACTTGCATATCTTCACTTGATATTCCTTTAAATTTAAACATATTACACCACCTTATATAATTCATCTTTTACTATTCTTGCAATGCCATCTTCCTCTAAGGTAAATTTGCAACCAGTCAACGCTTTTAACATTGCATTTGCCATTTTATTGTAGTCTATTTCACTACCTGTATTGAAAATGTTTGAATTACCTTTTTTACTTGTTTCTTCTGCTTCTGTATAAGCTTTATTCTCCTCTTTTGTTAATACTCTTTCTCCTTTATGAAGTCTAGCAACATAGTCATCTTTTGGAACATAGTCCAATCCATCTTTGTGTCCTGGTAATGCTGAAATTGCAGCGTTTACCCCTGTAGTTGCACCACTAGCTGCTACTTTTACAGTTAAAATCTTAGACAAATTTGAAACTATATTTCTTGCTGTATTATAAAGACTATTTTTCCAGTTTTTATTGTTTAGTCCATCATTTAATTTAGATAATATATCTTTACCTTGCTCTTCTCCTAAATTCCCTTCCCTTATTCCTTGAATAACTTTGTCAACATCTTGTATTCCAGCCTCTTTAAGTAACTCTCTTAATTCATTGTCTTGCATTCCGCTTAACATACTTTTTAAATTATCTACAGCTATTTTCTTAAATTCTGCATTTTGTTCTATCTTTCCTAAAACTTCTTGTGTCATTTTTGCAGTTTCTTCTACTAGTTCAGGTGTTTTATCAGCTGTAACTCCTGTCATTTCTTGGATTTGTTTTGCTAATTCTGGCGCCATATTGTTTATGATGTCATAGTACGTGCTATATGAACCTGTTGCCAATGCTTTCCAGGCATTTATTATATCTGGTGAATTGTTTCCTAGCGTTGATGTTTGCGAAATAAGTTCATTAGTCAATGACTCTATTCTTCTTTGAGATTCATTTACTGTATAACTGCTTTTCTTTTTTTCTGACTCGTTATGTTCTTTTTCTGCTTCTTCATATGTTTTTTTTGCATTTTTATTGTATAATTGTTGTTCCTTTATTTGTTGTTCAAATGTTGTTTTTATAGTTTCTCCATTTTTTTGATATGTCTTACCAGTTTCTTCAATCATTTTGTTTAGTGATTCAGTAGTTCCTTCAGTATATAGTTCAAGTCCATATTGATAGTTTTCAATATCTATTGTGTAATTTCCTACTGTATCTTGAAGTGAACTTATTTCTTTTTCTAAATCTTGTACTGCTTGTTTTTGACTTGTCCAATCCTTGTAATTTTTTTGAACTTCCCATCCCCATTGCATTTTTCCATCTTCTTGATTATATTTTTTATAAAGTTCAAGTTCCTTTTCTTTAGCTTTTTGCAATTCTTGTTGTTTATCTATAAGTTCCTGTGTCTTTTGAGTTCTTTCTTTAATTGCATTATTATATTTTTCTTCATATCCTTGTAAAATTGCTTCACTTTTTTTCTTGAGGATTAGTTTATCTATTTCTTTTTGTAGTTCTTTATATTTATCTATTACATTTCCTGTTGTTTTTATTTCTATTCCTAAAGATTTCGCTAATTGTCCTGTTATAACTTTAGCACGTGTTTCATAACCTTCTTTTATTTTTCCATTTTCATCTGTTATTTTTCGTAATTCTTCCCATAGGTTTTGAGTATTATTAATCTCTATTAATCTTTTTTCTGTGTTTTCATCTATTGTTGCATTTAATTCTTTTATAGCTTGTTCTTCTTCTAGTGTTTTTTGTACTGACTTTTCGCATTCTTTTGCGTAATTTCTTGTTTCTTCTGTTGCTTTTTCCATAGCTATTTTTAATCCACCCAAAATTGCTATAATTCCTGTTATAGCTATTGTACTGGAGCTAAAAATTGTGCCAAATGTTTTTGCAAGACCATTTACAGCTACATCTGTAGTTGTTACTGTTCCCTTCATAACGCCAATAGCTTGAGTAACCATTCCTATGCTTTTAATCGCACTTCCACCTATTGATGTTATTTTTCCAAACATTGTTAAAAGAGGTCCTATTGCTGTTACTGTAGCGCCTATCTTTAATATGAGTTCTACTTGTTCATCTGTTAAGTTAGAAACCCAATTTGTTAATTTTTCTACTGTTTTTATTGTACTATCTAGTGCTGGCTTCATTTTATTTCCAAAAGTTATAGCTAGGTCTTTAACTTTATTTATAACTATTGATATTTTACTTTTTAATGTCTCATACCTTTTATTAGCTTCATTTGTTAATGCTGTATTGTCTTCCCAAGCTTTTGTACCAGTTTCGATAGCATCATTAAATAAATTTCCTGCATTTGCTGCTCTTAATAATGAGTCTCTTAACCTTACTTCTGTTAATCCCATTTCTGACAACATTGTAATTGCACTTTCGCCTTTACTTTCAGCATCTCCTAAGCCTTTAATAAATGCTGATAATGCTCCTGCTGCGTCTTCCTTCCAAGCTTTTTTAAATTGTTCTGTTGTCATTCCAGAAACCTTTGCAAAATCCTCTAAATTTGCTCCCGCAGTTATTAATTGTTTTAATTCTGTACTTGTCATTCCAATACTTTGTGATAGTTCTTTAAATCCCATAGAATCATTTGCAGACATTAATTCTAAACTTCTTAATGACATTCCTGTCTTTTTTAAGACAGTATTTAATTTAGTACCGCCTTGTTCAACAGCATTCTGCATTTTTACCATTGCTTTAGAAATAGCAGATCCTCCCATTTCCGCTTCTATACCAACCGAACTTAAGGCAGTTGCTAAGCCTAATACTTGACCTTCTGATAATCCTACTTGTTTTCCTGCTCCTGCAAGTCTCATTGCCATAGCTACAATATCTGCTTCTGTAGTAGCAAAATGGTTTCCTAAATCTACTATTGAAGAACCTAATTTGCTAAAATCTTTTTGTGACATTTGCATTATATTTGCAAATTTTGCAAGTTGTGATGCTGCTTCATCTGCTGTTAAATTAGTTGAATTACCTAAATCTATCATTGCCTTTGAAAAGCTTAAAATGTTATCAGTTTGTATTCCTAATTGTCCTGCCGCTTCTGCTACAGCCGATATTTCTGTTGTACTTGACGGTATTTCTTTTGCCATATCTCTAATGCCTTGTTTTAGTTCTTCCATCTGCTCTTTAGTACCATCTACTGTTTTTTCAACACCAGTAAAAGCATCTTCGAAATCTATTGCACTTTTAGCAGCAGCTATCATTGCACTTCCGGTAGCAACAGAAAAAGCAGACATTTTCTTGCCTGCTTCTTCAATCTTTTTTCCATTATTTTGTACTTTAGTACCAAACTCTTCGATACTTTTTCCTGTATTTTTTAATTGACTATCTATTTCTTTTATTTTCTTTTTGTACGTCTCTAATTTTATTTCTGCATTAGTTAATTCATTTTGTTTTTTCTTTATTGCTGTTGTGTTTTTATTTTCTGCATTCTCTAAATCACTTAGCTGCATTTTTAACGTATTTACTTTATCTGTCTGTATTTCATACGCATTTTTTAAATACTCTTGTTCTTGCCTTAATTTTTCTGTGCTTTTTGTAGAATTATCCCACTGTGCTTGTGTTAGTTTGAATTGATTATAGTTTTTATTCATTTCAATATTTATATCTTGTAATGTTTTTTTGAAATCTACCGCACCTTCTTGAGTAAACACTAATCCTACTCTTTTTAAATCGTTTGACACGTTTCTCACCCCTTTTTTTAGGAATAATAAAAACACTAGACTTTTATCTAGTGTTCTGATTTATTTATTATTTAAAACTCTTTCAATTCTTCGATGTAGTCATTTATATCTATTCTGTCTACTTCTTCTAGCTCTATTTTTAAAGATATTACTCCTAATTTAGTATATAATAAAAATAAACTTGTATCGTTATCTTTTTTTTCACTTTCTTCTTTTACTTGATATGATAAGCTATTTAATTCTCTTATCGCTTGTTTTCTTGTTATTGCATTGTCTTTATAATTCTCAAGTATCTTTATTGCTTCTTTGCTATATCGATATGACGGATTACTTGTTTTAACATAGTACATACCTATTATTACTATTGCTATCATTGCTATTGCTACTAATGTAGCAATGATAGCATCTTTTCTATTTAATCTTAGTTTTTGAGCTGTTTCTGTTTTTGCTCCACAATGAATACATATTTTAGCTGTATCACTTATTTGTTTTCCACACTCTTTACAATTAATTAATGCCATACCAATTCCTCCTTGCAATTATTTTACAATATTTTACAAAATATCACAAGAAAAAGATTTTGACATAATTCGACCTATTTCTACATTCTATGTTGTGTTTGTGGCAATGTTTCTTCACCTGGTAAATTATTAATAATAAATTGTATTATTCTATCTATGTCTTCTAATTTCACAAGTCGCACCGCTTGTCTATATGTTAGTGGCATATCATAATTAGATGCCATAATTGCATATAGTAATTGATTTGTAGCATACATTGTTTTTGTGTATCCGTTTGCATCCTTATTGCCTTGAGCATCCTTTTTTAATTGCTCTATTCCACCTTTATAATCTTCTACATATTCTAGCATAAGTGATGACACTTCTAAAATTAGTGTTTCTCCATTTTTTAATTCTATTTCCATAATTTTTCTCCTTTAAATTATATTAAATAAATTTTAAAAAGGCTCTAAATCAATTCTAGAGCCTTGTTTTTTTCTAAGCACCTGGTGCAATTGCTGCATCTAAGTCTTCATCTGTTAAAATTGGTTTTGCAAAGAATTTTTCTTCTGTTAAACCTTCTGGGAAGTTGTCCATTTCGCTGTCTACATATACCTTTTTGTCTCCTTCGTTATTGTATGAATATGCACGTATTGTAACTGTATCATTTTGTTCAGAAAAACTCTTTTCTTTTGTTGCTATATCATCAGTATTTTCTACTAATTGACACTTCGGATACCAAGCATACTCTACTCCTCCACCAACCTTTTTTACAACTTTTCCAAATGCAAAAAATGGTCTCCTTGATGTTCTTCCTGAACGATTTAAACCTTTTTCTCCTATTATATCTGCTCTCATTTTTGCTAAATCTTTTTTATCAAATGCTACTACCTCTACTGCCATATCTATGTTTTCGTTTTGACTAACAGTTTCATAATCTTCACCGCTTGCTTTTATTACAACTGATTCAGCATTTTCTGTTGTACTTATATTTTTTATGTTGTTACATTTATTAGTGCTTTCTTCATATGTTTCTGGATTATATTCTCCATTTGCTGTTGGTGTATTAAAATTGTAATACATACCACCTACTGTTTCTTTTATCATAGGCTTTTTAGTTTGAATTGCCATTTTAAATTCCTTCTTTCTTTTTAATTTAAAATGCTTACCAAGTTTTTATCCCTAACTTAGTAAGCATTGTTTTATAATACTTTTCTTTGTTTCTATCCCATAAAGGATAAACGTGTGGATTTGCATCCATATTTTCAGTTCCATGTTCCACCATAGGTCCATAGTATTTTCCCCAACCAGTTTCAATTTCAGTTTTCTTATTACGATAAGCAAAGCTATTAATCAAGTGAGTATAACCAGCTTTTCTAATTTTTGAAATTGGTTTTGGTAATTTGAGCAAATCATTTACAAATTGTTTTGCTCCTTCTTCAATACCTATCATTGCATCTTCAGCACCTTTAACATAATGTTCTATAATATCTGCTAAATCTTGAAATCCATCGTATCCATTAACATCACTAGACATTTTCTAATACCTCTAATGAAAAGAATGAATGAACTCTTCTCTTTTCTGCTGAATGTTCATGTTGTATTATCGGAAACAATCCTAATTCGTTTAATTTCTTTTTTAACTCTATAAGTTTAGGATGTCTTGGTCTATCTGCAACAACGGATATTTGATATGTAACATTTGTATTGTAATTAGAACCACTTGCAGTTATATCTTCCCAAATATAATCCCAAAAATGTATTCTAATTTCTTCTTCCATATCATTATCTTTTGGAGTAGATTCACTTAATGGAACATTTAATTCTTTTAATAATTCTATAAGTTCTTCCTTTGTCATATTTCTTCCTCCAATTTGACTCGTGGATATTCCTCTAACGTTAAATCTGTTTCTTTAAATCCATCTTTATTTGTAAAATGATAAGCATTAAATATCTTGTGATATTCTTCGCCAATTTTAACAACACATAGCGAATTAATCTGTTTTGTTTGTGATATCCTTAATTTATAGGTTATTTTCTTCTGTCTTTCTTCTGCTTCAAATTTTAATTTATCGGAAATTGATAATTCTTCAAACCAAATATTATGTCCTGTGTCGTGTAAATACTCTACCGAATATGTATCGTCTGTTTGTTTTATTTCAAAAAGTCTAAACTTACCATCATTATAAGTCGGTAGGTTTGTAATATTTTGCTTGTAATTTAGCATATCCTGCACCGTATAATTGCTTAAATTCTGCTAGTCTTTTTCCTCTAGCATATAAAACATAGTTTTTTAATAGACTTCTTGCTGTTAAATCAATTTCATAATCAATTTGATGACCTGCTTTATCATTAATATCATATTCTGCTTCTTTTATATAACCTATAACCACACTGTCTTCTTCAAAAGGAGATATATGTTGTTCTCCTTTTATTTCTTGTAAAAGCTTTTCTATTTGTGCATCTGTCATAAAATACACCTCTATTCTGTAATTTCTGGTTCTTCTTTTGTTTCACTTTCTGTTACTTCTCCAATTTCTTCTGTTTCTGTAACTTCTGGTTCTTCTAATTTTTCAATTAAAATTTCACCAATTTTATTTTTATTTGATGTTAATTCTTTAATTCTTTTCTTTGTTGATTCTAAACCTTCTCTAGGATAAATATCTTTATTTTCAAGATAGATGTGATTATTATCCTCTAAATCTTTAAATGAATGAATTACTTTATATTTTTCTTCCATTTCTTTTGCCTCCTATAATAAAATTAGTAGCTTATTTCTAAGCTCCTTGTATTTCGCTTTGTGTTGAAATTACTTTTACTGTTGGAATGTATTCTTCTAGTTTTGTTACATCAAACACATAAGCAACATTATCATCTGATGCTCTACCATTTGAATATCCTTTTCCAACAATAACATCCACATCATCTAAAGCTAATGTTTGGTCATAGTCTTTAAAGCTAAGTCCAGTTAAGCCCATTGTGTATTTCTTAGGAATAAATAATGCTGCTTTTCCTTGTGGGTTGTTTGCACAAGTTACTACTTCTAAGTTTTTATAAGAAGAGACATTTCTACCTTCTGCATCATAAATTGCAGGTGCTACATAGTCAGCTTCGTCATTTGGATGGCAAACTAATGTTAATTTATCAATAGTTCTATTACCATTTTTAGTTAAATATTTTTTAGCTCCTGCTAATGCTTTTGGTTTAAAACTTGTTAAGTCTGTGTTAACTGTTTTATCTTGATGTGTTCCGTCTTCATTTGTCTTTGCAATTTGTTTGTAAATTCCAACTGGTTGATTTTTTCCGCTTCCTTGTAAGCACCCGTATTCCAAGCCGTCATTTAATTGCTCTTTTAAAACTTCTCTACAATATTTATCTACAAATGGTAATGCTAAATCTCTAATGGCTTTAGGAATTATCATATATACAGTTAATTTTGCAACTTCCATATTTAAAACTGCAAAACTTGCTGTCAATTCTCCTTTAATCTTATCAGTTAAAGCTCCCCAAGAGTATGTTCCTGTTTTAGAAGCAGTAATCCATTTCTTTATATTAGCTGGTGCAAAATTGATATGTCTTAATAGTCCACTTTCTTTCTTAATATCTTCTAGTGTAATATCAATAATTGATGTTGGCATAATATCAATTTGATTTCCTGTTACTGCTTGTTTTGGGTCATTTTTTAATGCCTCGTAAAATTCTTTTTCTTCCTTTGAAAGAACTCTTAATCCCATTTTGCTTACATAATCTGCATCACTATTTGCCTTTTGAGATTCTTCAGTAATTTCTGCAATTATTTCATCATATTGAACTTCGTTGATTTTCTCCATAGCTTCTACTATGGCTTCTGCTTTATTTTCTGAGTTTTGAAGAATTTCTAAAGCTTCTTCTTGAGCTTTTTTCATTTTTGTTTCATTAATTTTCATATTTTTTACCTACCTTTTTTTATTTTTTGTATTAAAAAAAGACTCCCAAGAGCCTTCTTTAATCTGATTTTGTTCTAGACTGTTTGCTAGTCCTTCTGGTTCTTCTTTTAATGAACCTTGCGTTTTTTCTTTTATTATTTTTTCTGCCATTTCTTTTGTTTTTTCCTCAATTGTTTTTTGTAATTCCTTATTTTTTATAACTAAGTTATATACAAAATCTGCTTCTAAAGACTGCATTGCATCGTCTTTTCTGGTTTGAGTTGTAGAAAATCCCCACTCAAATGCTTCCTTTGATGTTATCCACTCTTCTCTATCCATTTTTTCTTTTATCTCTTCTTCTGTTAAATTAGTTTTACTTGTATATATATTTAGAGAAGGTTGGGTTATTTTTTCTAAATCTTCAGCGACTTTTTTCATTTTATTTGAATCGCCTCTTGTTTCAGTCCAAGCATTGTGAATCATTAAAAGTCCATTTTCTGGCACTACTCTTTCTTGTCCTGCCATAAAAATAACAGATGCTGCGCTGCAAGCAAATCCATCTACAATTGTTTTTAAATGTCCTTTAAATTCACTTAATAAACTATAAATTGCTAATCCCTCTGAAACTGAACCACCATATGAATTAATTCTTACAGTAAGATTTGGTGTATCTACAGCAGATAATGCATCTTTTAAAGAGAATGCATCTGTTGCATCTTGTCCTGTTCCAAACCAAGAATCAATCCAGTCTTTTTTTCTTATGTCTCCATAAATATATAATTCTGTTTCAGATTCACTAACTTTTTTGAAGTTTAAAAACTTATCCATCTTCTTCTGCACCTCCTTTCGTATTTTCATAATTTTTAGTTAAAGCATGCTCGTTCGCCCATACTTCATCTATTATAGGTAATTTTAATAACTTGTTTATTTCATTTCTGCTAAATCTATTAGCTGTTAGTTTATCTATTCCAGTTCCACAATCCAAAACATCTTTATGCACTATATTTGTTCTATTAAATTGCACATATTCACCTTTTAAAAAGTCGTCTTTTCCTACCAAAGAAACATTGAATCCATCTTCTATAATTTCAAAATATGGGTCTACTGCAAAAGTAATAAAATCGCTATTTCCTGTAGATTTTTCTGTTCTATTTCCAAAAAATACATCTAATGGAATATTCCATTTTTGTGCTACTGAACTATTTATTCTTATGAAAGATTTTTCAAAATCCGTCAAATCTTTTTTGTTGTCTTTATTTAAATTTATTAGTTCAAACATTTGCGCAAGTAACACAATTGCATCTTCTTCACTAAGTAACCCTTCTACTAATTTTTCCTTATATTCGTCATAGCTTATTGGTTTATTTGTTTTAGGGTCTATCATTGTTGGCTGTTCCCCAGGAAACTTTATTTGCCATCTATCTGTATTTGCTCTTATAAATCCTTTTTGTATAGCCTTTATTATCTTTGCTGTATTGCCTCTAAAGCTTTCACTTGCTTTAACTAAGTCTGTATTTGCTAATGAATAATATATAGAATTATTGCTATTATATGTCTTAGTTAATTTTAATGAATTTCCTTCATTGTCTGAAACGTTAATATTACTAAATGTTTTACCTTTTAATATTTCGTTGGTTGCTTGATATGTATCAGCTACATACAACAAATTTGTTTTTTGTAGTTTGTTTATCAATACTAGTGCTGTTCCGTCCGTTAGTAATTTTCTAACTAACTTATACATAAACATTGTTCCGTTTTCGTTAAGATTAGGTTGCAAATTCAAAAGCCAATATAAATCTTGTTTGGTTTCTTCTATCTTTTTATTTTTTAATTCAAATGTTTGTATCTCGCATTTTGCAATAGTTTTTGCTATTAAATCTATTGCGTGTGCTTCTGCTAATGTGTATATGTAATTTTCAAGATTATCATTATTAAATAATGCATCTATAACACTCACCAATTCTCCTTTTGAATTTGTGAAAATCTTGTCTAATACCATTTTGCTACCTCCTATTTTAAACATATGCATAGATTATCTTTTCATCTAATAACTCTTGTGCACTCATTGCTGCTACAAAAGCCATAAATGGATCATTTTTTCTTAATTTGGGTTCTATTTTTTCATATTTTTTATTTCCATCTTTGCTAATTTTTATGGCTGTATTATTAATTGCCCATCTCATAATTGCACTGTTCCCTATGTTTATTTTTCCTTCAGCAAACGCTACTTCTATTCTAGGTGCAACTATCGCCATAATGCTATCAAATCTTCTTATCATTCTCACTTGTCCATATGGATTGTCTTTTGATTCTATTGATATTCCATATTTTTCAAATATACTTTTTAGTAATAAAAACCTGTACGTATCCATTACCCATTTTTGAATATTGTATTTTGACATTTCTGTTATTAGCCAAAGTATTATTTCTTCTGCATCTATTGTCTCTGTATTAACAACAACAAAATCTTGGAATCCTTCTTGTCCAATATTATCAAATGGAAATTTAATATCTCCAAAGAACTTGCTCTTTGAACAAATCCATGTTTTTTGCCTCCAAATATATTCACCATCAATCTTAAACAAAAATCCTGCACTAGCAAAATCATTTAGTGAAGCATAGTCTATTCCAATTATTGCTTTTCTTCCTTCAATATTTCCTGTTTGTCTTGGAATTTCTTTATCTACATCACTATAAGATGCTCTTTTAATTGTATCCCAATCAGCTACTGCCTGTTCTTCGTCTTGTTCTGGTAAATTCATTCTTTTAGCATAAAACTCTACTCTATATGATTTTTGTTTTTGCATATCTAGGTAGTCTGTAAACATTTCATTAAACAAAGTAGGTCTATATCTTAAACTCGGGTTTGCTTGACACCAAAAGGTTACATCTATATCATTTTTATCTTCTGTCTCTAAAAATCTTCTCATTGGAATATCAACCAAAGATTTATCATTTATTTTATATAGTATTGGTAATAACCCTATAAAATTTTTTTCTCCATTTAAAATTAATTTTGACGTCGCTATTTTTTCATCTAAAGGTCCTTCTCTCACCGTTCCATTTGTTGTTATTGTTACTTTTCTAGAATGAATAATCTTTCCAAGTCCTGACTTAAATACATTTAATTGTTTATAATCCTCATATGCATGTAATTCATTAAAAATTATCATTCCAGTTTGTTTTCCATCTTTTGTTTTCGCATTAGCAGTATTAAATCTTAAAATTGAATGTGTCTTCTTGTTTATAACTTCTGTTTTGTTCCAATAGAAATATTTTTTCATTATTTGCTTATTATCTTCTAACATCTGATAAACGACATTAAATGAATTTTGTGCTTGTTCTTCTGATGTAGCAACTATATCTATGTGATAATTTTTAACACCATAATAATGTGTTTGAAGAAAGTTTGCTAATGGCATTATCATTCCGTCTTTTCCATTTCCTCTACCCATTAAAATAAAAATATCAGGAAATATTACTACATCTCTATTTTTATCTTCATACATAAAAACAAAAGCATATATGAATTTTTGATAAGGAAACAGCTTGTAATACCATTTTTCACAATAGCTAATACATTTATAATATTTATCCTCATCAAAAAAGACATCATCTCTTGATAATGTCGGCTTAACTATATTTTTAATTAATAATTTAATTTCGTCATCTGTTTCATCGGGATTTTCTTCTACAAATTTTACATATTCGTCAATTTCCTTACAATAGATCATCTCCTTCACCTTCTTTAAGTCCATCATCTGATACTTTCAAGTCTAAATCTTGTAATATTTTTAGCATTTGAGCATTAACTTTTAATAATCGCTCACAACTTTCATTTGGTTTATATGTAGTAAATCCATTTCCACCTGTTGTTCTATATCTAATCCCGTTTATATCAATATCATGTTGTAATCTTTCTTTCATATCTACAAAATATAAATAGTCTTCTATCATATCATCAAATTGTTTTCCAAACTTATTTTGAGATATTAACTGGTTTTGTAAGTCTTCTTTAATTGCTTGCTTTTTATCAATTATTTTTTGCTCTAAAGTTTCGTTTTCTTCTATTTTTGATATTTTATCTTCTAAATCCTCTACAATTTTTTCAAGCTCTTTTTCCTTTTTATTTGTAGATTTTGACGACTTTTTTCTGTTTGCCATTTCCATACCCCCTTTACACGTGAGAAAATAAAAAAGTTGAACAGTTAAGACCACACACCCGCTCTCCTTAAGCTCGTTTTAGCTCTAGATTTTGACCGGGGTCTTCTATTCCTGTTTCATTTATACTTAAACACAATAATCCATTTACTACTTCTATTTGATAACTATGTTCTAAGTGTTTTATTCTCTTTCCGCTTCTGAAATGTATTATCAAATAAACCTAGCTTGTCTAATATCATATTGCATTCTTTTTGTGGTATATTACACAATAATGTTATTGTATTTTGTATTACATTCAACATTCTTATTGTGTGACTTATTTGATTTTGTATCTTTAAGTTATCTGTTGTTAAACAGTTAAAGAATATCTTTATAGCTATTGCTATATCTTCATTATCTAGTAGATATGCTGCCGATATTCCAGTAGCAAAAGTTATTACTCCTGCTCTTTCATTTTCATTACTCATATCTTTTAGTTCCGCTTCTATATTGTTTGCTTTATATGCTTGTATTAAATGTTCTAATTTCATGTTTATCACCTACTTATATTCTATAATCTTCTTTATTAAGTTTCCATCTGCGTAAATTCTTGTTTCTGTTACTTGTTTACTTTCTTCATTTGCAAAATCTATTGCATATTCTTTATTAAGTGTATGCTGACATTCTGTTCCGCACATTTCACTATTACAACATTTATCTTTTTGATTGCATTTATAAGCAATACTTCTTATTATTCCATCTTTTTCTTTTATAAGTGTTTTATAACATTTTTCCACTACCATCTCTCCTCTGTTATGGGTTTCTTCTTTTTTCTCCAACTCCACCTATGTCTTTCTTCTATTATTTCGTGCGCTTCAAAACTTAAACTTATACAGTTGTTTATATCTAATGCTAAATCAGGTCTTTCTTTTATTGGAATGATATGATGCACTGTATCTGCATTTACTATCTTTATTGTTTTTGAAAAATGCTTTCCATCATTCCATTTACCTAAAAAGAATTGACATTTGCCTTTGTCTCTTTCTAATACTTTTTCTCTTAGAATTTCCCAGTCTGTTGAATTATAAAAAGCATCTGTATTTCCTTTTGCTATTTCCACTTCCCAATTAACATACTTTCTTCTTGCTCTTCGTTTTTTCATATTGTATTCCAATTGCTTATTAATTTAGGCATAACACATTTACCAAATTTAGCTGTTTTATCTAGTGGTTTCTTGTATCCTTCTAGTTCTTTATCTTTCTTATAACTTTCACAATATAATGTATTATCTATCTTTCTTCTAATACAACATAGATCTGTATGTTTATTTTTACAGTTTCTACATAGATATTGTACATATGTTTCTTCAGCTGTTTTCATTTGTATCAGCCTCCTTAATATAAAACACTGCGTAATGATACATTTCATTCGTGCGCACTAGGAACTTTTGGCAGCACTATCATTCTCGATCGATTAGAACTATTCCCTTTACTGTGTATCACTACGTACTATCTTATAAAAAAATTGGAACTCACCAGGAAAGTTCTATGTAAAACAAAAGCTTAGGATATCTTTATGGAATCTATATTAACATTACCTAGTATTAGTTAATAACTATAATAAAAAGAGCTAGTAGTGAAAGTACTAACTCTTTGCCATTAATATGAAAAATCTGTATTTACAAAACTTTTATAGAAAACCTTTCTACAAAAATTTATCTATTATAATTAAAACATATTATAAAACCGTTATTCAATGGTTTTTACCGTCATCTTTTATAGCTCTGCATAATTTTTTAGTGCTTTTCCGTGCAATTTGCATATATGATCGTATGAATACCCCATATCTTCTGATACTTTATTTAAAGTGTTTCCTCTAATATATCTTAAATATAATATGCTCTTATATGGTTGATCTAATTGTTCAATTTTGTTTTCTACTACAAATTTCTTTATTAACAGTTCTTGTAACTTTTTATCACAGTCTTTTTCTATTTCTTTTATCTTATCTAAACTTTCTTCTAATGGTGCTTTATCTAGATTGTCTCCTTTTCCGCTTTGTACTTCTGTTAGTTTGTGTGTTGTTTTTTCTATTCTTGTTCTTAATTCTTCAGCATCATTTTGTTTTTCTTCTATGTATCTTATATTGTCTCTATATTCTCTAAGCTCTTCCTTAGCCTTTTCGATTTTTTCTTTAAACTCTTCTTTGTTTTCCTCTTGCATTCTTATGTACCTCCCTTTAATTTAAATCTAATATATCATTAAACATATCTACTACTTGTTCATATACTTCTCTATCTTCTTGCTCTAATGTATATTCTGCTAATTGTGTATATTTCTTTTTATCTTTTAATAATATTTTTCTTGCTTTATTTGTCATATACTACACCTCTGCTTTTCTTTCAAAATATTGTTTTATGCAATCTGCAAAGTTCTTCGCTGTACATTTGTTACAATTAAGTTCTTTACAGTAATTTTCTACATATAATGCTTTTGCCATTTCCTCTATTATCTTGTCTTTCTTCTCTATCTCTTCTTGTTGTTTTTGTATCGTATCTCGCATTTTAAATAAAATGTTAGTATCTATATGGTGTGTATGTAATGTACATATTAAATTGTCTAATTCTTTTTTCTCTTCTTCTGTCATAAGTTATTCCTCCTTACTTACTATAATGCATATATATTTGCCTATATAAGTACCAAATATTTTTTCTAAATCGTGTCCTCCTAATGTGAAGTTTTCTGTTACACAACCTGTTATTGTGTACTCTGAATAGCCAATATTTTCTACTGCTATATCTATACTTCCTAATATTTTTTTCAAATACTTTTCTTGTATGTCTTCTTGTGATTTTATTTCATTGTCGCTAACATAATATCGTAATTGTATATTATCTGCACTTGTACAAGTTCTGTATCCTAAATCTTCGTCAATTTCTTTACTATATGTTCCTGACAATCTGTTATTGTCTTTTTCTATAAAATCTCCTATTTCTCCTGATAACGTATCTACATAGTAATTATTATTTTGTATTATTCCTACGTTGTCATCATAATCTCTACTTAATTTTCCTATTAAAACTAACTTATTCATAACTTATTCCTCCAATCCTCTAAAATCCATTATTGTTATTCCTTTGATTGTATTGTCTTTTTCTTTCATTTTTTCTAATATAAAAGATTTTATATTTTCTATGTCTTCGATTGTATTCATTTTTAATTTATTTTTGCTAGTAATTATAGTATCACCAAATCCTATTTGTATTTTGCTTTTATAAGCAAAAGCTATGTAATATTTGTTCATAAGTTATTCCTCCACTTTTTCTATTAAGTTTATTAGTTTAGATTTACTTAAAGTTCCTTTTGTTTGTTTAATAATATTTACTATTTTGGCTTTAACCTCTTGCTGTTTTTCATTAACTGATTTCTTTATCGTTTTCTCTATATTCTTTTCTTTTTCCTCTATTCGTTGTTTATCTAATTCAGCTTCATTTGCTAAATCTTCTAGATCTAATATTCTTGTCGATTTTTCATCTATTGTTTGTTTTAATCTTTCTATTTCTTTTTTATTTTCTTCATCTCTTATTTTAAATTCATTTAAAGTTGCTAATGTTGCATTGTGTATTGTTTCTGCTGTTTTATATTCTTCTATTTTATTTTCTAGTTCTTGATTTTTTTGTTTTACTTCTCTTATTTCATTATAGCCATCTAGCATAAATTGCCTTAAATCCTTTAATTCTATAACTCTTTTTTCAGGCACTTTGTCTGGTATTATTAAGTCAGTCTGTTCTTTCTTTTTAAACATCTCTATTCTCCTTTCAATAATTTTTGTAAATCTTCTGAAACTGTTCTATACAATCTTACTTCTGTTTTTTTATTTTCTAAATCTTCAGCACTATCAGAATATTGATATGTCCCAGCAATTCTTTTTGCTTTATCTTCTAATTCTTCTATTACCTTTTCTACTTTTTCTTTAGATATAGAATTATCTATGTAGTTTAATATTGTATTTATATCTTTTTCACTAACAATATTATAACCCAGAATTATCGGAGGATTTTTATGTATTGTCAATCTTTTTATAGCTTCTTCTAATTCTTTATTATCTGCTTTATTCATCTGCTAGTCCCTCCTTAACCCATTTTTATAATTGTTATTTCAGGTATAGTTATTCTCTCTTTTTCAAATATTCCCATTACATTTCGGTCATATGCTTTGTATTCTTTTTCTATATAAACGGGTATCCTGAAATTTAGTTTTTCTCTTATTTCCATTATTCCAACTGTATCTAATATTCTTTCTATCCAATCTATCAATTTTCTATTTTCTTCAATTAAATGTTCACTATTTGTTGTTATTCTTGTATTTTGTTCCGTTAAATTATCAATAGTGTCTAGTAATTCTGTTATCTTTTTTCTTTTTGCTTCTATTATCGTTTCTTTTTCTTTTAATTTCTTTTTATTAAATAAGTCTAGCATTTCTTTTCTCCTTTCAAGATTTTTAAAATTCTTCTAATTTCATTTATTCTACCTAATGTTTCATAAGTTCCCTCTATTACGTTTGCATCTATGTAATTATCGTGCAAAATTTCTAATTCTTCTAAATTCGTTTCTAACTTCTCTATTAGCTGTTCTATTATTTTGTCTGCTTCCTTTCTTCTTTTTCTCTCTTTGTAATATCTAATCTTCCATTTATTTCTTGATTGCATCAAACTATATTGTCCCTTTTTTAATGCTTGATTTTCTTGTTCTAATTGTTCTATATATTCCTCTACATTTTTTATATCTCCTATTCTTAATCTAAATTTTATTTTATGATTACATTTAGGACATTCTGTTGCCAAAAAATTTGTTACTGATTTACTTTCTCCTACTCCGTAATCTACACCTTCTAGTAAGTTTTTATTTTCTTCTTTACTCAACATAGCTTTACACCTCTTTCAAATTATCTACATCTGCCTCTAACTCATCTATGTAATGTGTATGCTCTTGTAATGTTTTTTCTATGTTGTTTATTCTGTTTTCTTTTTCTCGTTCAGTTGTATAGCTATCTATAGTTGTATGTATTGCTAATCCAATAATTACTATTGTTACTACTATATATGCTATATGTTCTTTAAACCAATTTCTTATTGTATAATCTATATTTGACATTCTTGACATATTAAATTCCTTCCATTTCTTTATATTTTTGAATATACAGATGCTGAAGTTCTGCATTCTTCTTCTTTTCTTTTTTCAATGATGCATATTAATCCTTCTCTTTGAAGTTCTGTTAATCGTGGTGCTATTTCTTGTCTTGCATCTGTTTTTATTAGTCCGCTTCTTGTACATCTTCTTTGCTAATTGTCTAGCAGTTAATTGCTCATTAGCTAATTCTTGATATACCAAATCTTTTAAATGAGTCTTTTGTATTTCTTGAAAAGATTCCTTTCTTGTCTCTTTTGCTATTTTATCCATAATTCAACTCCTTTTTATTTTTTTCATATACTGCTTGTCCTTGTGCAATCCTTTTAAGAATATTAGCTTTTTCTGAATTGCTTGCTTTTCGTAAATCCTTTTCTTTTATAACCTCTTTCATATTTCCTCCTAAGTTCTGTTATTAAATGTCATTGTTTTTCTATTGAAGTTTAATTTTATTGTACCTGTTGCTCCATTTCTTTGTTTTGCAATAATTAGTTCTGTTTCTATAACTGATGTTTGTTTTTCTTTTTCTTCTTCACTTGCATAAATAAATATTACGTTGTCTGCATCTTGCTCTAAACTTCCACTTTCTCGTAAGTCTGCTAAAATCGGTCTTCTTCTTGCCTCTGATGCTCTGTTTAATTGACATAGTGCAATGACTGGAATATTTAAATCTCTTGATAATAATTTCAAATTTCTGCTTATCTCTGCTACTTCTTGTTCTCTTATATTGAATTTATTTTTACTTTTTAATAGCTGTAGATAATCAATAACTATTAAACCTATGTTTTTATTTTCTTTTAATTCTGTAGCTCTAATCTCTATTTCTTGAATTGTTTTGCTTTTAGTATCAATTATCATTTTTAATTCACTTAATTGTCCTGCTATTTTTCCTATTTCTCCCCAGTCTTTTTCTTCTAACCAACCGCTTCTTAACTTATGACTATCTATGTTTGTTTTACTTGCAATTAACCTATTGCCTAGTTGTTCTTTTGACATTTCTAAGCTAACAAAATATGTATTTACTCCCTTATTGGCTAATCTTTCTGCTATGTTCAATGCAAGTGCTGTCTTACCAATTCCAGGTCTTGCTGCTATTATTGTAAGTTCTTGTTTGTGTAATCCGTTCGTAGCTTTATCTAGATCAAAAAATCCCGTTTCATATATGTGATTATCTCTATTTTTGTATCTATCTTCTATGTCATTGATTACAATGTTCATTATACTTGTCATATCACTATCTTTTAATTCCGTAACCTGTGTTTTTATATTTACGATTTCATTAATGCATTCTTTTTTTAGTTCTTCTGCGTCTATATCTACTTCTGTAAGAAAAACTTTATCATTTATTCTTTTTGTTGCTTTCAATATTTTTCTTTTCATAGAATAGTTTTTTAATGTTTTTATGTAATAATCTATTTCTGCACTTGTTATTATGTTTTCTGATATATTAACTAGATATTTAAAAATTTCATCAGCTTTTAATTCTTTATTTTTTGCTTTTTCTTTTATTGTTGTTATATTAATTGGGTTATTATCTTTATTTAATTCTTTAATTAACTGCATTATTACTTGATTTGTTTGTATGAAAAAATCATCTATTTCCAGTTTTTTTATATATTTTTGACAGTCATCAAATATAGCTAAACATCCTATTATGCTTTCTTCTATCTCTTTTGAATATAATTCATTATTCATTTTGCACCTCTTTTCTTATGTAATTGTCATATTCACTAAAATCATTAGAATACTTAAGTTCACTTATTTTTATATCTTGTTTCTTGTTTTTAAATTTTTTAAATTCTTTCTGTTTGATTTCATATCGTTCAACTGTAAAAACTTTATTGTTATAACAATCGTTTAAAATTGTTTTTATATATTTCCAATTTCTATGATTTCTATCTACCGCTTCTTTAATACAAGTTATAATTAATTCTGCTTCTATCCCATCTTCTAAATAACTTTCAATCTCTTCCACTATTGTTGGTACTATTAAAGTAATATTATCTTCATAGTATTTTGTGATTTTACTTAAGTCACTTTTTCTATTTTCTATTTTTCTTTCTTCTTCTTTTTTATTATTAATACTTGTATTATTCTCTTTAAACTTTTGTTGATACCCCCCTACATCTTTTGTTGATACCCTATCAATATTTGTTGATACCATTTTTATAATTCTCTTGTCTATGTTTTTAGATCCTTTAGCTTTTATATATTCAATTTCTATATATCCTCTTTTTGCTAAATCTAAAATCCATTTGCTGATAGCTTGAGCTGTTACATCATATAAATCTGCAAAATAATTATTACTTGCCCAACATTCTCCATTTTTTTGTGTTAATGCTGAAATTTCTCCATACAGCAACTTTTCATTCGCTCTTAATTTCTTGTCATATCTTACCTCTGCTGGTATAATTGCGTAATAATTTGGATTTTCCATAATACTGCCTCCCACATTTTATCTTTCGACCATTACCACTGCTACTTATGAAACAAACACTCATAAGCTTTATTTAAACATATTTGTAAAAAATCGTGATTTTTTAACTTATAGTCTAGATTCCATTGTTCTTTATAATTACTCTTTTCTTTTGCATATCTCATAGCTTTTTCTACACAGTCTATAGATGTTTTATACTTTTCTGCTATGTATAAATAAACTTCACTAATTGTTCTAATACAATAACTTCCGTTTATTTCTTTTGATACGCAATAATCTATTGCATTGAGCCAATAGCAAAACCCTATACACGTTGTCTTCATTCCAATTTCATATAAAATTTTATTAATTTTTCTTGTTAACTCGTACTTTTTTACTATATCTTCCAAGACTTACATTCACCTCTTTTTTTATAAATAACTTTTACCTATTATTTTTATAAACTCTTCTCTCGAATAATTTTCTTCATACTTTTTTTGTATATCTACTCTTAATTGCATTATTTTGTTTTCACTAGAATGACATTCTCGGCATATTAATTTGATAAATTTATATTTTATACTTCTTTTTCTGTTACTTCCCCCATAGACTTCGTGTGTATCTAATCTTTCGCTATATTTTCCACAACACTCACATATGCCTGATTTGATTATATCTTTATCTCTTTGTCGTTCTAGTTTTGCTAATTTATTTGACTTATTTTTTATTTTAGTTTTAGACACTTTTATGGGTTTTGATTTTTTATATTCTTTGCTTGTACAGTTATTGCACATTTCATAAGTAACTTCTTTTTTCTTTTTAATACAATAAATATATTTAATATTCTTTTTACTTCTTACTCTTTTATTTACACACATATTTTTCTTCCATTTCGTATTTAATTGACAGTTTTCCACAAATGTGATAAACTATAAACAAATATGATTCATATTTAATTATTCTTAAATCTATACGTTTTCTAATTGGTAGTCAGGAACGTATAGTTTTTTTAATATACTTTGTAAATGCTTTTCATAATTGTCTGCTCGTTTTACTTGCTCTGCTGTTATTGCATTGAATTTAAGCTGTTTATTGTAATCTTGCATTTTAAAGTATTCTTGTACTGTATCTAAGCTAAATGTCATTAGTTCGTTTTCTTTTTTTGTCTTTAAATCTTGTAGCATTTTTTGAAATCTCTCTAACATATTTATCACCCCTTTCTATTTACATTTTTTGTTAAATTATGTATAATTACCTCGAAAGTGAGGTTATTATTATGGATATTGATTTATATATAAGTGATGATTTATCAAAAAATCATTTATGTCCTTTTTGCAATTCATCTATTCCACAAATTCAAGACACATTTAGAATTTTAAGATGTTTTTTTAACGTTGGACGCCCCCATCATGTAGACGACACTGCTTTAAACACTTCAATTATTAATCTAAATATGTTGTATTGTCCCACTTGCCAAAAAGTTAGTTTTGTGGCTGTAGGCGAAAATACACTTAAAGGATTGCATATTCCTCTTTATCCTTCTTCTTTAGCTAAACAATTCCCAGAATATATTCCAAAGGCAATTCGTGAAGATTATGAAGAAGCATACTCTATTCTTAATTTAAGTCCTAAAGCTTCTGCTACCCTTGCTCGTAGGTGTTTACAAGGTATGATTAGAGACTTTTGGGGAATTTGTAAGCCCCGTCTAATAGATGAAATAAATGAACTTCAATCAAAAGTAACTCCTTCACAATGGAAAGCTATTGACTCTGTTCGTTCTATTGGTAATATTGGCGCTCATATGGAAAAGCAAGTCGACCTAATTATCGATGTTGAACCAAGCGAAGCTGAAAAGCTTTTAAAGCTAATCGAACTACTAATTGATAAATGGTACATATCTCGATATGATGAAGAACAACTGCTTTTAAATATTCAAGATATTGCCAACAATAAAAAATCTCAAAAGTAATCTGTCTTACCTTGTAGTTTCATTTAGTGTATCGTGACTTGCTAATAAATTTCCTTTAAAGTCCCAGTATTGATATATAAATCTTGCTGGGTCTTTTTCTGTTCCATCTCCCAACAAAGATGTTGTTTTTATAACTTGCATTACTTCTGCTTTATCTGTTCCTCTTGGTCTTGTCATACTATTCTTCCTCCTACTTTATTAAACTAATCACAAACATACTTGTCCAAACTGCATAAAATGGTATATATATTAATAATGCTCTTCTTAATTTATACTTAAATTGTTTTTTCATTTGTTATTCACTCTCCTTAATTATTCTTTTGACTTTTGTAGTAACTATTACATTTTCTCTTTCTGCTATTATTTCTATAAGTGTGTTATAAATTTTTTCATAATTCACATATAATCACTTCCTTTTTTTGCGTTTCGCAACTATTTGATTAAAAAAAATAAATTGCTATATCTTCTTTGCTTATCCCTATAAAACTTGCAATTTTATTAACTTCCAAAATATCAAATACTGACTTTCCGTTAATCTTATTAGATAATGCACTTAACGACATTTTCAAATGTCTCGCCAACGTTTCATAGTTTATCTTTTTTTCTCTAAGCAATCCCTTTAATTCCAATAACTCTCTGTATTTTTTCATTTTTTCGCCTCCTTTTTTTGCGTTTCGCAACTAGAATATATAATAAATATTTTTCTTTGTCAATAGCTTTTTGCAAAAAAATATAAAATTTTTAGTTGCAAAACGAAAATTTTTAGTGTATAATACATTTGAGGCGATTTTTATGAATGAAGAAATTATTTTAGAAAAATTTGCAGAAAGATTTTCTGATTTAGTAAAAACAAGTAGTATAGATGTTTCTAAATTAGCACAAATGTTAGGAATAAAAAGTAAGTCTACTATTTATAGATATATGAATGGAGAAATGGCTCCTAAAATTTCTACTGTAAAATACGCATCCGAAATATTTAGCGTTAACCCTTTATGGTTAATGGGATATGATACTTCTAAATACAGTAATATTAAAAAAACAGATGTATTGGGTAACTCCGTTGTTGAAATTCCTCTTCTTGGTATAGTAAAAGCAGGTTATAATTATCTGGCACAAGAAAATTGGATTAGAACTGTTGATGTAGATAAAAAACTTGCTGATGGTAATGAATTGTTTGCGTTAAAGGTAAAAGGCGATAGTATGTTTCCGGTTCTTATAGAAGATGATATAGTTATAATAAAAAAACAAAGCGATTTTGAAAATGGTGATATAGTTGTTGCTCTAGTTAATGGAGATGAAGCTACAATAAGAAAAGGAAAGAAAAGCAACAATAGTATTCTATTACAACCTTTGAATAGCAATTATGAACCTCTTATATTTACAAAAGAAGAAATGGAGACTATACCTGTTAATATAATTGGAATTGTAAAACAATTAAAAAGGGAGTTTTAATATGAAATATGTAGCTTGCTATTGTAGAGTAAGTACAGATGAACAAGCTAAATTTGGCTTTTCTATACAAGCTCAAAAAGATGCATTAGAAAAATACTGTAAAGAGAACAATTATAAGTATGAATTTTATATTGACGAAGGTATTTCTGCTTCATCTATGAAAAGACCAGCTTTAAAAGATATGCTTTCTAGAGTAAATGTCTATGATATAATTTTATTTACAAAGTTAGATAGATTAAGTAGAAATGTATTAGATGCCAATAATATAAATAAAATGCTAATAGATAATAATTGTACTATGAAAGCTATAGATGAAGATGATATTGATACATCTACTGCTGATGGAACATTTATTTTTAACTTAAAAGTGTCTCTTGCACAACGTGAAATTGGAAAGACATCTGAAAGAATAAAGTTCGTTTTTCAAAACAAAAGAAATAAAGGTGAAATTACTTCTGGAACTAAAAAATATGGATATGATATTGTAGATAAACACTATATCGTAAATATAGAACAACAAGAAAATATAATTAAATTTTACGAATATTTTATAGCTGTAGGAGCTGATACTAAATTAAGTTTTGAATATTTTAAAGAGCATTTTCCTTTTAAAAGTTATGATGCTTATAAAAAAATGTTAACCGAAACATCTTACATTGGAAAATATAAGCTATATAAAAAGGAAGAATACATTTATAACTATATTCCTGCACTTATGACAGATGAATTATTTTATTTAGTACAGGATTTATTAAGTAAAAGAAGAAAAATAACAAAGAACAATAAAGAAGCTCCCGTGTCTTTATTTGATGGAATACTTAAATGTGCTGAATGCGAAGGTGCAATGTCTAGAAGAATTTGTTACACGAAATATGGAACTTATGTAAGTTACAGATGTTGGAAAGCAGAAAAACTATCTAAAGAAATTGGTAAAGAATATAGATGTTCAAATAGACATAGTATATTTGAAAGCAAAATAGAAAGGTACTTAATTGAAAATATAAAACAAGAAGCTGAAAAACATATATCTGAAACTAAAGTCTTAAAAACAAAAAACAAAGAAACACTTATAGATAATTCTAAAGAAATAAAAAGAAAACTTGAAAAACTAAAAGACTTATACATTAGTGACTTAATTGATAAAGAGATGTATGAGAAGGATTATAAAAAATACAATAATCAATTACAAGAACTAGAAATCAAAAAAAGTGATTATAAAAATAATACCTCAAAAGATTTTAGTAGATTAGAAAAAATATTTAATTCTAATTTCAATGATCTATATTCTTCATTATCACAAATAGAGAAAAGAAGATTTTGGATTTCTATTATTGACAAAATTTATTACAATGATAAAAAAATTGAGAAGATTATTTTTAAGTAATCTTCTCAATTTCACTTATATCAAAGGTTTTACTCTAGTCACACTCGCAAGGTGCATCTACTGGGCAAACTCCAGCACATGTTCCGCATCCTATGCATGCATCTTTATCTATTATGTATCTTTCATCACCTTGAGATATACATTCAACTGGGCAGTTTGCTGCGCAAGCTCCACAACTGATACATTTATCTGTAATTTTATATGCCATATTTCTCGCCTCCTTTTATATATCTTCTTGATTCAATTTATCTTGTTCTTCTAGTTTTTCTAATTTCTTTAATTCTTTTACTTCTTCTGCATCTAATCCTTGTAAATCATCTTTATCTTCTACATCTTTTATTATTTTTAAGTCTTTAGCATCAAATTTTTTATAGAAATAACCTTCTTTATCTCTAAACTTTACTCTAACTCTTTCTTTTAAAGTTTCAATTGAATCTACTACACCTTCATCATCTTCTGGTGTTTTTACTATTGCTCCCACTTTTGGAAGTCTTGCTAGTTTCTCTAAATATGCTTCTTCTTCATATTTTAAGCAGCACATAAGTCTTCCGCAGTTGCCAGAAATTTTTGCTGGATTTAAAGATATGTTTTGTTCTTTTGCCATTTTTATTGATACTGTTTCAAAGTTTCCTAGAAAAGAACAACAGCATAATTCTCTTCCACACATTCCATTTCCGCCAATTCTTTTTACTTCATCTCTTACACCTATTTGACGAAGTTCTATTCTGGTTTTAAATATTGCTGCCAAATCTTTTACTAAGTCTCTAAAATCTATTCTTCCATCTGCTGTAAAATAAAATAGAAGTTTTGAGTTATCAAATTTATATTCTACATCTGTTAAGTTCATGTCTAATTTATGCTTTTTTATTTGTTCTAGGCAAATATCAAAGGCTTCTTTTTCTTTAACTTTATTTTCTTCATAATGCTTTTTATCTTTATATGTTGCAACTCTAACTATTGGCTTTAATTCATTTTCTATTTTTTCTTCTGGCAAAAATTTATTTTCTATTACTACTTCTGCATATTCCTCGCCCATTGAAGTCTCTACTATTACATATTGACCTTTTCCGTAATTTATAATGTTTCGGGTCAAAGAAATAAATTTTTCCTGGTCGTTTAAATCTTACTCCTATAATTTCTTTCAAAATTATTGTCCTTCCTTTCTCTGGTTATTCCTTCCAAATTTTATATAACATATTATCAATGCTCATATCAAAATTGCTATTTGCTTTCAAACTCTTTTTGGCTTGTTCTACTGCTTCTATATACGTTATATATTTAGGATTTTCTAACTGTGTGGTTGATAATATTATATTAATATAGTCTAGTATATCATATATATCTTCTTTATTCTTATAAATAAAGTCTAATTTATTTATTACATCCAGCAATTTATAACTTTCTATATTAGAAAATATCCTTAGTGCTTGTTCATATTCTTCTTTTTTCTCATTTACTTTAAATGCTTTTTCTATACTTCCTTCACAAGCTTTTAAAATATTATTGTCTAGTTCTATATTATAATTACTAATTAGAAATTCTTTTAAAACTTCATCTTGTATCTTTTGAAATACAATTTTCATACATCTTGATTTTATTGTATTTAAAAACATACTTTCATTTGAACCTGTCATTATTATTGTAACAAAACTTGGTGGTTCTTCTAAAGTTTTAAGTAGACAATTTCCAGCTTCTTTTGTCATAAGATCTGCATCTTTTATAATGTAAACTTTTTTCTTTGATATGATTGGTAATTCTTGCACTTTGCTTCCGCATTTCTCTTATTTTCTCTATTTTTATAGTAGCATTTTCTGGTTCTATTTCTATTAGGTCTGGATTATTATTATTTTCTAGCTCTATACAAGACTTACATTTGTTACAAGGCTTATTTTCTTCTTCGCATAATATCATTTTTGCAAACTCTTTTGCAAATAATGTTTTACCGAACCCCACTTGGTCCTATAAACATATAACTATGTACAACTGTATTTGCTTTTACAAGATTTTGCAATGTAACTTTTACTTTATCATTTCCAATTAAATTACTAAAAGCCATTATAACTCCTCTTTTTTTGTATTTAAGCAGTTATAATTATATCCTATTTATGCCGATTTATCAAGATTTTTTAAATATAAAAGCAAATTTTGTGATACCGATTAGCTTCTAAATAACATTAAAGGCAGACTATTGTATGTCCGCCCAAAATTTAATCAACTTTTCCAAATAAATTAAATGGCCAAAATCTAATCCAAACTATAGCTTCTAATTTTTCTAATGGGACACAACCAAATTTTCTTGAATCATCACTACCTGACCTATTATCTCCCATTACAAATATACATCCTTCTGGTACTACTAAATCTGAAAATGCACCTGTAGGCTCTGTCTTTACTGTACTTTGTAAATAGTTCTCTTTTAATTCTTCTCCATTTATATATACTTTTCCATTTTCTATTTTAACATGTTCACCTGGTAATCCAATAACTCTTTTTATATAACTGTCTTTTCCTAATTCTAATATATAATATCTAAATTTAGAAAATATATTATTAATATTATGGTTATATTCTGCAATTGGTTTATCTACTTGTGCCGCAGATAAATATCTTGTTGAAGGTGCTTCAAAAGTTACTATATCTCCCCTTTTTGGCATAGTATGCGAAATTCTAATGGTTCTATTTAATATTAATCTCTGCCCTTCTTTTAGGGTTGGATACATTGATGATTGTTGTACAATAGTTGGCGTTCCTACAAAATATCTAACTATTAATGCAAGTATAACTGCAATAACTATACAATATGCCCATTCCAAAACTTCTTTTATCTTTATCTTTTTTTCATTATCCATTAAGCTTCTTCCTTTCGTAATACATTTATGTGCGTGTTTATTATACCTTAGTTTTATTGTTTTTACAAGATTTTGTAGTAAATATTATAAAAACTGCTAATAGTGGTTGTCAAAAATCCCCGTCCCCATTGACAACTTATTTTTTAGTAGGCACACGAATTACAACTTCAGTACCTTTACCATATTCACTTTTTATATCAATACTACCATCATTTTTATCTAATATTTCTTTTGCAATAGATAATCCTAAACCTGTTCCTCCCATTTCTCTTGTACGAGCTTTATCAACTCTATAAAATCTATCAAAAATTCTTGATAAATCTTCTTCTGGTATTCCTATTCCTGTATCTATTACTTTTATATATGCATCATTATAAACAAATCCTACATATATTTTTATATTTCCGTTCTCTTTAGTATATTTTATACTATTAGTTAATATATTTAATACCACTCTTTCTATTCCATATCTATCAGCATAAACTGGTGGAACATTAGCAGTTACAAAACATTCTACATTATGATGTTTTTTATCTATTTCAAGCTGTACTTTTTCTTGGCAAGCTTTTACTAATTCCCCTAAATCGAATTCTTCTTTTTTTACCTTTTCTTGATTATTATCAAATCTCGATAGTGCTAATAGGTCTGTAACAAGTTTTGCCATTCTTCTTGCTTCTGCTGCTACTACTCCCAAGAATTTATCCTGAGTTTGTTTATCATATTCACCTTCTAGTAATGTGTCTGCATATCCCATTATTGAAGTAATAGGCGTTTTTAATTCATGTGATACATCTGCTACAAATTCTCTTCTCATATTATCTAGTTTTACATGCTCTGTTATATCTTGTATAACTACCATTACTCCATCTGGTCTATCTAACTCATCTTTTAATGGAGCAAAGAATAAATTAATATGTTTATCTCCTAAATTTACTCTTTCTTCTGAAGAAGTCCAAGCATCTAAGTATATAATTTTTTCCATATTTATATCTACATTTAATTTTTTAAATATTTTTTCAAAGGTATCATCTTCTGGCATAATTCTTAATAATCTAGTTGCTGCTGGGTTTACTAACATAATATTTCCTTCCATATTGAAGGCAATAATTCCATCTGTCATATGTAGAAGAATTGTTTCTATTTGGTTTTTTTGTCTTGAAACTTCACTTAAGTTTTCTTTTAATTCTATAGTCATCCTTCCAATCGCATCAGCTATTCCGTCTACTTCTTTTGGCTTTCTTGGTTCTTCTATTTTAGTTTCTTCTCCAGTTGCAACTTTTCTGGCACTATCTATTAATCTATTTATTGGAAGTGTTACTTTTGTTATAACATATATAGCTATTCCTATGGCTATAACTAAAAACGCAAATCCTGCGTATATTGATAGCCATAGTCCTTTATTAACTATATTTGTTAAATCACTTTGAATTGTATTTATATCATTAACCGAAGGAATATTTAAATATATTGTTTGTAAATTGATTAAAAAATATCCTCCAATTCCAGCAATAATTGCAAGTCCTATTATTGTTAAAATTATTATAATTTTAAGTTGTACGTTCTTTATCATACTTCCTCCTATATCATACCTTGAAAGGTCGAAAGCCTAAAGACTTTCGACCTTCTATATTATTTACTATTTAGATGCTATATAGTATCCTACTCCTCTTTTTGTAATTAAGATTTTTGGTGCTGATGTATCTTTCTCTATTTTTTCACGAATTCTTCTTACTGTAACATCAACAGTTCTTATATCACCATAATATTCATATCCCCATACCTTTTCAAGCAATACTTCTCTTGTTATTACTTGTCCTGGTTGGTTTGCTAAATATTTTAAAACTTCAAATTCCCTTAAGGTTAAATCTACTACTTCTCCTGAAACTTTCACTTCAAATTTATCTAAGTCTAAGCTTAATTCTCCAACTACAATTTTATTTGTATTTCCTTCTTTTGCTGTTTCAGTATTGTTTGAAGATAATTCCACTTTTCTTAGGTTAGCTTTTATTCTAGCCATTAATTCTCTTACGCTGAATGGTTTTGTAACATAGTCATCTGCTCCTAATTCTAGTCCTAATATTTTGTCTATTTCTTCGTCTTTTGCTGTTAGCATCAAAATTGGAACATTTAATGTATGTCTAATTTTTTTACAGACTGCAAGTCCATCCATTTTTGGAAGCATTATATCTAATAAAATCAAATCTGGTTTTTGACTTAGTGCTATATCAACAGCAGTAAGTCCATCGTTTGCTTGTAATGTATTGTATCCTTCCTTTTCTAAGTTATATACTAAAATATCTACAATATGTTGTTCGTCATCTACTATTAATATGGTTTTTTTATCTTTATCTAATACTTCTTCCATAATGATGCACACCCCTACTTTTCTTAAAAAAATATCTATGATAAAAATATATCATAGATATTTTTTTTTAACAATACTTTTTTTAGATTTTCTATAAATATATGTTTATTTTTCTAATGCCATATAAATCATTGCCATTCTTACATATACTCCATTTTGTACTTGTTTAAATATACGTGATTTTTCACATTCTACAACATCATCTGCAATTTCTACTCCTCTATTAAATGGTGCTGGGTGCATTATTATTGCATTGTCTTTCATTCTTGCTACACGCTCTTTATTTAATCCATACATGTTATGATATTCTTCTTTAGTCTCTTGCATAGCATTTTCATGTCTTTCGTGTTGTACTCTAAGTAACATTACAACATCTACTTTATCTAAAATTTCTTCTAATTCTATATAGTTATATCCTTCTTCTTTATATTCTAATGGTCCAGATGTATATACTTCCATTCCTAACTTTTTCATTACTTTAAAGTTTGTATGTGCGACTCTAGAATGTTTAATGTCTCCAACAATTACTACTTTTAGTCCTTCAAATTTTCCAAATTCTTGGCGTATAGTTAATAGGTCTAATAATGATTGTGATGGATGGTTTCCTGTTCCATCCCCTGCATTTAATATTGGTGCTTTTATACCTTCTAACTGTTTATAGTATTCATTATCTACATGTCTAATTACTATCACATCTGTTCCAAAGCTTTCAAAAGTCTTTACTGTATCGTATAAACTTTCTCCTTTTTTTAAGCTTGAATTTCCCGCATCAAAATTTTGTGTTCTACAGCCTAATCTTAGTGCTGCCATATCAAAGCTATAGTGTGTTCTGGTTGATGGTTCAAAAAATAAATTTGATATTACTTTTTTTCCTTTGTAATCAACTTCTTTACCATTGTTAAATTCTTCTGCTAAATCAAGTATTTCATTAATTTCGCTACTAGAAAAATTATCTAAGTTTAATATGTTCATTTAACATCCTCCTATTTTTTGACATTTTTTCTATTTTAGCACTACATAGAAAAATGTACAAGAGTTTTTAAAAATTTTATGCCACAAATTATTTATAATAATTTGTGGCATATATTCTTTTAAAATACTTTTTCAAAAGTGTCTTTCTCAATTTCATCTGGAACTTCTATTGGATAAGTTCCAGTAAAACATCCTTCACAAAATCCACTAGCATTAGAAGCTTTCGCTATTTTCCTTAAACTTTCTATGCTTAAATATTCAAGCGAATCTGCTCCTATTTCTTTTCTTATATCTTCTTTAGTCTTATTTATTGCAATCAGTTCGTCTTTTTTTGCGACGTCTGTTCCAAAATAACATATTCCTAAAAATTCAGGTGATGCTATTCTTAAATGTATTTCTTTTGCTCCAGCTCTACGTAATGTTTTTATTAATCTTGTTATTGTTGTTCCTCTAACAATTGAATCATCAACTAATATTATTCTTTTTCCATTTACAGTTTCTTTTATTGGATTAAGTTTTAATAATACTTGTTTTCTTCTTTTAGTTTGTGTTGATTGTATAAATGTTCTTCCTATGTATTTGCTCTTTATAAATGCCATATCATATGGAATTTTTGATTGTTTAGAGTAGCCTAGTGCTGCATCTAGTCCTGAATCTGGAACACCTGCAACAAAGTCTGCTTCTACTGGAGCTTGAAGTGCTAAAGCTTTTCCTACTTCTTCTCTAAAATGATGTACATTTACTCCATCTACGATTGAATCTGGTCTTGCAAAATATATATATTCAAAAATACATAGTCCATCTTTCTCACCATTTTTACAATCATATGATTTCATTTCATTATCAGCAATTACTATAACTTCTCCTGGTTTTACATCTCTTTCTAAATCTGCTCCCATAATATCTAAGGCACAACTTTCCGAAGAAAAAATTATATCATTACCTAGCTTTCCAATACAAAGTGGTCTAAAGCCTTGTGGATCACGTACTGCTATTAACTTTTGTGAACTCATTATTAGTAATGAATATGCGCCTTTTATGTATTTCATAGTATTCATTACAGCTTCTTCAATAGAACCAACTTTTAGTCTTTCTCTTGCTATTATGTGTGCAATTACTTCTGTGTCTGAAGTAGAATTAAATATTGCTCCATTTTCTTGTAGTTCTTTTCTTAGTTCTACTGCATTTGTTAAATTTCCATTATGTACTACTGCCAAATTTCCTTTTGCATATCTAATTACAATTGGTTGAGCATTTTCTTTTTTTGGTGCACCTGTTGTTGAATATCTTACATGTCCTACTGCCATTTTTCCAGTTGTAAGTTTATCTACAACTTGTTGGTTAAACACATCAGAAACTAAGCCAACATCTTTATGATAAGATATAATTCCTCCATCATTTATAGCAATACCACAAGCTTCTTCTCCTCTGTGCTGTAAGCTAGAAAGCCCAAGACATGTATAATATGCAACATTTTCTTCTTTTGATTCTGAATAAATACCAAAAATTCCGCATTCTTCTTTTAATTTCTTTAACATAAAAAAACCCCAAATCTTTTATAAACTACCTTTTTATTATAAAAGATTTGAGGAAAAATGTATAGTATATTTTATTATTTTTTTCGACTTTTTATTTTAATTATTTAACCTTCTCTATGTGCTAATATTTTTCATTGAATTTTTATATTCAATATAATCTTCTATTAATATTTTTATTACTGTAAATATTGGTACTGCTAAAAACATTCCAAATACTCCAAAATATGCTCCACCAATTGTTACTGCAAATATTACAAGTAAAGGACTAATTTCTAGTGAACTTCCTATTATTTTTGGATTTATAATATTTGCATCAATTTGCTGTAATACTATAACAATTATAGCCATCCATACAGCTTGAGATATTCCCCCTGTAAATATAGTTATTATTATTGAAACTCCTACTCCTATTATTGCACCAAAGTATGGTATTAAGTTTGATATTCCTATTAAAAATCCCAGTAATACTGCATATTTTACTCCTAAAATTAACATCGCAATAGAAGTAAGTATTCCTACTATTATTGCATCTATTATTTGACTTGATAGGAATTTAAAAAATATTGTATTAGTATTATTAAAATATTTTCCTATAGAATTGTAAGTTTTTTCTTTTAATATTGCTCCTGCTAATTTTTTCATAAAATTTAGAATTCTTGTACGTTCAAGTAATACATATACTGATACTATTAGTGATACAAAGAAATCAAAAATTCCATTTGCTATTCCAATAGCTCCTTTTGCATATTCTGTTATTGTATTTAGGTTTATATACTCTTCTATTTTTATGTCTGATAGGCTATTTGCTATTTTTTCTATATCTATTTTTCTTAAAATCGATTCTTCTGGTATATTTTTTAATCCTTCCATTGTATTGTTATAATACCCTACTAAATTATTGGCAAGATCTTGAATACTTGTAGCTAGTGTTGGTATTATAAAGTTCATTGCGAGTATTATAAGTATTATGGCTATTAAATATACTGTAAATACGCTTAAAGTACGTGCTTTTTTCTTTACTATTTTTAGTTTTGATTTTAGGTAAAACCCTTCTATTTTTTTGCTAGGTATATAAAGTATATATGCTATAAGTATTCCTACTATAAATGGCATTAATACACTTATTATTCCTTTTATCCAGTTTGATATTTGCGTAAAGTTATCTAGTGTTTTATATACTATTATTACTGCTACTGCAAATATAAACCAGTATAGCCATTTCCCCCATATATTATTTTTCTTTTCCATTTCATCTTCTCCTTTTTTGTTCTTACTTGTGCCAACCGCTTCTAGATAGGTATTTGTTATAATTCTATCTCTAATTCTACTGGACAATGGTCACTACCATATATTTCAGTATGTATTTTAGCATCTCTTATTTTTTCTTTTATATCATTTGATACTATAAAATAATCTATTCTCCAACCTATATTTTTTTCTCTTGCATTACCCATATATGACCACCAACTGTATTCTATCTTTTCTGGGTACATATACCTAAAAGAGTCTGTGAAGTTTGCTTTTAAAAGTTCCGTCATTTTTCCTCTTTCTTCATCTGTAAAACCTGCATTTCTTCTATTGGTTTTTGGATTTTTTAAATCTATTTCTTCGTGTGCTACATTTAAATCTCCACACATTATTACTGGTTTTTTGTTGTTTAAATTGCTTAAGTATTTTCTTATTTCGTCTTCCCAAATCATTCTGTAATCTAGTCTTTCTAACTCTCTTTTTGAATTTGGTACATATATATTTACTAAATAGAACTTTTCAAATTCTAGAGTTATAACTCTTCCTTCTAAATCGTGTTCTTCAATTCCTATTCCATAGGTTACATTAACTGGTTCTATTTTTGTAAAAATTGCTGTTCCTGAATATCCTTTTTTTACCGCACTATTCCAATATTCTTTATACCCTTTAAGTTCAAAATTTTCTATTTGTCCTTCTTGCATCTTGGTTTCTTGTATACAAAATATATCTGCAGCTATATCATAAAAAAAATCTTCAAATCCTTTTTTCATTACTGCTCTTAATCCATTTACGTTCCATGAAATTAATTTCATATTTTCTTAGCCTCCTTAAGCTTTTAAAGTATTATACCTTATTCATATACTTTTTGCAATATTTGTTTCTTTGGAAAATTGTGTTGACTTTTTGTATGTAATATGTTATCTTTTATTGTATTGATAGAAGTAAACTTCAGAAAAGTGCAGTGTCATCTTGATTCTACATAAGAAAAGAGGTGATGCTTATGAATAAATTGATATTTAAATGTTTGATACTTTCCATAATCTTCAATATAATATTGTTATTCATAATATTCGCTTTAATTATATTTTTAATTTTAGCATAAAAAATTGCACTATCTGAATAGCCCTTCAGTAGTGCAGTAATTTTTTCACAACAAGATGGCTCACGTTTTATGTGGTAAGCTTCTATCTATTTTTATTATAACATAAACATTTTATTTGTAAATACTTTTTGTCAAAAATATTTGTTTTTTTTAAGCTTATTTGCTATAATAGGACTATATTTAAAAAAGGAGATTTTTGATATGTATAATTTAGTTGTTTTTGCTTCACGGAAGTGGCACTACTTTACAAAGTATTATTGATTCTATAAATGATGGAGAATTAGAGGCTAGAATTAATTTAGTTGTATCTGATAACTCAAATGCTTATGCAATAGAAAGAGCAAAAAAAAGTAATATTGATACTTATATTATTAATTCTAAAACTAAGGAAGATATTGATTATGAGTTATCTTCTGTTTTGGAAAAATATGATGTTGATCTAATTGTCCTTGCAGGATATTTAAAAATGATTGGTGACCATTTAATAAATAATTATAGAATTATAAATACTCATCCTTCTTTACTTCCTAAGTTTGGTGGAAAAGGTATGTATGGAATGAAAGTTCACCAAGCTGTATGGGAAGCAAAGGAAAATTTTACTGGTCCTACTATTCATTTTGTTAATAATGAATATGATAAGGGAAATATTATTGTTCAAACAAAAATTGAAGTTAAAAATACAGATACTCCTGATGTAATAAGTGCAAAAGTTCAAGCAATTGAAAAAATACAACTTGTAGAAACTTTAAAACGATTTACAAAAGGAGAACACTAAAAAGATGCTCTGCATATGCAGAGCATCTTTTTAGTGTACATATATATTTCCTATGTCTTTTCTGTAGTCCAAAACTTTATCAACATCTTTTTCTATTACATCATATACTTGTTTTCTTATTTCTTCAAAATTGTCTCCAGTTTTTTCGATTGCAAATAATCTTGAATTACTTACTGATGTATATGTATCTCCTTCTACTTTTTTTGCATTTGCAAAATATAATTTTACTCCTGATTGTTTTATGTCTTTTGTGTTTAGTTTAAATATTGTAGGTTCTTTATTTGGTTTTACAGCATAATCTTTACTTACAACATATACTGTAAATGTATATGTGTTTTTAAACTTACAGTTTTCTACTGATAATGTTCCATTTACTATGTTTTCTAAAACTTCTGTAAATGGGGTTTCTAAAGCGTTTAATACATTAATTGCTTCTGGATCTCCAAATCTTGCATTAAATTCTATGAATTTTATTCCTGCTTTAGTTTTAAAGAAGCCTCCATATAGTACCCCTGTGAATTCTAAACTATCTTTATTTAAATAATTAATTGTTTTTTTCATTAACTCAGCACATTCATCTACATCTTCTTTTGTTAAGAATGGTAATAATCCATTAGGATAACTTAAACAGCCCATTCCACCTGTTCCTGGTCCTAAATCTTTCTCATAACGATATGGATAATCAAAGGTTATTGGCATTGGTACTACATTTTTTCCATCTGTTAAGCACATAACTGTAAATTCAGAGCCTTCTACTTTATCTTGTATAATTACTTTTCCGCTATCCTCTAAGCAAGCTTTAGCATATTCATATCCTTCTTCTATACCTTTAAAGTGTATTCCACCTACTTTTACTCCTTTTCCTCCAGTTAGACCTTCTGGTTTAACTACAAAATTATCTTCTCTATAATTTTTTATTACTTCATCTAATTCTTCTATATTCTCTACTTTATAGTTTTTTATAATTACTTCTGGTGCAAGTTCATTTACTACTTCAAGTGCATAAGTTTTACTCCATTCAATTTTTGATCCTTTTGAAGTTGGTCCAAATACTTTAAGTCCTAAACTTTTTGCAAGATCAATTAATCCATCTTGTAATAAATTGTCACTGCTTATAACGCAAAATTCTAATTCATTTTCTTTAATAAATTTTTCTACTAATTCTTTATCAAATGGAGAACCTACAATATATTTTCCCCCTGATGCTTCTACAGCTTCTACAATTGACGGATTCTCATATGGTAAAACTGAATATAACTGATATCCTTTACTAATATACTCTCCAATTACTGCTTCTCTTCCACCATTTCCTAATAATAAACATTTTTTCATAATCTTTCCTCCGTTTTTTATTATGTTACAATAATATAATTTAACTAAAAAAATGTCAAGAAAAGTGATAAATTAATAGCTCATTTATGGTTATTTCTAATAATATATCAGCAATTAAAATAAGCATAAGATATCCTATAAATTACAAAAAGGGTCGTATTATATACAACCCTTACCATTATTTAATTTTACATATACACATAGCATTCAAGACTTCTTCTTCCAAATTGTAATGCCCCAGAGTGTGTGCTCATATAAACATCTAGTTTATTATTTTTAATTGCTCCACCTCTATCTTGTACTACAAACCATCCACCATTTGGTTTATCTTTAAAATATGGTATATAAATTATTGTTCCAATAGGATATGCTGAACCTGCAGCAAGTGTATACCATGAAGTTGCTCTTGCTCCTGATGATGTTATTCCAGTGGTTTTTCCACAACATTTGCTACATGCACAATATGCTGATGTATTAAAGGTTTTTACTTGTGGTGTTTTACCTTCTACTTTCTTTGCAAGTGTTGTACTTGCAGTAGTTGCAGGATTGTAAGTTGATCTTTCAATGCTTGCTCTCGATGTTACCGCCTTTTTATTAACTTCAACCACCTTATTTACAGGTTGTTTTATTATTGTCTCTTTTAATACTGTCCTTTCTATTTCAACATCATTCCTAAATTTTGCTTTATATGTGATTTCTTTTAAACCATTTTTACCTTGTGTTATTATTCTGTTTGATGAATCTGCGCTTGAATTTCCCGCATCTTTTGTTATTGTTTCAAAAGGAATTTCTACTTGTTCCGTAATGATTTTTTCAACTATAGTACTATAATTTCCTAATAATTGTTCTACCTGAACTTCTTTATTTTCTTCGGCAAGTTTTATTACAGTATCTCCATTCTCTAATGCCTTTGTTATTGTGATTACTTTATTTCCGTAAGATATCTGCATCTAAATTAGGAACTACTATTTCTTCCGGTAAAACTACTATATGACTTTCATCTAGCACATCTTTTACCTTTGTCTTTGTTGTTAATACATTTATTTCATAATTATTTGAAAGTATAATTTTCACATTATTCAATTGTACATTTGTAGCCATTACACTTACACCTAAAACAAACATAAGCATAATTGCTATAATCGCTATTCTTCTTATGGAAAGTGACGCTTTCTCATTATTAATCATTTGAATAAATTTCCCTCCTTCAAGTGATATGCTTATTATATACTATAAAAATTTAAATGTCAAATTTTCCTTAAATCTGCAAAAGCCGCTATATAATAGTATTATATGCGGCTTGTACATAATATATTCCAAGTTTTTCCTATGAAATAAAGGGTTTTATTTTATGATATTTTTTTACATTATTACTTCTATTTCATTTATCTTTCCATTGTCTATTAATTTGATTTGTTTTTCTTCTATTTCTATACCATTTACAATAAATTTTTCTACCTCTGTACTTTTTCCATTTGGATTCTTTACTTTTATATTATAAACACTACTTTTATATTCATATCTTATACTATATTCTTTCCAATCATTAGGTATTGAAGGTCTTATTGATAAAATTTCATTTTTTATTTTTAGTCCTAGTATATATTCAATACCAGCTTTATACATCCAACTTGATGAACCTGTATACCAAGTCCAACCTCCTCTGCCTATTAAGTTTCCTACTCCATATACATCTGCGGCTATAACATATGGTTCTACTTTATATCTATTAACTGCTTCTTTTGTTTTTGTATGCTCTATAGGATTTATTATTTTAAAGTATTCTGCTGCTTTATCTCCAAAACCTAACATTGCCCAAGCGATAATTGCCCAAATTGCTCCATGCGTGTATTGTCCTCCATTCTCTCTTACGCCTGGTAAATACGCTTTTATATAGCCTGGTTCTAATTTACTTTTATCAAAGGCCGGATCTAATAATTTTATTACTCCATTTTGTTTATCTACTAAATGATTTTCTAAACTTTCCATTGATATATATTTTTTATCATTATCTCCTGCACCTGATATTATACTCCAGCTTTGTGAAATACTATCTATCTTACATTCATCGTTTTCAATACTTCCTAAAATGTTACCATCATCTGTATATGCTCTTCTATACCATCTACCATCCCAAGCTTCATTATTTAATGCTTTTCTTAATCCATCTTGTACTTTTTTATATTTTTCTATTCTTTCTGTATCTTCTTTTATTTCACATATTGGTATAAATCTATTCAATACTTCATACAAGAAAAATCCAAGCCAGGTGCTTTCACCGATACCTTTATTTCCCACTGTACTAAATCCATCATTCCAGTCTCCTGAACCGATTTTTGGTAAGCCATGATTTCCTAAATTTATTCCTTTATCTATTGCTCTAATACAATGCATATATATTGTTTCTTCATAATCTGTTTTGGGATGTAAATCATAAATCTCATCTTCACCGTCTTGTAAAATTTCTCCTTGTATATATGGAGCTTTTTCATCAAGTATTGATACATCACCAGTAAATCTTACATATTCTGCTGTAACATATGCAAGCCATAATAAATCATCAGAGAATCTTGTACGTATTCCTCGACCTGTTTCTGTATGCCACCAGTGTTCCACATCTCCTTCTATAAATTGATGAGAAGCACTTTTTAGCACTTGTTCTTTCATGAATTCTGGAACTATAAATTTTATTCCCATTGTGTCTTGTAATTGGTCTCTAAATCCATAGGCTCCACCGTGATTGGTAAAATCCGCTTCTTGCCCACAATCTACTTACTATTGTTTGATATCCAAGCCATCCATTTAACATTATATTCATAGACTCTACTGGAGTTTTTACGCTAATTTTTCTTAGTAATTCATTCCAATATCTTTTTACCGTTTCTAGCTCTTCTTTTGATTTTCCTGGTACTGTATATTTATATGCTATACTTTGTGCTTCCTTTATATCTGCACCTAATACAAATACTATTTCTTTATCCTCAAAAGCTTTTAACTCTATGCATACTTCTATTGCAATACATGGTGTACTTCCTAGTGAATTTTCATTCTCTAAACTATCTCTCCCTATTCCCGATGGTTCTTTTAAAGTACCATTTCCTATAAAAGTGTTCCTATTTCCTGTATATGATTTTATATTTTCACTACTAGATATATAAATATTTTGTTCTTTAATATCTTGTGTAAGTAAATTTTTAGCATATATGATATTAGAATTCTTATCATAATTTATATCAATATATCCATTTGTTTTTATTTCATCTTCTCCAAGTACTGGATTTATATAGTATACTAATTTTAATTCTCGTTTTTCTGCAGTTACATTTTTTAGTCTTAATATATTTACTTTTATATTTTCGTCTTTTGGAACAAATGTTGTGTGTTCTTGTAATAAGCCCATTTGCATAGTCGAAAGTTTTACATACCCAAATCCATATGTCATATAATATTCTTCATCATCTTGATTTAATTTAGGACATAATGACCATTCTTTATTATAAGCTTTATCTTTTATATATATTATCTCTGAAGGAGTATCTATTACTACATCATTAGACCACTTTGTTATTCTTGATAATCTACTATTTTTATACCAAGTGTATCCTGAATTGTTATTTGTTATAACTGTACCAAAATTTGGATTTGCAAGTACATGTGTCCAGGCAACAGGTGGTTTTATATCTTTTGTCATTTTTATTATATATTCTTTTCCATCTTCACTAAAACCACCATATTCATTAAAACATTTAAGATTTTCCATATCTATTAAATTTGTTCTTTTTTCAAAATTTGGTATTTGATTTTGTACCTTTGGTTTATCTACATTTGGAACTGTCTCTAAATATTCTTCCTCTAAATCTTTTATAAGTGTTTTTATATTTCCGCATATGCGCATCTAATATAAGATTTGCTTTAAATTCTAATAGCTCTTTATCTTCTATTTCATTTTCATTTAATATGAATATTCCACCTTTTAAATTCCTTTGATACATTAAATGTCTATTTAAAATTTCAGTTTCAATAGCTTCTTTAACATATCTTTCATATACATTTTCCTCTCCATTTAATATTACTAAATCTACCTTTATATTTTTTACTTTAAAATATTCATATGCTTTTAAAATTTCTTTTATAACATATACGTCACTTACATCTCTTATTTTTACAAGTAAAATAGGTAAGTCGCCTGATATTCCATATTTCCACAAATCTTCTACACAATATTGTTTTCTATAGTTCTTTAAATATAATTTTTTTAGTGGGTTTTGTACTATTAAATATGATAATATTTTTTGATAATTTTCTATATCTTTTCCTCTTATTCCTAAATATCTCGCTTCTTCTTCTACCCTTACTTTTGATAATTCGAAGGCTCTTTTTATATTTTCTGTATTTATATATTTTTTTATATTTTCTTCTATTTGTTCTTTTTCTTCTGCTACTGTAATTATTAAGTTTAGAGCTATTTTTTCATCTGGTTTTATTTTTATTGTTCTTTTTAGAGAAACTATTGGGGATACAGTAAGTCCTAAATTTTTTGAAAATGGTATAGAGTTTTCTATCATTTTAGGAATACTTTTCGAATCTCCTCCATTTAGTTTTTCTCCATCTATTTCATATTCTAATTCTCCTACTGTTTCAGCTGGTGTATATAAATTTACTCCTAAAAATACTTCTTTACTAGCTCCTCTTTTATTTCTTTTTACTAAAATTGAATTTGTTTGTTCTAAATATTCATATTTTAAAAATAAGTTGTTAAATGCCATATGGGAATAGTCTTGTTCTTTTACAGATAATACTGGTTCAAAATAGCTTGATATCTCTAGAGTTTCTTCTATATTACCTGTATTTTCTAATTCTATTCTTCTTATTTCTACTGGGTCTTCTGGTGCAGTTATTATTTTTAAAGTGGTTTTAATATTCTCATCATAACGCGTAAATTTATCCATATCTTGTAAGAAACTTACTTCATACTTATCTGGTTTTATTAAGTCATTTTTATAAATTGTGTTCCAGATTTTCTTTGTTCTTATATTTTTAATATAAAATTCTATTCCTTGCGGATATTCATTAGTTGATTTATATCTATTTACTAAAATATCTTTATATTTACTAAAGCCTTCTCCTTTTTCGTTTATTGCTATAGTATAATTATCGTTTGCAATAACATTAAAATTATTTAAATGTGGATTTAACTTTGTAAAGACACGTTCAGTATAATTTTCATAGTCTATATTTTTTAGTTTCTGTATTTTTTCTTTCTTTTCTTTTGTTATAATAACGTCTTCTGGCATTTTTTCTTGTAATAGTATGTCTACTGCTTTTATTTCTGGATTTCCTATAAATCTTTCTTGTAGGATGTTGTTATTTATTAAATTATTTATTGATAATAGTATTAAAGCTTGATGGTGTGCCATATAGGTTTTTACTGTTTCAAATTTATGCTTATTTCTTACTCTTTCTGGCGTATAATCTATTGCTTCATAAAAACCGTATTTCCCATACATACCACACTTTTCTAACTCTTTTAAGTTTTTTACTACCTCTTTTGGAATGTCTGGAATTGCAAGTATTGACCCATATGATGATACTACCATCTCATCAGCAAGTCCTCTTTTTAACCCAAGCCAAGGAATACCAAAGGCTTTATATTGGTAATTTGAATTTAGATCTTTTAGATTAAAAGCTGATTCTGAAATTCCCCAAGTAATTCCTAGTTTTTTCGCATATTCTTTTTGACTCATAATCATAAATTTACAAGATTCATCTAATAAAGAGCCTTCATATTTTGGTATGTTTATATTAGGCATTAAATATTCAAATGCTGTTCCAGACCAAGATACTAGTCCTTTATATCCAAACATTTCTGTTAGTGTTCTACTCAAGTTTTGCCAGTGTTTTGTAGGAATATCGTGACTAGCTATTGCAACTAAGCTTGCTTGTCTTGCTTCAGATGCAAGTAAATCATAATAGGAATCTGTTAGTTTATTTTCTTCTATATTGAAACCTATTGAGAATAGTCTTTTTTCATAATCATACAAGGGTTTAAAGTCCGTTTTTTCTATTAAATTTGTTATTATTTCTATTAAATTTTGTATTGTTTGTATATCTATTTGTTCTTTTTTTTCTATTAACACATGCCTTAGAAATTCTTTTAATGTGTATAGATAGCCTATGAAATTTCCACTATCTACTGTAGAAATATATCTTGGAATTAGTGGTTGTAAATTTTCTATATTGTACCAATTGTATAGATGTCCATTCCATTTTGATAGTTTTTGTATTGTTTCTAACATATTTTTTATCATTATAATTGTTTTTTCTAATTCTATATATCCTAAATCATATGCAGATACAACGCTTAATAAGCCCAAGCCTATATTAGTTGATGATGTTCTTTTAACAATTTTATTTGCTCTATCTTCTTGGTAATTATCTGGTGGAAGATAATTATTTTCTTTGTTTATATAACTATCAAAATAATCCCAAGTTTTTTTACCTATTTCTACTATATATTTTATTTCTTCATTTGATAATTCTTTTACTTTTGCCTTTTTTATTTCTTCTTTACTTATATAACATGCAAGTTTTGGTCCTACAAGCCATAATATGCATATTGCATATAAACCTAAATTTATAATATAAGGTTCTATTAAAAATAATATAAGTAATCCTACTATTCCTAAGATTACATTTATATACATAGATTTATAATATGAAATACAATCTGTTTTTGCATGAGCTTCTGCATCCTCTGCAGTTGTCCATTGTAGAAGATGTTTTTTGGAAACTGTCATTCTATAAATTGTTCTTACTATTGCATCTAAAGAAATATATGCTTTATATGGTAAAAATGAAATTTCTAATATTCCTCTAAATATACTTGCCTTTATAAGAGAAATTGTTTTTGAAAAATATTTGTGTGATACTTTTCTATCTTCTTTTTGTATTATATAAGATATCAAATCAAGTATTGTTGATATTAATAGGCAAGTTAACATCACAGTAATTACTGGCCATACTTTTATTCCAAAAAACATCTTAACTAAAGCTGTTACTATTATTGTTAATATTACAAATATCTCTACCAAACTTCTTCTTAAATTATCTAATATTTTGAATTTTGATAATAGTTTTAATGGATTTTTCTTTTTTACTCCTTTTTTATCTTTTATATTTGGCATAATCCATCTTATGATTTGCCAATCCCCTCTAATCCATCTTGCCTGTCTTTTAATATAAGCATTGTATTTATATGGATAACCATCTAATAATAAAATATCATTCGCAAGAGCACATCTTAAATAGCTTCCTTCTAATAAATCGTGACTTAATACAGTGTTGTCTGGTATTTCTTCTTTTAGTATATTTGAAAATATTTCTAAATCATATATTCCTTTTCCTGTAAAAATTCCTTCATTAAAATTATCTTGATATATGTCTGATATTGCATTAGCATACGTATCTACTCCTCCTGAACCTGCAAATATCTTTGTAAATAAGCTCTTTCTTGCTGATACTAAGTCAATTCCTATTCTAGGTTGTATTAAAGCATGTCCCTTAATTACTATGTCTTGACTACTATCTAATTCAGGTTTGTTTAATATATGTGATATAGCTCCTATTAGTTCTAGCCCTGAATTTAATACTAAATTTGTATCTGAGTCTAAGGTTATTATATATTTTATTTTAGGAAGTTTGTTTTCTTTTTTCCAATTTTCTATGGTGTTTTCTCTAAAGGGATTTTCTATTTTTCCAAGAAGATAATCATTTAGTCCGATTAATCATTCCTCTTTTTCTTTCCCAACCTAAATAACAACCTTCTTTATCATTCCATTCTCTTTTCCTATATATAAATTGAAATTTTTCCATTCCATTGTTTGGATATTTTTTATTTAATCTTTCTGTTTCTTCTATACCTATTTTTATTATTTCTTCATCTATTTCTTCTGTTTCTTTTGAAGATTCGCTTGCATCTCCAAGAAGTGTAAAATATAAGTTTTCTGTTTTGTTTGCAAGATAAAATACTTCCAATTTTGAAATTAAGTCTTTTACTTTATTAGCTGATTTTAGTATAGTAGGAATTATTACCATAGTCGAAGCTTCTTCTGGTATTCCATCTGTAAAATCCATTTTAGGTATTACACTGGGTTTTACAATTTTATTTAATATATATTGTATAATTTCTGTTGATATCTGTGATGTAGGAATAAGTGTTATTAAGAATATAATTATCCCTAATATTACATTTGTTTGCTTAAATATATAGTATGAGATAAGCCCTGATATTAATATTGAAAGTAATATAATTGATAATATATATAATGGTACATTATTTTTTGGTTGCCTTGGTTTTTTATTTGTTTGTAATACTTTATATAATTCATTTATACCTTCACCGAATTAAGTAATAACCTATATGTGATGTTTTTTCATTATTTATTTTTAATTCCTCGCTCTTGTCAAAAGCAATTTCTGCTAGTTCTAGAGCTTTTTGTGTAATATATAATTCAGATATTTTAGTTCTTTTTGATATTTCCTTTATTTTGTTTCTATAGTACGCTTTTGTTTTGTAGTCCATCTTTTCATAGACACCTATAGGATCTTTCTTTAATAATTCTTCTACTCCATTTATATCTTCAAAAATCTCTTGTAAATTTATTCGACCGTATTTCTTTTATACTTTTTATACAGTTTCCAATCATTACTTTTTTTACTGCTATATCAAAATGCTCTTTTCTTATTATTTCTGATACTGTTGTTCCCATTTTCATTACTTGTTCTTCCAAAATTTTCAGATAGCTTGATGCTTTTTTGCCATATCTTTTTAATCTATATGACATATATTCTATAAATGGATATTTCATTTGCCCAGATTCTAATATCTTTGTTTTGTAGCTTGATCTTCCGCCCATATTTTTGATCATATGGCGTTTTATACTCTACTAATCTTTCTATTATATCTTCTACTCTATATTTTTGTATTTGGCTTGAATATATTTTTTCACATACATTTCTAATGTTTTCTATGATTGCAATTTGTAAAAATATTCCTATACTCCAGATTTCCTCCATATTTAGTGTTTTTTTGTTTTGATATGCTTTTAAATAATCTTCTAGAGTATGAGAATCTATTCTTCCTTCTGTATAACAAACAATTTCTGTAGCAAGTACATATATTCTTGCATAGCCTTGATAGGCACCTCCAGCAATTCCTAATAAGTTTTTATATTTTTTTGGTGTTAATTCTTTTATTATAGTTTTTACTGTTTCTTCAATTATATAATAGTTATCTAAAAGCCATTCTCCTGCCGGATGTATATTTATTCCTTTTTTTAAGTGTTCATTTAATATTTCATACGTTTCTTCTATAAATTTAAAATTTTCTTGTAATCTTGGTATTGGATAGGTTTCAATATTTGATTCTTCTTTTAATATATGGTCTGAAGCTATTTTTTCTAAATAACTTTCTAATTGATGTTTATCTAATAGTGCTCCTTTTATATTTAAGGTTTTTGCTAATTTCAAAAAACTCACGCTCCTAATGATATGTAATTTTTTAAAATTAGCTTTTCCATTTTCTTTAATTTTTATGCAATTTTTGAATTTTGTTTAAATTATTCTTATTCGTAAAAATAATTTATAATTCCAGTATAAATTCCCCAAGCAAGTTTATTTTGATATTCATCCATAAGTAATAATTTTTCTTCTTCTGGATTCGATAAAAATCCACATTCTACAATACTTGTTGGAATTTCTACATTTTTCATTATATATACATTATCAAGTTTTAGCGGAACTCTTTTATTTTCCCTTTTAATTGCTTCATTTAATGAATTCTGTAAATTTGTTGCCAGTTTTTGACTTTGTTCATCTCCTTGCTTATAAAAAGTTTGCCATCCATAATACTGTGATTCAGGTATTTTATTTAAATGTATACTTACAAATATATCAGCACTAGATGAGTTTCCAATTTTAACTCTATTTTTTATGTCTGATACTTTTTTTTGTCTTAACGTTTTTGCCTCTTGTTCATATATTGCATTTTCATCTGACCTAGTTAAAATAACTGTACAACCTGCTTGTTCTAATAAATTTTGAACTTTTAACACTATTTTCAAATTTGTGTCTGCTTCTGTCGTACCATTTTGTGATTGCGCTCCTTCATCTTCTCCGTCCGATGTCCTGCATCTAATACTACCACTTTATTTGTAACTGGTAGACTTACTGTTTGAATGGTTTTATTTAAATTTTCTGTACTTAAGAAGTATGTAAAAACTGAGACAAATACCACTAATATAATAAATAGTATTCTCTTTTTGGGTAATATTATCATAACAAAAAACCCCCATAAAATATTTGTTATTATTTTATGAGAGTTTTTTTGTTTTATTACTTATTATATTGTATTATTTGTGTCTTCTATCTATTGCATATGAACTTCCTACTGTTGTTTTTGCTATATGTTTTACTTGCGCTCCTGTTTCTCCTATTTCTAGTGAATTTTTAAATCTTCCTACCTCAGCATCTACTACACCTATAGAAATAGAAGTTAGTGGAAACTGTTCTATAATTCCACGTCTATTTGCAACTTCTACATATCCTCTTAAAGCATCTTCTTTTGTAAAGTATTCTAGCACTTTTTCATCAAATTCTTTTATTACATTTTTGCATATTTGTTCATAATCTACACCTGATACAAGTGCTATAAAATCGTCTCCTCCTATATGACCTACAAAACTTGATTCTGGGTCACTTGCATGAATATTTTTTACAATAGTTCTTGCAGTAAATTTAATTATTTCATCACCTTTTGCAAAACCATATAAATCATTATAAGATTTGAAGTTATCTAAATCAAAATAAAGTATTGCAAAAGGTTCCTTTTTCAAAAGCCTCTTTTTTATTTCTGTTTGTATTTGTACGTTTCCAGGTAATCCTGTTAATGGGCTTACTCTTCTATTTGTGTACATCAATCTTACTATATTTTTTATTGTATAATATAAATAATCTATATCTATAGGTTTTACTATATAATATTCTACACATAATTTTAATATTGAAATTCTATGCTCTTTATCGTCATTTTCTCCTATTACTACAATTGGAGTAATACTATTGTCATCGTCTTCTCTTATTCTTTTACATAGTTCTATTATATCTTTATTTATACTATCTTCATTTATTATTATTAATGATGGTATATTTTTTAAAGCTATTTCTATGTCTTTAGTTTCTACTCTTTTAAAGTTATACTCTTTTTCATTTTTAAAGACTTCTTTTAACATTTTTAGTTTTTTTGTATCATCATCTATTATATAGATTTCTTGTACCATATTTTTCTCCTTATTTATTTTTTCCTCGTATGCTTTCTCTTTTGTCTTTTAAAAATTCATTTATTTTTTCTATTGCCTCAGATTTCATAGTTGGAAACGCTTTTTTTAACCTATTTGTCTGTTTCAATAGTTTTCTTTTTATTATTGCTTGTTTATATTTTAAATCTTCTATTGCAAGTTGTAATGTTTCTTTGTTTATTTGTTTTGTTTCTAGTTCATCTATCTTTTCTTTTATCGTATTTGTTATTTCTTTTAGTTTTTCAAGTTTTATAGTTATATTTTTCACTTTTACTATACTTACAATTAAATCTACTAACATGATAATTGATAGTGTTACACTTAAAAATAATAAGTCATTTAGTCGTATCATATCTATTTTTTCTGCTATGAATGGATGCATATATCTTATAAAGATTACTCCTAGAAATCCCCAGAATAGTGAATTCATTAGACATACTCGTCCTTTAATGTTAAACTTGTTTTTTGTATAATCCCAATATTTTGCATGAAATATTTTTTCTAACATCCATCCAACTAAATATTCCCATATTGATAATACAAAGAATGCAATTATAAATAGTAGTATTGGTCTGTCTTTAAACCCTTGTAAGAACAAGAACATTATTATTGCGCCAAAACCATAGATTGGACAAAATGGTCCATACAAGAACCCACTATTTACTGGTTTTTTTTGTATTACTGTTTTTAGAACTGATTCCATAACCCATCCTAAAAAGGAATATACTATGAAATACATTATAATTTTAACAATATATATATAATTTTCCATGCTGTTTTCCTTTCGCTGTTTTTTTAGTTAATTATTTTTACTTTTTTACTTGTTTTTCCGCCATCTTGATTTTCTGCTGTTATTTCCATATAATTCTCGCCTTTTTGTATTGCTTGTTTGTATTCTATTACAGTTTTATTTCCATAATTTATTTGATATTTTTGTCCATTTAATGTATAGTCTATTACTTTTAAACCTGTTTCATCTTCTGCTCTAATAATTAGTATATCTCCTTGTTTTTTGAAACTTAATGTTGGGCTCTTTATTCCTTTTACTTCTAGCTCTTTTGATGAAGTAATATTTCCTACATTAACAGCTTCTACTTTTAAAGTATTTTGTCCTAATGGAATTTCAACTACTTGTTCTATTAAGTTTTTATTATCTGTATTTGCTTCAATTTTTGTAGGTTCATCATTATTCCATGAATAATTTACATACTGTAAATCAGTTTTATCTTGTACTGTTATTTTTATTTTATTATCTGTGGTTAGCTTTAACTCAATAACTGGTTTTCCATCACCTTCAACGATATATTCTTTTTGGAATTTTGTTTCTTTTCCATTTATATCTATAACTGTTAAGTTTAATATGTTTGTTCCAAATGGTAAATCTATTGTTTTTGATAAGCTTGTACTATTTTCTCCTTCAATTATGTTGTCTCCTTCATCATTCCATCTGTATACTATTTTTGAAATTACTATATTAGAGTTAACTTCTATTAAGATTTTCTCTTCTTGTTTTGTAATATTTACATCTGGTGCTTTATCTATAACTTGGTCTTGTCCTCCTGTTGCATTATTGTTTGTAACAAGGTAATATATCCCTAGTCCTATCAATATAATAGCAAATATCATAATTGCTACTACAAAAAATTTAATGATTTTTCCTATTTCAACAGGACCTTTTTCTTTTCTATTTTCTGTTTGTAGAATTTGATTCATTCTTACCTTTACACCTCTTTCCAATTCAAGAAAAATTATATCATAAGCAATTTTAGTTGTAAATATTATATGAAAAAAATGAATGATACTTTATTATTTAACTGAATATATAACGATAAAAACAATTAAATAAAAAGACTTTTGGCAATTAATTGTCAAAAGTCTTGTAGTTGTCAAAATTCCCCGTCCCCATTGACAACCTTAAATTGTATTACTACCTTAAATAAATCTCCATCTAAGTATATATTGAATTTTCCTTTTTGAAGTGTTGTTAATGATTTTGCTATTGATATTCCAAGTCCTGACCCTTCCGTTGTTCTTGCAGAGTCTCCTCTTACAAATCTTTGCATTAATTCGTCTACGCTTATATTTAATTTGTCTTTTGAAATATTTTTTAGTTCAATTTTTACAATATCATTTTCTTTTTTTACATCTACATATACACGTGAATTTTCTAAAGCATATTTTGATATGTTTACATACATATTTTCCATTACTCTAAACATGTATCTTGAATCTGCTTTAATATACACTTCTGTATCTGGTAAGTTTTCGATTATTTCTAGTCTTCTTTGTTCAAATTTATCTTCAAATTCTCCACGTACTTGTTTTATTAATTCTTTAACATTTAGTTTTTCTATGTTTAGTTTTATATTTCCAGAGGATGCTTTTGATGCTTCTACTAAGTCTTCTGTTAGCTTTTTTAGCCTTTGTGATTTGTTATCTAATATTTCTAGATATTCTTTTACTTTTTCATTTTCTATATTTTCTTGTTTCATTAGGTCTACATAGTTTATTATTGATGTAAGTGGGGTTTTTATATCGTGTGATACGTTTGTTATTAATTCTGTTTTTAATCTTTCGCTTTTCATTGCTTCTTCTATTGCGTTAGTAAGTCCTCCTGATATGTCGTTTAACCAATGTGCAACTTCTTTTGATTCCCCTCTATATTCTTCCTCATTTAATGGTTGTGAATCTTTGTTTCCATCATACATATTTTTAATTTTTTCTTTTATTTTTTTTGTTTTGTTTAATCTATCTATTAGCATTTTTAATGTTACACCCCATACTGCTATTAACCAAAAAATATATATTGCACCATCAGTTATGAATTTAATTGTTAAAACCAGTTGTATTATATAAAAGGCTCCAAAGATTACAATTAATTTTCCCGTTGTATTTATGTCTGTTAGCATATTGCTAGTACTTCTTTTTATCCATTTTGCAAATTTGTATATAAGAGTATTTTTCCAAAATACTTTTGCTTTAATTCTTCTTACAATTGTTACTCCTGTTATTGTGATAGTTATATACATTACTATTCCTAACACAAAACATAGACTTATTATTGTATCTATCATTCTACTGCTTATGCTTGTATAGTCTATCCCTATACTCATACCACCAAATAGAAATAATGCTTCTATTCCTATTAATATTAAAGCTACTGTTCCTACTATCTCAAGTGGAATATTGTCTAACGAATTTAAGTAAATTGCTTCTTCTCCTTTTTTATGTCCTATACTAATTATTATATAAATAAACATAGCAAGAAATAGAAATGAACTTCTTATAGCAATATTTACTGATGCGTATTCATATGTATTTGATACTAGTTTGTAAACTAAATTGTATTTATAGAATTCTGTGCTTTCGTCGTTTACACAGGAATATACTGTATACCCTGCTTTTTCAATTCTTCCGAAGTATCCACTATATGCTATATCTTCAAATTTCATTTTTTCTACATTTGTATCTACTTCATTATTATCATAATTCCAAAAGTATTTTTTTGCTTTTATATAAGCCTTCAATTCTTCAACTGTATCTGTATGAACTGTTTTAGCTATATTTGTATATGCAGTTCCTGCATCATCTATTATTAAGTATTCATATGTTCTTCTGCTAGTGCTTTCATATTCTATACTCTCTTCTGCCTCATATTTCATTGTTTCTCCGAATTATTTCATCTTTTCCTGAAGAATTGTTTGCGTCTGAAATCAGTATACTTGTTTTTTTATCTTGATATTCTTTCATTATTAATATATTATCAATTTCTGAATATATTTTTCTAAAATAGTTTTCGGCAAATCTTTCTGTCTCAAAATATGTAATTCCACTTTCTATGTCTTCTTTATATTCGTCATAATATGTTATTGAAAAAGCATTTATTAATATGTTTAAAAACATAAATGGAATTAATATATAACATATACATTTTAATACTACTGAATCTTGTAGTTTTTTCATATTTTATCACGTCCTTTTTACTCGTTAATATTTTCGATTTTGTAGCCTATTCCCCATATTACTTTTAAGTATTTAGGTTCTTTTGGATTTATTTCTATTTTTTCACGTATGTGTCTTATATGTACTGCTATGATATTTTCTGCCCCATAGGCTTCATCTTCCCATACATTTTCATATATTTGGTTTATTGAAAATACTTTTCCTTTGTTTTTGGTTAAAAATTTTAGTATGTTATATTCTGTTGGAGTTAGTTTTATTTTTCTGCCTTCTACAAATACTTCTTTGGTAGCATCATTTATTTTTAAATCTCCTGTTTTATATGAATTTTCTTGTTCGTCTTTTATTAAAGATCCTAAATGTGTGTATCTTCTAATTTGAGAATTTACTCTTGCTATTAGTTCTAACGGATTAAATGGTTTTGTAATATAGTCATCTGCACCTGTATTTAGTCCATTTATTTTATCGTAGTCTTCTGATTTTGCAGACAGCATAATAATTGGTATTCCTTTGTCTTCTCTTATTTTTCTTGCTACTTGTATTCCATTTACTTTAGGCATCATTATATCTAAAATAATTAAGTGTATTTCGTTTTTTCTAATGGCTTCTAATGCTTGTTCTCCATTATAAGCTTTTAAAATATTATATCCTTCTTTTGTTAGATAGATTTCTATTGCTTCTACTATTTCTTTATCATCATCACATACTAAAATATTATACATATAAATTCTCCTTTGTTTTTTTATTATTATATCATTTTTATATGTTTTTTTAAACCCTATATTATTTATAACATAGACTTATTAAGAAAAAAGTATATTGTTTATTAATGTTTTCTTAAGGTTATTTATATTGCAAACACTTCATATATTTAACAAGGTGATTTTGGTTTATGAGAAGGCTCAAACTTTTTATTTTTAATGGAATTATCCTAACCTTTACTTCATTGCTTATGAGAACTATTGGAATGTTTTTTGGTGTTTATATTTCTAATAAAGTTGGTAAAGAAGCTCTTGGTGTTTTTAGTTTAATTACTTCTGTTTATATGTTTTTAATAACTATTGCTACTTCGCGGAATTAATCTTGCTACTACTAGACTTGTTACTGTAGAAATAACTAATGATACAACTGTAAATACAAAAGGATTAATGAAAAAATGCTTTTTATATAGCTTTTCTTTTGGATTACTTGCCTGTGTTTTTCTCTTTTTTAGTGCGAATTTTATTACCTATAAATTATTACATAATAAGGTTCCTAGTTACATATTTTATATTATTTGCATAAGCCTTCCTTTTATTTCTATGAGTTCTTGTTTAAATGGATATTTTACTGCTCTTAGAAAAAATGTCAAGAATGCTATAGCAAGAGTTTTTGAACAATTTGTTAAAATGATAGCTACCTTTTACCTTATTTCACTTGCTATGCCAAATGAGTTAGAATATATGTGTCTTGCTTTAGTGCTTGGTGAAGCTGTTTCCGAAATTGCATCTTTTTTATTTTCTTTTACTTTATATGTTATACAAAAAAGTAAATATAATAGACATAAAAATACAGTTAAAAAAAATTATATGAAATCTATTTTTGAAATTACTCTTCCTGTTTCTATAACTTCATATATACGCTCAGGTCTTTCGGCACTCAAACAATTGCTAATTCCTCTTAGGTTAGAAAAGTTTGGAATGACCTGTAATGATGCTATTTCTACTTACGGATTAATTAATGGAATGACTATGCCTGTTTTAATGTTTCCTGAGGTTATTATTAACTCTTTTAGCGGATTGCTTGTTCCTGAATTTACTTATTATTATACCAAAAAGGATTATAATAAAATTAGCTTTATCATTTCTAAAATTTTTAGAATTACACTTATGTTTTCAGTTGCAATAATTGGATTGTTTTTATTTTATTCTTCAAAAATAAGTTTTTTTATTTATAATAATTATGAATGTGCTATGTATTTAAAGCTTTTATGCCCTCTTCTTTTGTTTATGTACTTAGATAGTATTGTTGATAATATTTTAAAGGGATTAAATGAGCAACTTGGTGTAATGAAGTGTAATATTTTAGATTTGTTTGTCAGCATTTTTTGTATATATTTTCTTCTTCCTATATTTGGAATAAGTGGCTATGTTTTTGTAATATTTCTTAGTGAACTTTTAAATTCTAGTATTAGTATTATTCAGTTACATAGAATTACTCATTTTAAGATTGATTTTATAAATTGGATTTTTAAACCTTTTTGCTTTGTAATACTTTCATATATATTAACGGAATTTATAATACGTGCAAATTGTAATTCACCTATAGAGTTTATATTAAAATTGTTCATATTTTTTGGATTTTATTTTCTATTTTTGCTCTTTTTTAAAAAAATAGTATAACTAAGCAAAAGTTTCTTAATAATTATACAAAATTTGCCTTTTTTGATAGTCTTTGTTATAATATATATCATAATATAAAGGAGGACTTTTTCATGAAACGTTTTTTTGTAATCCTGTTGGTTACACTTTTGCTTGTAGGCATGTGTGCTTGCAGTCAAAAGGAGGGGTACTCTAAAGAAGAGCAAATAATCATTGACGCTTTGTATTCCCTTAAAGCTGACGGTGCATCTATGCAACAGCAGTACAACGAATGGGACGAGGAAAAGCAGGATTTGATGCTTAGCGCCACAGAAGTACTCTACAACGCAAACGCACGGGAGTATGAAACGACAATGGCTCTGTTAAAAACAACAAGTGTTGTTATACCAGAGGATTTGCCTGAAACACTTCCAGATTTTCAAAAGTAATGCAAAAGTCAAAACAAAGAGGACAACTGGAAACAGCCTGTCCTCTTTTCATATTTTTTATTTTTCAAAAATCGAAATACTATATGACAATATTGTTCTATTAATTATTTTATTTCTCTTGCTTTTACAACTTGTCTTTGTGTACCATATGTTCTACATGTAATTAATGTAATCTCCTTTTTTCCTCCTGTTTTTTGAGATGTACAGCTTGTATCATTTGGATCTACTATGTATTTATCGTATACTTCATATTTTAGTGTTGTTCCTGTTAAGTCTGTTAATTCTACTATCGCTCCCATTTCTATATCTGGTAATTTCCCAAACATTTTCTTATTTTTATAGTTGTGTCCTACAATAACGTAGTTTCCTTCTTTATTTGGATTAGGTCCCCAGTACTTTACAAGTGAGATTTTAAGCACTTCATCTATATGTTGATCCTCCGTTTTTAATACTGGATAATTTATATCTAATGAAGGTATTTTTAATACTGCATCTGTTACATATGTTGCACCACTAGCAGTTTTATATGTTTCTTGAGGTATGGCTTCAGTTCCCGCTTCTGTATTTTGTTCTACATTTTGAATGTATATCTCTATATCTTTTGCAAGTTTTGTTATGTCTACCTCTTCATTATTTGAACCTGTATCGTCTATTGTAACAATTAATACATTATTTTCTACTCTAGCTGTAGTATTGTCTTCTATTTCATCAAAATTTCCACCAAGATCAAGCCTTGATAATATCTCTTGTGAAATTTCCTCATTTTTGTTTTTATCATATTCTGCATAAATATAATATGAAAATAGAAGGCATATTAAAAAGACTGACAAGAAAAAATTAATTTTATATATTTTCTTCTTTCTTCTCAGTTCAGGAGTTACATATAATTTTTCTGTCACTAATATCTGGTTCATATAATCCCCCTTATTTTATACTACAATACTATTATAACATAGGTTATATTTTTTTGAAATAGTTTTACAAAAAAATTGAGCTATGCTTATAGCCCAATTTTTGGTTGTTCTTTGTTAATATTTTCTTTATCAAATATATCCTCATTTTCATAGTTTGTATAATCAATAAAATTTCCTGTATTCATTTGGTATGTTAAATTCATTAGCTCAATATCATCATCAAATCCAAATTCACGATATGATTTTGCCATATTCATTTCCTCCAATTTAAAAACTTCATTAATATTATACACTATTATTTTACAAATTGCAATTATTCGTAAATTCCTATGCCTCTCATATAATTAATATATGCATTATCAATATTTGCCCAAATACTAATTTCTTCGTCTAGTACAGGATAATTTAGTTTTGTACTAGCTATATTTTCATAGCTTTCAATAATTTGATTTTTAAAATTTTCAGGACATCTTCCAATAATACGTGCAAGGTCAAAATATTTATTTCCAAAGCCCCCAAAGCCAAAATCAATTATAGCAGAAATATGATTATTTTCATCTATTATGATATTACTTGAGTTTAAGTCGCCATGTACTAAATAATCGTGGTCTTTATTTATAAATTCATTATAATTCCAAAATTCCATATCTTCTTTTGCAATATGAACCTTTAATAGTTCGTCTAAGAAATCTACTAATTTTAGTCCAATATTATTTATTTTGAATATTTCTTCTTCATTAAATTTTATGCTATGTAGCTGGAACATAAATTTTGCAATATCCTTTGCAACAACTTTAACTTCTTCCTCAGTCATATTGTTCATTTTTTCAGCTAAAACTGTTCCCTCGATTTTCTTATGCACACTAAATGGTCTTCCATTATCATATAAAAGCTCAAGCTTAACTGTGTTAAAGTCTGTTTTTCCATAAATGTATTTTGCAAATTCATAGTCTTTTACAATTGTTCTAATCCAAAAGTCATCTCTTGGAAATCTAAAGAAAAAATCTCCTTCATTTGTGCATACTTCAAAAACAATATTTGTCCATCCTGTTGTTACAGAACGTATTTTATTTATTGTTTTATCTGGTAATGCTTTTTTTATTATTGTTTCAAAGTCTTCATCAAGTGTAAAATAATTTTTTGCCATATCCATATAAATACCTCTATTTTTCTTCTAACATTAATTTTTTTACTAGACTAATTATTTCATCTTCTGATGATTTGTCATAGTTATTATATAAAATATAATCGAACATATTTCTTAAATTTTCATCTTCTTTAATTCTTTTATAGTGTTCATCAATTTCTAAAAGTCTATCTTTTTCTACTGTAGGATTTAAATGTCTGTCTCGTGTTTTGTTTTTTGCTATTTCAATATCTGTTGGTAATATATATATTGTACGTAAATGTGGACATACTTTTTTAAAATCAAATATTGTATCATAATGTAATTCAAATACAGTATTTTTATTAGAGTTTAATGCCTCATATGTATATGCATAAATATTACCTAACAACTCAAATTCATATGCAATTTTACCATTATCTCTTAACTTTTGTAATTCACTAGGTGTTACAAAAATTTTATCTTCATTATTTTTTTCTCCCTCACGAGGTTCACGAGTTGTTATTATTTTTATTTTTTCAAAACCTAATTCTTCTACAATTCTATCTTTATAATATGATTTTCCTACTCCAGTTACCCCTGCAAGTGCAAGTAGCATAAAACACACCTCTTTTTCATTGTTTCCATATTATACCGTTAATCCAAAAAAAATGCAACCTCAAAAGGTTACATTTTTGACTATTCTACATTAAATTCAGCATAGATATATTGATTTGCTACTTCTTTTACCAATCTATATTTTCCTTTTTCTAATTCTCCATATAATTTTTCCCAATTTATTTTATACTCTAATTTTCCATCTTCTCCTACAATCCTAGCAATTGCAGGCCAAATTTTCCCTTCAACTATACATGATAGGATATTCCATTTATTATTTTCTCTTTTTTCTATCATATACCATTCACCATAACTAAATGGTGTTGGATTTTTATCTGTTAAAATAAAAGTTGCACCTGTTTTGCTTACTGTTTCATTTTTTACTTCAAGTGTTACATTTTTAATTTTTTCATTGTTAATATCTTCCTTATAACTAGTATTATTTTTCATATTACTTTGTATATTATTTTTATCTATATGAAATACATTTTTTCTTATTATATAGAAGACTATTAATATTATTAATAATATTAAGGTTACAACAAATATATTTAGTTTCTTTTTCAAATCTACACCTCCATAAATACTATTTTACTGTAGACTTGCATAGTATGCGTTATATAGCTTACTATAATATCCGTCCTTGTTTTAATAATTCTAAATGGCTTCCCATTTCCTCGATTTCTCCTGCATCTAACACTATTATTTTATCTACATTTACTATTGTTGCGAGACGGTGTGCTATAAATATTGAAGTTTTCTTTTTAGATATTATATCTATTGACTTTTGTATTAAACTCTCTGTATATGTATCTATATTCGCTGTTGCTTCATCTAATATAAAAATAGATGGATTATGTGCAAATATTCTTGCAAATGCAAGTAACTGTTTTTGTCCAGCTGAAAATGATGCTCCTCTTTCTTTTGCCACTTCATCTATTCCATTTGGTAGCGAATTTACAAACTCTTCTGCTGATGATAACCTTATTGCTTCTTCAATATCTTCTTCTGGTATATTAGAGTTTAATTTTATATTATTTTTAATATCTCTTGCAAATATGAATGGATCTTGCAAAATTATTCCAATATTCTTTCTTAAGCTTCTTTTGTTAATGTTTTTTATATTTATTCCATCTAATAAAATTTCACCTTGCTGTATTTCATAAAATCTGTTTATTAGATTTGTTATAGTTGTTTTTCCACATCCTGTTTTTCCAACAAGTGCTACACTTTGTCCTGGCTCTATTGTAAAGCTTATGTTCTTTAATACCCAGTTTTTATTATCATATGAAAACCATACATTTTTAAATTCAATTTTTCCTTTTACATCTTTTAGTTCTATTCCTGTTTCTAAGTCCTCTAAGTATTCTTTATGATCTAATATATCATATATTTTATTTATTGATACAAAGGCTTCTTGTACTACTTCTATATTATCTATTATTCTGGTTATTGGCTCAAATAACTGTTTAATATATGTAATAAATACATATATTAGTCCAACTTCCATATCTATTCCTAACCAATGATTAATACCTGCCCACACTATTATTGCAATCGCTAAATTTTCTAGTATTGTCATTAATGCCGGAAGTAACCCTTCTATTATTCCTCCTGGTGTCCTAGAATTTCTATAGGCATTTGTTAATTTTTCACATTCACTTTGTTTTTCTCTTTGTATATTAAATATTTTTATTAGTTTTGCTCCATAAATTGATTCTGCCAAAAATGTATTTAAATTTGTTTTTATCTTTTTTGATTTATCATATATTTTATTTAATAACTTTGTTAGAGTTACTGAAAATAATATTATTAGTGGTATTACAATAAAGGCTAACATACTCAGTTTTGCACTTAGATAAATCATTACTCCTACTAGTATTATTATTAGTATTACGTCCTTAAAAAAAGTGGTTAATACATCTTTAAATAGAGTAGATACATCTTCTACATCATTTGTTATTCTTACAAATAGTTTTCCTGCTGGAGTTTTATCGTGAAATGGAATTCCTGCATTTTGAGTATATTTATATAGTCTATTTCTCATTGTATAGATTATATTTTCACCCATCATATTAGTTGTAGTACTTGTAGTAAAGTCAATTATATTTCCTATTATAACTAATGCAATATATATAGCTCCTATCATTCCTATTGTTAATATTCCTTTTTGATATATTCCTTGTTTCAAATATTCATCAATTACAATTTTTATTAAGTATGGCTTCGCCATTTCTATTAATCCTATTATTAAGGATAATATATTTACTATTATAATTGTTTTCTTATATGGTTTTGCCATTTCAAAAACCCTATGTAATGTTTTATTTTTCATTGATTTCTCCTTAATTTAATACCATTTCACTTCTTAATGATTGTTGTTTATAAAATTCGTAATATTTTCCTTTTTCCCCTATTAGTGTTTCGTGTGTTCCTGCTTCTATTATGTTTCCTCCATCTAGTACTATTATTTTATTTGCAGCTTTTATGTCTGATATTCTATTTGAAATGATTATACATGTTTTATCTTTTACAAGTTCTTTTACATTGTTTAATACCATTTGTTCTGTTCTATTATCTAGTGCTGAGAAAGTATCATCAAATATAACGATATTACTTTTATTTAAGAAGGCTCTTGATATAACCACTCTTTGTTTTTGACCTCCTGAAAGATCTCCACCTCTTTCTCCAATTATTGTATCTATTCCATTTTGCATTTTTTCTATATCATCATATATCATTGCATTTTTAGTACTTTCCTTTATTTCCTCTTCTTCAAAACCCTCTTTAAATAACTTTACATTCTCTCTAAGAGTTGTTGAGAATAAAAAGTTATCTTGTGTTATATAACATATGTTATCTCTTAAAGTTTTTAGTGGAATATGATTTATATCTTGTCCATCTATAAATATTTTTCCATTTTGTACTGGATATAGTCTTAATAGTAAATTCATAAGCGTTGTTTTTCCGCTTCCTATTGTCCCTATTATTCCTAAGGTTTCTCCTTTATTTACTGTTACATTTATATTATTTAATACAGTTTCTATGTGTTCTGGATAATTAAATGTTAAATCTTTTATTTCAATATTCCCTTTTATACCTTCTTCGTTTTGTAGGTTGCCTTTTACTGAAATTTTTTCACGTTCTAAGTTAAATACTTTATCTAATCTTTTATATGAAAGCTCAGCTCTTTTATATCTTGAAATAACTGATGGTAACCATGATACTGGCCCTACAAATAACCCAATATAACCATTAAATGCAACAAAATCTCCTATCGAAATACTTCCTTCTAATACTAATTTTGAACCATATAATAAAGATATTCCATAACATAGACCAAATCCAATATTTAAGCAAGTTGATAACAATGTAGAATGAACATCTACTGCATTGTTGGCTTCTCTTAAACGTCTATTCTTTCTTATAAATTCTTTTAATTGATTTGTTTCACCAGTATATGCTTTTGTTGTTCTTATCGCATCAGTACTTTCTTGTACAAATTCCGAAAGCTCTGTAAAGTACTTTTGTGATTTTCTATAACTTTGCTCTAAATACATCTTTATTTTTATTATTATTAAAGTCGTTATTATTATAGGAATTAATGTTATAATTGTTAAATTCACATTTACACCTGACATCATTGCATATGTCGCAATAATCATTGTAAATATAAATCTAGTTCCATAAGATATAAGTCTGTATATGAATGCTCTTATTTCAGCAATATCTTTTACAAAGTATGACATCAATTCTCCATTTTTTATATTTTGGATATTTGTCATTTTTATTTTCATAAATTGTTCGAATAATTTATCTTTTATATCTCTCTCAATACTTCTTGGAACATATCCTACAAGCCATCTCCAAGGCATTCTAACTATAAGTAAAATTACGCATATTCCTAATAGATAAAATGTATATATAATTATTTGCTCTTTATTTGCTTCTATATTATATAAAAGGTCTACTATTTTTCCTATTATTTTTGGTGGATATGTTAAAAAATAAATGTTTAACATTATAAAAAATACTGTTAAAAATGTAGTTAATTTATATTTCTTTAGTATTTTAATAAGTACTTTTTTCACTATTTATCTTTCCCTTTCTTTTGTATGTTTTTAAAAGTATATTTTGTCAATAATATAATACACTACTTTATTCAAGTTTTAAACAGAAAAACTCGTATGCTTGTAAGCACTATAGCTGTTTTTTGTTGTAAAATAGGCCTTTTTTGCCATTATGTAGATTTCATTATTTTTTTGTTACGTTTTGGTTACATTTGTTATTTTATATAAGTTATTTAGTATAATAGAAGTATAATAAAAATTTATAATTATAAAAAGGATTTATTTGATATGGAAAAATTATTTGAGAATACTACTACATATAATATAGATGTATATAAAGAATTTGTTAATTTTCATAATAAAAAATATAATATGAAGTATAATTTATATACTTTATTTATGTTATTTTTAATAATTTTTTGTATGGTTCTACAGTTTAGATATGCCAATATTTTTCTTGGTATTTGTTTTGTTTTTATTATGGGAATATTTTTATTTTGGAGAGTATTTCATCCTACTTTTTTTGTAAAAAAAGAAGCTAGTAGTAGTAAAGTAAAAAATCAAATGAAAAATACTTATTCTTTTTATGATAAATATATGACTATAAAAAATTCTAAAGATAACATTAAGCTTAATTATTACAAACTATATAAGGTTTTTGAAACTGAAAACTATTTTTATCTTTATATAAATAAAAACTATTCCTTTGTACTTGCAAAAGATACCTTTTCTGTTGGTGATCCTAATGAGTTTTACAAGTTTATGAAGAAGAAACTATGGTATAAAATATAAAAATTCAGGTCTCATATATAAGACCTGAATCTATTTTATTCTTTATTCTGTTTCTTGGAATTGTGTGTTTTCTGTAGAAAAATCTAATCAGTTTTTTAAAATAAATATTTCATTAAATAGTGCCAATTTTTCTTTCATCTCTTCTGTTTCTTCAATTGGCATTTTATTTTCTTTTTTATCTATTAGTTTGTCATTAGCAAAGTACATACTAAAAATAAAACAGGATTCAGCAATTTCTTTTACTGGTTCACAATAGTTTAAAAAAATAGCTAAAAAGCTGATTAATTCTCTTCTTCCCCATTCATCATTTATATCATATCTTTCCTTTGTTGTTAAACCATGGGTAAACTGATTTCTCATTTCTATGAATCCTTTTATACAAATTTTCCATTCTTCTTTTATTTCAAAACTTTCTTCAATTGAACTTATTAAATTTCCTAAAGTTTTTTTACTCCATCCTTTAATGAAATCATTAATTGTGTCATATTTCTTCTTTTGATTTTCTGATACAGCAAAAATAAATGAATTCGAGAAATAATATTCAATTTCATGACATTCTTTAGTAGCTATTCCCATCATTTCATATAAAATCTTTTCAACACCATCTTCAAATGTTGAATAATTATTAAAATCAAAATCGATACGTTCATTTAAGTCTTCTATTAGCGCTCTTGCTCCTATGTTATATGTATAACTTTCCCCATTTTCGTCATGTGCATATACTTTATCTAATAACAACATTTGATCTTTTCCATCTATTGTACGCCATCTTGCTCCTAATCTTTTTAACAACCAATTCCTAGCATAATATGCTCTTTGGTGTATATTAGGAATCTTGGCCTGTTCTGGCGCATTCACTCTTGACCATCTTATCCATAAATAATTTTCTATTCTATCATATCTCTCAGGTACTTCTATTATTCTTTCAGCTTTTACCATACTCCATTCAAATCCATTTACTTCAAATTCAAGGCTTTTTGCTGCTTGAGCATTTTGTGCAACGACAAAGCAATCTTCATATCCATCAGAAGTTACCCAATATAAATACCATTTATTATTTTTTTTATTTTTCAACTTTTTATCACCTCTTCTATTTTCGATTTTTCTGATTTCTTCCTCATTTATATCATAAAAAGTAAAAAAGAGAAAGACAATTGAAAAAGTCTTTCTCTTCTATTTGCTTTTGTATCTTAATTATTCTTCTACTTCTTCGAATTGTGAGTTGTATAAATCACTGTAAAAACCGCCTTTTTCTAACAGTTGCTCATGTGTTCCTTGCTCTACTATATCTCCATGATTCATTACTAAAATTAAGTCTGCATTTTTTATTGTTGAAAGCCTATGTGCTATTATAAAACTTGTTCTACCTTTCATTAAATTGTCCATTGCAGATTGTATCTCAAGCTCTGTACGTGTATCTATCGAGCTAGTTGCTTCATCTAATATTAAAATTTTAGGGTTTGCTAATATTACACGTGCTATTGTTAACAATTGTTTTTGTCCTGCTGATATGTTTGATGATTCTTCATTTATAACCATATCATATGATTTGGGTAAGGTTTTTATAAAATGGTGTACATGTGCTGATTTTGCTGCTTCTATTACATCAGCATCACTTGCTTCTGGATTAGAATATTTAATATTATCCTTTATTGTTCCACCGAATAACCATGTATCTTGTAATACCATTCCAAACATTTTACGTAGTTCTCCACGCTTAAAGTCTTTTATGTTATGACCATCAATTAAGATTTTACCACTATTTACATCATAAAATCTCATTAATAATTTTACCATTGTGGTTTTTCCCGCTCCAGTTGGACCTACTATTGCTATTTTTTGACCGTCTTTTATCTTAGCATTAAAGTCATTTATTATTATTCTGTCTTCATCATATCCGAATCTAACATGGTCAAAAGTTACATTTCCTTTTAAATTTTCAGTTGACACTGGATTCTCTATATCTTCTTTTTCTTCCTCTTCTTCTAAAAATTTAAATACTCTTTCTGCTGCTGCAACCATTGATTGCAACATACTTGATATTTGTGCAATTTGGGTTATTGGCTGGGTAAACTGTTTGTTGTATTGTATAAAACTTTGTATATTTCCTACTGTTATTCTTCCATTTATAGCAAAATATCCACCAAGTATTGCTACTGCAACATATCCAATATTTCCTATAAAGTTCATTATTGGATGCATAAGTCCTGATAAGAATTGTGATTTCCATCCTGATTTATATAGTTCTTTATTTGCTTTTTCAAATTCTTTTATTGCCTCTTCTTCTCCATTAAAGGCTTTTACTATCGTATGTCCTCCATAAACTTCTTCTACTTGCCCATTTACATGCCCTAAGTAGTCTTGTTGTCTTGCAAAGTACTTTTGAGATTTTCCTACTATTTTTCCTACTATAATTACTGTTACTGGAAGTATTATTAAAGATACAAGTGTCATCTCCCAGCTTATTGAAAACATCATTATTAGTATTCCTATTAATGTACATATTGATGTTATTATTTGTGTAATACTTTGATTTAGGTTTTGGCTTAAAGTGTCTATATCATTGGTTATTACTGATAGCGTCTCTCCATTTGTTCTTTTATCAAAATATCTCATTGGTAACTTATTTATTTTAACTACTATATCATTTCTTAGTTTATAGGTTAGTTTTTGAGAAATGCCAGTCATTGTAAAGCCTTGAATTAGTGAGAATAGTGCACTTGTTAGATATAGTGTTAATAAAGTTAGAAGTATTTTTAAAATATTATCAAAGTTTATTCCTGCTCCTCCTGATAATTTACTTACTATTCCATTAAATATTTCTGTAGTTGCATTTCCTAATATTTTGGGTCCTACTACCTGGAATATTGTACTTCCTACTGCAAATATTATTACTATAATTAATGCTATTTTATATTTTGATAAATAATCTCTTATTAGTTTTTTAGTTGTACCGTTTAAAGTCATTGGCTTTTTCTACTACCATTGGACCATGTCTATGTCCTCCCATTGGTCCTCTTCTATTTTGTGCCATTTGTTACTCCTTTCTTCCTTAATCTTTTTATATACATTTATTCCAATTCTTCTTTTGATAATTGCGATAATGCAATTTGTGAATATATTTCACAAGACCTCATTAATTCTTTGTGTGTGCCTATTCCTACTATTTTTCCTTCATCTAGTACTATTATTTGGTCTGCATTTAATATAGTACTTATCCTTTGTGCTACTATTATTACTGTTTTATCTTTTGTTATTTCTGAAAGTTCCGTTCTTAATTTTAAATCTGTTTTTAAATCTAATGCTGAAAAACTGTCGTCAAAGACAAATATTTCTGGATCTTTTGCTATTGCTCTTGCTATTGATAAACGTTGTTTTTGTCCTCCTGATACGTTAGATCCTCCTTGAGCTATCTCACTTTTAAATTTATTCTCTTTTGCTTCTATAAATTCTGTTGCTTGCGCTATACTTGCTGCTTTTTGCATTAATTCGTCACTCATTTCAGGATTTGAATATTTTATATTTGATTCTATTGTTCCTGAAAATAATACTCCTTTTTGTGGTACAAATCCTATTTTTTCTCTTAATTCTTTTTGTTTAACATCTTTTATATTTACCCCATCTATTAACAGTTCTCCACCTGTTACATCATAAAAACGTGGGATAAGGTTTACTATTGTAGATTTACCGTGACCCTGTACTTCCTATTATTGCAGTAGTTTCTCCAGGCTCTGCTTTAAAGGTTATATCTGTTAATAGTTCTTGGTCTGCATCTGGATATCTAAATGATACGTTTTTAAATTCTATTAATCCTTTCTTTTTATCATCAAATTCTTTTGGATTTTCTATATCTTTTATTCTTGGTTTTGTTTCTAGTACTTCATTAATACGTCTTGCCGATACGCTCGCTCTTGGTAGCATAATTGATATCATTGAAATCATTAAGAAACTCATTATTATTTGCATTGTGTATTGGATAAATGCCATCATATCTCCTACTTGCATTATTCCCGCATCTACATTATGACCTCCAACCCATATTATTAATAACATAACAGAGTTCATAACTAACATTAATCCTGGCATCATTATACTCATTGCTCTATTTACAAATATATTCGTTTTCATTAGGTTTGTATTTGCCATGTCAAATCTTTCTTCTTCTCTTCTCTCAGTATTAAACGCTCTAATTACAGGTAATCCTGTTAATATTTCACGTGATACTAAGTTTAATTTATCTATTAACTCTTGTAATTTTTTAAATTTTGGCATTGCAACTATAAATAGGACAAGTATTATTCCTATAACGCATAGTACAGCAAGACCTATTATCCAAGCCATACTTGTGTTTGAATTTGCAAGTACTCTTATGAAGCCTCCTATACCCATTATTGGTGCATATACTACTACTCTAAATAACATACTTATTAACATTTGTATTTGCCAGATATCGTTTGTACTACGTGTTATTAGTGATGCTGTTGAAAAATTTGTGAATTCTTCTGTACTAAAGTTTAATACTTTTTTAAATACCTTTTCTCTTAGAGTTCTTCCTAAGTTTGCTGCTACTCTTGATGATAATAGCATAATACATACTGCTGACAGCATACTTATTGCTGCTATTCCAAGCATTTGTATTCCTGCATAAAGTATGTATTCTATATCACCGTGTAACTATTCCTGTATCTACTATTTTTGATGTATAACTTGGTAATTCTAAATCTGCCCATGCTTGAAGACATAGTAATATTACTATTGCTACTACAGATGCCCAAGTTTTCTTTAAATTCTTTAAAATTTTAAACATTTATTTATTCCTTTCTATTTATTCCTTTGCTTATAATACACTCCAAGAGAGTAATATAATAAAACACTGTATCTTATTATCATATGTGATACAGTGCTATTTGTCAATATTTCTAGTGTGAAGTTTTTGTGAAATTTGTTTTGTTTTTTTGTAAATCATTGTTGACTTTTTGTTTGTTATATATTATACTTTTTTACAGATAGATGGTTAAACTTCAGAAGTGTGGTTGTCATCCCATTCTACATAAGAGGAAGGGGTGATGCTTATGAGTAAATTAATATTTAAATGTTTAATAATTTCAATATTTATTAACGTTTTATTATTATTCATAATCTTTGCCTTAATTATTTATATAATGGCATAAAAAACTACATTTCTGATGGCAGTCAAAAATGTAGCTAAATATTTTTCATTGCTGGCAACCACACTTTTGTGGTAACCTCTATCTATCTTTATTATATCAATTGTATTTCAAAAAGTAAATACTTTTTGCCAATTTTTATATACTTTTTATTACCGTGCATATGAAGTAATATACTTCATGGGCGCTATTTTTTTGTAATAGTCTAAACTGTAATGCCTTTTATTCTCTCAATTGCTTCAATTGTGTTTTCTCTTGAGCCAAATGCAGTTAGTCTAAAATATCCTTCTCCACTTGGTCCAAAGCCTACTCCTGGTGTTCCTACTACATTTGCTTTTTCTAATAAATAATCAAAGAATTCCCATGAAGTATACCCTTTGGGTACTTTTAACCATATGTATGGTGCATTTTTTCCACCAAATACTTCATATCCTGCTTCTTTTAAACCTTCTAAAATAATTTTTGCATTTTCTAGATAGTAGTTTATATTTTCTTTTATTTGTTCTTGCCCAAGCTCTGTATATACTGCTTCTGCTGCTCTTTGAGTTATATATGGAACTCCATTAAATTTTGTACATTGACGCCTATTCCATAATTTGTTTAAACTTACTTCTTCTCCTTTTTCTGTATATGCTTTTAGTTCTTTTGGAACTACTGTATATGCACATCTCACTCCTGTAAAACCTGCTGTTTTTGAGAAACTTCTAAATTCTATCGCTACTTCCTTTGCTCCTTCTATTTCATATATACTGTGTGGTACATCCTGCTCTGTAATAAAGGCCTCATATGCCGAATCGAACAATATTATTGATTTATTCTCTTTTGCATATTCTACCCATTTTGCAAGTTGATCTTTTGTTAGTACTGTTCCTGTTGGATTGTTTGGGAAACATAGATATATCATATCTACTTTTTTGGTTGGTAACTCTGGTACAAAACCATTTTCACAAGTAGCAGGTATGTATACTACACCTTCATATTGGTCTTTTTCTTTATCATATGTTCCTGTTCTTCCAGCCATTATGTTTGTGTCTAAGTATACTGGATATACAGGATCTGTTATTGCTATTATATTATCAATTCCAAATATTTCTCCAATGTTTCCTGTATCACATTTTGCGCCATCTGATACAAATATTTCATCTATACTAATATCTATTCCTCTTTTTTTATAATCAAATTCTACTATTTTTTCTCTTAGGAAGTCATATCCTTGTTCTGGTCCATATCCTCTAAATGTTTTTATATCACTCATTTCATCTATTGCTTTATGCATTGCATCACAAACAGCTGGAATTATAGGTCTTGTTACATCACCTATTCCTAGTTTTATTATCTTTTTGTCTGGGTTGTTTTTTGTAAATTCAGCTACTTTTTTTGCTATTGTAGAAAATAGGTAGCTGTCTTGTAATTTTAAATAGTTTTCATTTATTGTTATCATAATTTTCCTCTTTTCTTCTTAATTTATCTAATCTTCTATTTCTCCTTCAAATACTGTTTTTGCAGGTCCTGTCATATATACGTGGTTATTCTCTTTGTTCCATACAATTTCTAGGTCTCCTCCTAGAAGTTTTACAGTAACTTCATTTTCTGTATAGCCATTAAGTATACAACTTACAGCGACTGCACAGGCTCCTGTTCCACAAGCTAGAGTTTCTCCTGTTCCTCTTTCCCATACTCTCATTTTTATCTGTTTTTTGTCTAATATTTCTATAAATTCTATGTTTGCTTTTTCTGGGAAATGCCTATCTATTTCTAGTATACTACCATATTTTTCTACCTCAAATTGTTCTACATTTTCTACAATAGTAACTGCATGTGGGTTTCCCATAGATACACAAGTAAATTTAAAAGTTTTATCTAGTACTTCTATTTCTAAATCTTTTACTGGATTTTCTTTTGATATAACAGGAATATTTTCTGGGTTTAAAATTGGTTCTCCCATATCTACCTCTACTGTTTGCACTTTGTTATTTAGTACATTTAATTTAAGCCCTTTTATTCCTGCTAGAGTCTCAATTTTTAAATCGGTTTTATCTGTTAATCCTTTGTCGTATACAAATTTTCCAACACATCTAATACCATTTCCGCACATTCCGTGCCTCAGTTCCATCAGCATTAAACATTCTCATTTTAAAGTCTGCTATGTCACTTTTACAAATTAGAATTAACCCATCTCCTCCAATTCCAAAATGCCTATCGCTAACAAATTGAGCTAGTGAAGCTATATTTTCTGGTTCTCCACTTACTGTGCAGTCCATATAGATATAGTCATTCCCTAGCCCTTCCATTTTTGTAAATTTTTTCATACTATCACCACTTTATATTTGGTATACATTAAAAGTAGAATATAATTATATTCTACTTTTTATATTTTATCATATGAGTTTTTCTTTGTAAATGTTAATTTTGTAAGTTTTATATAAATAAATTATTTTAATTATATATTAAAAGGAACAGATTTAACGTCTGTTCCTAGATTATATTATATTAATTATAATACATATTTTTTAATTAAGTATACTCCACCTGCAAGTGTTACTAATACTACTGTTGTTAATCCTATATAAACTGTTGCTTCTCCTGTTTTTACTGATAGAATTACTGGTGCTTCATCTATATCATCTTCTCCAGGTTTTTCATTATCTGGTGTTGAGTCTATATCTGGTGTATCACTATCATTATGGTCTTTACTAATTTCTGCTATATTTACTTTCTTTCCTAAGTTGTTCTCTCCATTTATCCATGTTAATAGAATTTCAACAGTTGCACTTTCTCCTGGTCTTAGTAATGTGTTTTCTAATTTCTTAGTTGCTACTACACCTTCTTTTACTTCTGTCCAATCTGGGTTATCTTCTTTTACAAATTTTAGACCTGCTGGTATATGATCTTTTATTTCTTTTGCATATCCTTCTATTTGTCCTTCATTTGTAACTCTTATTTTGTATCTAAATTTTACTGTAACCTTATTTATTTTTTTATCTTTTAAGTCTACTTTAACTACTGGCTCTGGGTTTTCATCACCTGTATGTCCTGTATTTGTTACAGTTTGTTTTCCATCTTCTATTACGATACTTTGAGTTACCCATTTTTTAAGCGCTAAATCAAAGTATTTTACTTTTACCTTTTCTATATCAATGTCATCTTCACCGTCTTTATTATTGTCTGGTGTTGAATCTATATCTTCTACAGGTTCTCCTTCTTTATCTGTATCTTCTGAAATTTCTGCTGTATTTATTAAGATTCTATCTGATGTATTTGGTTCTGTTACTTTAAATGCTATTTTTACATCTCTATAGTCTGGATTATTATCATTAATTCCTAATTCGCTATTAAATGCTTTTATTAGATTTTCTCCAGCTTCTTTTTCTTGTTCCTTAGATAGATAATCTGTTGTTATTTTTACTGCTTTTGTTACATCTAAAGTTTCATTTCCATCTTTATCTATCATCTTCCAACGGTAAGTTTTGTTTAATTCATTTTCTGGTAGATATTTTAATCCTTCTGGTAAATTATCTGTTACTTCAGCTGCATATCCTGCCATTTTTCCTTCATTATATACTCTAATTGTATATGTTACTATATTTCCATTTTCTACTTCTACTGGCTCTTTTGTATGTGTGTATTTAATATTTCCATCTTCACCCATTGAAAGAACTGGATATCTATTATTTATTTCTAAATTATCTACTTTTGTTATAAATTTTCTTAAGGCTAAATCGAAGTATACTAATTTTACATGTTCTACATCAATATCATCTTCTTCCATATTGTCATTTCCTGGAGTAGAGTCTACATCTTCTATTGGATTTCCATTTTCGTCTTGGTCATCTGAAATCTGCGCAATATTGGTTAGTATTCTAATTGATGTACTTGGTTCTATTACTTTAAATGAAATTTTTACATCTTTATAATCTGGATTTTCGTCTGTTATTCCTACTTCTTTATCAAATGCTTTTATTAAGTTTGAACCTTCTTCTCTTTCTTGTTCTTTCGATAGATAATCTGTTGTTACTTTTACTGCTTTTTCTATATCCATAGTTTCATTTCCATCTTTATCTATCATTTTCCAACGGTAAATTTTATTTAAGTCATTATCTGGTAAGAATAGTAATCCTTCTGGTAAATCATCTGTAATTTCGCTTGCATATCCTGATATATCGCCTTCATTAAAGATTCTTAATGTATATGTTACTATATTTCCATTTTGTACTTCTACTGGTTCTTTTGTATGGTTATATTTAATGTTTCCATCTTCACCCATTATAGGTTCTGGTATTCTTGAAGTTATACTCTTATTATCTACTGCTGTGATGAATTTTCTTAAGGCTAGATCAAATACTTGTACTTTTAATTTTTCAAAATCGTCATCATCTTCTTGTCCTGGTATATATTTATCTCCTTTTTTAATTTCTTCATCTTTGTAGTTAGGTAATTCTTCATCTGTTGGTAATTTTACATTATCTTTTTCAGAATCTCTATCTATTATAAGGTTTCCATCTTTATCTGTAAAATCTGTTATATCAGCTATATTTGTTATTTTATCTCCTGATACTGCAGTAGATTTTACCCTACATTTTACTGTTATATCTTTGTAGTCAAGTGTTTTTCCATCAAAGGCTTTTATTATATTATCTTCATCAATATCTTTTGATAAATGGTTTGTTTTTATTGTTCTTAAGCTTAAATCATTCTCATCATATACCCAACCATTTTCTATATTTTCTTCATCTTCTGGTATGAATTCTAGCATTTCTGGTAAGTGGTCTGTAATTTCAGTGGCATATCCATCAAATTGACCTTCATTATATACGCGTATTGTATATGTAACAATATCTCCTATTTTTACTGATATTGGTGCTTTTGGATGATTATATGTTGCTGTTGTACTTTCTCCTGAAATTAGTTTTGTTAAATCTACTACTGGAACTCTAGATGTTGCAGGCTCTTGACCATTTATTTTTGTAACAAATTTTCTTAAGGCTAAATCAAAGTATTTTCCTGGTAGTATTACTGGTTCGAAATCGTCATCATCTTCTTGTCCTGGTACATAGTTTCCAATTTGTCCATTTCCATTATAAGAATTGTTTTTCTTATCCTCTGGGAAATTTTCTATTGTAGAGTCTCTATCTGTTGTTATTTCTTGGTTTAATTCACTGTCAAAGTATTTTGTTATTTCTGCTATATTTACTAATCTTTGATTTTCAGTTGTAGTTTTAGCTGTTATTTTACATCTTATTGTTACTGCTTCATTTTCTGGTATTCCATTTGTGTATTTATTTAGTACTGTTTTTCCTACATTTGTTATTGTTACTGTAGTTGTTCCATCTTCATTTTTTACAGCACTTGCTGTATATTTTCCCCCAGCATCTACTAATTCTACAAATTCTATTCCTGCTGGTAAATAATCTTTTATTTGGGCTGCATATCCGTTTTTTTCGCCTTCATTATATACTGTTAGAGTATATTCTATAATTTGATCTGTTTCAACTTGTAATTCATTCTTTGGATGATTGTATGTTGCTGTGTCTGCTGTTCCATTTTCTAAGTTAGTAGCATCTACTACTGGTAATCTTGAAACTTCTGGTGCTACTCCTCCTATTTTTGTTATTGATTTTCTTAAGGCTAAATCTAAGTATTTTCCTGGTAGTATTATTGGCTCAAAATCATCATCATCTTCCTGTCCTGGTACATAGTTTCCAATTTGTCCATTTCCATTATAAGAATTGTTTTTCTTATCCTCTGGGAAATTTTCTATTGTAGAATCTCTATCTTTAGCTTTTTCTATATTACTTTCACTATCAAAATATTTTGTTATTTCTGCTATATTTACTAATTTTTGAGGTGTTGTTGTTGCTACTGCTGTTACTTTACATCTTATTGTTACTGCTTCGTTTTGAGGTATTCCATTTGTGTATTTGTTTAGTACTGTTTTTCCTACATTTGTTATTGTTACAGTAGTTGTTCCATCTGCATTTTTTACAGCATTTGCTGTATATTTTCCTTGAGGATCTACTAATTCTACAAATTCTATTCCTGCTGGTAAGTAATCTTTTATTTCAGCTGCATATCCGTCTTTGCCACCCTCATTATATACTGTTAATGTATATTCTATAAGTTGGTTTGTATCAGCTGTTAAAGCATTTTTTGGATGATTATATGTTGCTGTGTCTGCTGTTCCATTTTCTAAATTAGTAGCATCTACTACTGGTAATCTTGAAATTTCTGGTGCTACTCCTCCTATTTTTGTTATTGATTTTCTTAGTGCTAAATCTAAATATCTTGGTGCTGGTAAATCAACTTCTATATTGTCAGCATAATTTTTTGTCTCTTTTTCTACAAGTACAACTGGTTGCTCATTTATATATGTTTTTGGATCTGTTGTATAATATGTACTTTCAGTTATATTGTAAGTTGCTTTTATGCTAAAAGCTACTTTTGTAATTTTAGTTGTTATTGGTAATGATATATAAAAATCTTGTCCTATTACATCTAATATATTTCCGCTGTCAACTACTTCTTTATTAGCATTTAATAATTTGTTTTCTCCTGTTAAGTTTATTGTGTTTCCATTTTGATCTTTAAATACTAGTTCTTTAATATTGTAATTTTTTGAAGTATCAATACTCATATTTAATGGACCTACAATATATTCTTCTCCAACTTGTGATGCTTTAAAATTTGATTTATTCAATGTTATTGGTGATGTAACTGAAGTATTTGATACATAATTTGAATTAGCATTTTCTATAATGTATTTATACAAATCTTCTGCTTGGTATTGACGTGTAATACCAAGTTCAGTATCTGCTAAAGGATTATCATATAAATCTGCAAAACTTGCATAATTACTATCTTTTCCACTCCAATTGTTAAAATATATTGTTTTTAACATTGGTTTTCCTTTTTCATCATTTACATGATAATTTGTATCATTTGGATTTGTAAGATACCATAAAGCTAATTGTTGTACAACTTCTATATCATCATCAGTTAATAGGTTTCCAGCTTCATATCCATTTGAACCTAGTATACCAGCTTTTGATAATAATTCTTCTTTATCTTGAACTGCAGTTGCTGATGATGGTAAATACATATTATCTATAATCCACATCATTTTATTATATGTTTCTTGTGTTACTATAGGATCTCCTTTTGCTAAATTTATTGCATTTAATTTTGCAATTACTTCTGATGATTGTGTCTTCATACTAAGCTTTGTATTATATAATGGATGTGTGCTTGATATATTTATATTGGCTTCATTTACAAATCCATGTTCAGCTTTTATACAATAAAAAGCATTTGAATAATTTGGATTTGTACTTGTTCCGAGTAGGATATGATACTATTTTCCATACTTTTTTAACAGGGTTTCCATCAGTCTTTAATCCACCTATACCATAAGCTGCCCCATCTCTTCCATCTTTAGCTAATCTTACATTCGTAATTCCTAAATAATAACTTGATTCAGCAGCATATGAATTTATGCCTACTGTTAGTGTTAAAATTATTAAAATTATACTTAAGATTAACATACCAATAACTTTTTTCATTTTCATGTTTTTACCTTCCTTATAAATATAATATTACTATTTATATTCTACTTTCCTTATTTTGCAAAGTCAATAGTAGTTTTTTCCAGTTTTTAGGCAATATTTTTTACAGCAAAAATTGGCCTACGGAGGCTCATTCTCTGGGTTTTAATAAAAAAATAGCCATATATTACAATTATATAACATTTTTGAAATATTTTCAACAAATTATGTAAAATATAATATAAAATCTTTATGTGCGTAGTAGTTCATCGTTTTTATAAGATTTTTATTCATTCTATCTTGACTTATATGCGTTTTTCTGTTATTATATTACTACTGTATTAGAAAGTAGCTTATATAAAATTTGCAGGTATAGTTTAGTGGTAAAACGAGACCTTGCCAAGGTTTAGTCACGAGTCCGATTCTCGTTACCTGCTCCAAATAAAAGTCTTAATATTACATTGTTTGGCGATATAGCCAAGTGGTAAGGCACGAGTCTGCAAAACTCTGATCCCCGGTTCAAATCCGGGTGTCGCCTCCAAATTTTTGTAATATTAAGACTTTTATTTTTTATTTAGGTACTATTTTCATGGTATTATCATATAATTAATTATATGGCGTTGTAGCCAAGTGGTAAGGCACGAGTCTGCAAAACTCTGATTCGGCGGTCCGAATCCGCCCAACGCCTCCAATAATTAATATTTTTAAATAATTTCATTGACAAGTTACATAATGTGTGATATTATAGTATGCGTAAATGGCAACATTTGTTTTATACAGTCGCTTTTATATGGGCTGTAGTAAGGAGGCATTATGCTTCGGAGAATAATTAATGAAATTATTCAAAGAGGTCCTAGAGGCCCTACTTAGTTTATTTTCGTAACTGTTAACCTTTATTTTTTCAGAATACGAATAATTCGCTGAGTATGCCGGCCGCTTGAGGACACAGGCGGGATCCTTGTGAATTTGCTGATATAGTGAATAATGATCTCTAGTCAGCAAAGGGTTTTAGGTAACTAATCCTATAAAAAAGGAGGACTTACATCGATGTATGTAAGCCCTCTTTTTTTATTTCTTATCCTTTGCAATTTCTGCAAATCTTTTTATTTTCATTGTTGTTGTTTTTTCAAATTCGTCTTTTTTAATTTCTAGATTTTTTATTGCCTTATATGATGTTAGTTTTTTGTTTACCTTTTTAATTTCTTCCCAAATGATTTTATGTATTTCTTCTTCTTTTAAGTCTTTACCATATTTTTCTTCTATTTTTTCTAGATTTGGTATTACTTTTACTGATATTAATAATTCTTTAGAACCAACTTGTTCTTTTCCATATACCATACATTCTTTTATTTCTTCTATATTTCCTAGCATTAATTCTATTTCTTCTGGGTAAATATTTTTTCCGTTTTGGGTTACTATTACGTTTTTGCTTCTTCCTGTTATATACAAAAATCCATCTTCATCTAAATATCCTATGTCTCCTGCATGGAACCATCTCTCTCCATCTATTATTTCTATAACTTCATTTGTCGCTTTTTCATCTTCGTAATATCCAAGCATTAATGTATCACTTTTTATTAATACTTCCCCTTCTCCTTTTTCATTAGGATTATCTATTTTAAGTTCTGCACATGTTACAGCTTTTCCGTGCAGATCCAACTCTTGGATCGAATTCTGGTGTTAGGGCTGCTATTGGTGCTGTTTCTGTTAGACCATATCCTTGTAAGAAAGATATTCCTATATCTTGTACCCATTTTCCAACTTTTGGATCTATTGGAGCTGCTGCTGAAACTATTATTCTTATGTTTCCTCCTAAGTTTTCGTATATTTCTTTGAATACTTTTCTTTTTATATCTACATTTACCCCTTTTAGAGCATTTGTAACATGTATCATTGATTTTACTAGCTTATCTTTTTTGCTTTTTACTATGTTTTCATTTATTTTTTTGTATAGATTTTCTATTAATAATGGAACTGCGAGCATAGCTGTTGGTTTTGTTTCTTTTAAGTTTGGCACAATATGTTTTAAGCCTTCACATACTGCAATTGAAGCACCAACTGACATTGGTAATAAAAATCCTATACTTGATTCATATGTATGATGTAATGGTAATACTGAAAATAGTCTATCATTATGATCTAAGTATACGTATGCTGCAACTACATTTACATTTTGTGCAAGGTTTTTATTATTTATCATAACTCCTTTTGCACTAGAGGTTGTTCCTGATGTAAATATTAAAACTTTAAATTCCTCTGGATCTATACTAATTTCCATATAGCTTGTATCCCCAGATTCTACTATTCTTTTTCCTTGTTCTATTACATAATTTGCCCCTACCTCTTTACCGTCAATTGTATCATCAGAATTCATCTCAATGAAATATTCTACATCTGGTAAATTGTCTTTTATTTTCTTAATTACTTCTTCTTTCTTTTTTGAATAGATGATTGCACTTGCCTTTGATCTCTTTACTACATTTTCTATCTCATTTGCTGGAAGTTCTTTATCTACTGGTACTGCTATTCCTGTTCCACAAAGCATTGCCATATAAGATACATACCAGTGATATGTATTCTCTCCTATTATTATTACTCTTTTATCTTTTAAATCTAAAATTTTGTTTAATCCTGTTCCAAGACCTATTACGTCTTCTCTAAATTGTTTATATGTAATTTCTGTAAAGGGTTGTTTATGATCAAATTTCTCTAACATAAATATTTCTTTTTCAAATTCTTTAGTAGATTTTTCAAATATTTCTTTTATTGTTTTAAATTTCTTTGTTTCATATTTTATATTTTTATTTTTTTCTTTACTGTTTTTTAATGTTACTTCATCTATTTCAGATATTCCTTCCATTTTCAATTTCGGAAATTTAAAATTTGGTACTTTAAATTCTTTTAGTATTCTCATAGTTTATCACTCCTGTTTCTTGTTTATATGTAATATTATTACACATTTTTTGCTTTTTGTAAATAGTACTGAACAAATAGTCCAAATCACATATCGAACCTTTAACGAATATATATTGTAACTATTTTGCTTGTATTGCTTGCTCTAAATAATTAGAATAATTTGTTATAAATTGATGTATATAATTAATCACATTTTTCCTTTCTACTTTTTCTTTTAATAATATATTAACTGTAGTTAATATTTCTTCTTTTTGCATGACTCTAATTTCCCCAATAATATCATTTTCTTGTAATGGTGCTTGTAAAGCATTTTTACATATTATTTCTACTTTTATATCCTTTATTTTATTTTTGTTTATTGGAACTTCATCAAATTGCAAATTATCTAATTTTATTTGAGTAGTTTCACTTTTTCCCTTTATTACTTCTATATTTTTTAAATTTTCTTTTTCCCATTTTTCAAATTGTTCATTTATCTTTTCTTTTATATTTATATATTCATAGTTTGAAAATGCATATTCTATCAATTTTACACTATCTGTTGTTCTTATTTTTTTGGTATCTGCACCTAATACAACACATATTATTTTGTGGCCATTTCTTGTAGTAGAGGTTACAAGACATCTTCCTGCATTATTTGTAAATCCTGTTTTTACCCCATCTACTCCATTTAGGTTACCTAATAGTTCGTTTGTATTTGCTATTTCTTTACTATATCCATTTATATGTATTGTTGTCTGTTTTGTATTTACGATCTGTGAAAATTTTTTATTATTTAAGGCATAATCTGTAATTAAAGCTAACTCATATGCTGTTGTATAATGTTCCTCTTGGTCTAGCCCATGAGGTGTTACAAAATGAGTATTTTTTAATCCTAATTCTTCTGCTTTTTTATTCATTAGGTCAGCAAAACCCTCTACACTTCCTCCTACATATTCTGCTAGTGCTACTGCTGTATCATTTCCGTGAACGTAGCATTAACCCATATAACAAATCATTTACTGTTATTTTATCATTCGCTTTTAATCCAAGTCTCGATCCTCCTGTTCCTCCTGCTTTTTTAGAAATTTCTACTGTATCTGTTAATTTGGCATTTTCTAAGACTATTATTGCCGTCATTATTTTAGTTGTTGAGGCCATTGCTTTTTTTACATATGCATTTTTTTCATACATTACTTTCTTTGATGTTCTATCAAATATTAATACAGCTCTCGAATTTGTTTTAGGTAAGTTTTCCACACTTGTGGATACATTTAAAAGTTCTTCTTTTAATTCTTCATTATTTATATCTTCTTCATCTAAGTCATCTGCAAATGTTACTATATTAATATTAAATATTAATATAAAGATAATTATTATAGATATTATTCTTTTCATAAAAAATCACCTTTTTAATTGTATTTAAAAAAGTGATTTTTATGTGTATTTTTTATCTTCCGCTTCTTCCTCTAAATTGTTCGTTTATTTCATCCTCTGCCTTTTCTATTTTTTCTTCTAATGTATCTCCCGCTTGTTTTTCTAATTCTTGTTTAAATTCTTCTACACTAATTTTACATCTTGCAGCTGCTTTTCTTATTTGTATTTCAGAAGGATCTTCTATATCGTTATATGGGTCATCATCTATGTTTTCTAATTCTGTTTCATTATTTTCATTACTATCTATTCTTTCTTCTGCTCTTTCTATATTATCATTTGTTGTTGTATTTTTTGTTTTTTCCATATATTCTCTTACGTCTCTATCTGTTCTTTTTTGATTTGTATTTTCTAAATTTACTGGTATACTTGAATATCCATTTAATTCACTTGACCTTCTATAATAGCTTACTTCTGGCACACCATATTCACCTAATTTAACCGTAAAGCCTTCATTTTGATTCCCTTCATTTTCGCCATTTTTTATTTTAAACATTGCACTTACTTGGTCTTTTTTTACGCTTGAACCGTCAGCATTTATCTCTACAATGTCTTTACTTGGATTTGTTCCTTCTGTTTGTTCTAAAGTTTGCAACTTAACTTCTTCCCCTGCACTATTTATTCCAATAAATTCAAATGTTAAGTTACTTTTTCTTCTTGCTACTACAGCCACTACTCCTTTTTCTTTTGCTTCTGGTAGTAAATCATAAAAAGTTTTTGTTTCAGTTATTTTTTTAGTTGGATCTATTTTTGCATCTTTTGGATTTTCTATATACTTTTTAGGTGTATCTTTTTCTTCTCTTTCTTCCGTTTGTTCTTCAATTTGTGATATTTGTTCTTTTTGACCCGTTTTATCATTTTGTGCTTTTTCTAATTCTTCTAATTTTTCTAATGATAATGGTATTACATTTTTAAGTTGTAATAAGAATTCATTTTCATTTATTAATTCTTTAAAATCTTGGCTTATTTGAACTTGCCCTGCTTCTCCAATAGTTGCAATAACTCCTTTATCTGTTCTAAATTCAATTTCTGTTTTTCCATTTGTTTCTTTTTTTACTAAATATAAATCTTCTTTTGTTTCATTTGAAATATCTGGATCATTTTTTGATAATGTAATTTTTCCATAATAACTTATATCTATTATGATTTCACCTTTTTCTACATTACCTTCTTGTATGGCTTTAAATTCTCTTAATTTTTCTATAATTTTTTCCATAACTTTCTCCTAATACTAAATTCCAAAATTGGGTAACATATTGTGTTACCCAATTAGATAATATTATTGCATATTAAATGAAATTTCAAATTGTGTTCCAACACCTAATTTTACATTGAAACTTTTCTCGATTTTATTTTCATTATTTTGTGATGAAGTTAATATTACTTTGTAAATATATACTTCTGCTTCATTTTGAACCTCTTCAAATGTTATTTGGTCTTTTCCTAAAAAGTTTTGTTTCGCATAATTCTCAAAACTTGCTTGATTTTTAAAGTAATTATTTTTAAAGCCTTGTGATAACATACCATACGCTAAAGTGTAATTTTCTACGTTTATATTTTTTATAAATTTATCTATACAAAACGCTACTTTCTGACTTCCTTTTGATTTATTATACTTTTCAATATATTCTGGTAGGTCTATTGTGAAAGTATCTAATATTACACTGTATTGCATTATTGCTGTTTCATTAAAGATATAATAATTTCCGTATTGGTCTATACATATATATCTTTTACCATTTTTATCTGACTTTACTTCATATTTAGCTAATTTTATTCCATATATTTTTTCTTCGTTTTTCTCTATATAATTTTTAAATTTTTCTAAGCTTCCAAAACGTTTTTCTCTATATTCTTTATCCAATTTTTTATATGCTTCTTCTTTATTATAGATCATATTACTTTTATAATCCATTAAATAAATATTACATATTTGTTGGTCATTTATATATGCATATGTCACTTCATTATATTTCTTATATTGTATTTCTTCATAATATGTTTCATCTGATTGTTTAAAAATACTATCTGGTTTTTTGTTTTTTTCTATATTTATTAAAACTAATAGTATAGCAAGTATGAGGATAATTACTATAATTAATATAATAATACATTTTTTTAATAATTTAATATTCATTTTTTCCTCCTCGTATACTTTTTATTTATTATTTATATATAGATCTGGTATAATTGAAAATGTGTTGTTTGCTTTGTCTAATTTTACAGATACATAAAATGGTGTTTCTTGTTCATCATCACCAGTTGATTCTATGGTTAAAGTTCCATATACATAATATTGTGATAGTGTATTTGATATTTTACATACATACATTTCTTTTGCTTTAAATTTATAGTAATCCTCAAATGTTTTTACGTGCAAATATATATTATCCATTGTAATATTATTTTCTTTTTTATACTCTTCATCTAAATAATTATATAGTATTTCTTTTTCTTTTGTTGTTAAATAAGTAATATACTTATCAACACAGTTGGCTACTGTAAAAAAATCGTTACGATTTTGTACTATTACAGTTTCTTTTTGTTTTTCTGGTGCTTTTTCTATAGTTTGTTTTTGGGTTTTCGAGTTTATAGATAGAATTGTTAAAATTAATAATATTAATAATATAATAATTAATACTATTATAGATATTATTTTTAAAATTTTGTAATCCTTCATTTTTTCCTCCTTTTATCCCCAACCTGTACCTTTTCCAATATAATCTGTATATGGACCAGATCTTTTTTCTAGCATTGTAATACACGTAATAATTTGGTCATATCCATTAAATATGTTTGTATGTCCAGATATCATATTACTATAAAATGTAGTTGGAATAAATTGCAATAGTCCATGTCCTATATTAGTATTGCCGCAACTTCCTCCTGATGGAGATTCGCACCAAGGACATATTCCATCACCAATTTTTATAGGTTTTCCAGAATTTGAATCTTTAATTCCTTGTATAATAAATTGATCTCCCTGAGATTCTGTTTTTATTTGTCTTAAGATTGCATTTATCTTTTCATCAGTACATTCATATCCTAACTCTTCAAATGCCTGTACTATATATGACGTCCATGCTTCTACATTTGCTGGTACATTTGGTGCAACATTTGCTGGCCTTGGATTTTCTGTACTAACATAATCTAGTGGATTAACATATTCTCCATTAAGTTGTACTCCAAAATGTAAGTGTGGTCCACTACTAACACCAGTATTTCCAGATAGTGCAATTACATCTCCTTGTTTTACAGTTTGTCCTACTTTTACCAATAAAGTAGAATTATGCATATATACTGTTTTTATACCATTAGAATGGCTTATTCTAATCCAATTTCCTGAAGAAGAATTGTATCCAGCAACTTCTACTGTCCCATCTGCTGAAGCAATAATTTCTGAGCCTACTGGAACTCCAATATCAATTCCTTTATGATTTTTAGATGCTCCTTCTACCCCAATATCTCCTCTATATCCAAAATTTGAAGTTATTCTTGTTTGTGTAACATCTTGTAATGGCCACCAGTATCCAGTTCCAAATTTTGTCCAGCTTATTTCTTTAAATTCAGTAGTAGTAAATATACTTAAATCTGGTTTTACAGCTTTATTTGGATCTTTATAATAGTTTATTAAATATCTCATTAATTGAGCATGAACTTGTGTGTTTTCTGATTTTTCTAGTTGGTTATATAGTAAATCTTCACTTGATAAGATATTTCCAACTGGTGATTCATATTTATATATTCTATTTGGTATCTTATATTTTACTAAAAATCCATCTGGTGCATATGATGCTCCTGGTACATATTCACCAAGCCAGCTACTTTTCCATAATCCTAAAAATCTACTTTCATCTATTTCTACATTACTAGTTTCTAGTTGTACTTCTTCTTTTTCTTCTGTTCGTTTAGTAGTTTGACTTCTTTCGACTTGCCACTCACCTTCAGTTATTTCTTCTATTTCTTCATCCGTTGCTTCTGGAGCTATTTCATTTGTTATTCCATCTTCTCCTAATGGATATTCTATAGTTTCACTTTTTTTATAAGCTGCATCTTGTTTAATTACCCATACATCTGCTTTTGTAACAGCTGCTGTTAATGAAGTTACTTTTTCTGTTATGATTGTAGTTTCTACCTTTTCTTCACTTAATTCATCTTTTTGCTCTTCTACTATTTCTGTATAAGGAATTGTCTCTTTTCTTTCAACAGTAACTCTTCCATACCATTTGTCTGCTGTCATTGTTATAAACTCATTATAAGACCTTTCAGCTCCCCTTTTAGCACTATTTAAGTAAGCTACTACTTCTTGTCTAGTATCTTTATAACATTCTTTTGTTTCTGTTTTTAACTCTTCTTTAGTTCTTTCTTCTTCTTTTTCTTCAACCCATTTTTTTCTAACTTTATATTTATATCTATATTCTGTAGTAACTACTTGTGTTGAATCGAATATGGTAAGTTCAATTTCTCCACCTTGAACTAAATCTGCTACTGCTGATACATATTCTGCATTTTGACTTAGTTGTTGTAATGTAACAAAGAATTCAAAGGGAACAGTATATGGTGATATTATTGTTTGATATGGCATTTTTGTTTCTTCTAAAGTAATCTTTGTCTCACTTGTACCATCTGGGTTCTTAGTTGTTGTTTTACTAGATTTTGCTACACATAACATCCATTCTTCATCTAGAGAAAAATATTTTAGTGCTGACTCATCATTTTCTTCAATTAACTTTAAAAGATCCTCATGCTTTTTATATGTTAATTCTTTTGTACTATCTCCTGTTTGCCTTTTTATTTTTACAATTCCTTGTACTTCTTCTCCAAATATATCTTTCATACTTTCCCACACATTTACACCTGGTATTAGAAGTCTTGCAGCTATATCCGTTACTGTGCTTGCAGTACTATCTTTTATGTATGGTAACTGTGTTCCAAGTGATGCTGACATATATTTATACAAATACAAATCTGCTTGGAAACTATTCCCTAAATACAATTCTTTTTTATCTATATGTGATTCTTCTAATTGTTTATTAATTAACTCCATCATTTCTTTAGGACTAGGTGCTATTGGTCCATTATCTCCTGCTATTATAAAAGTAGATATTGAACTTAGAACTGTTCTACTTATTTCTATTACTCTATCAACAATAACAAACATTACAAGCATTACTATTAGTCCTAAAAGTACAGGAATAATATATGGTGCTACTGCTATTAGAGCTTTTTTTACTACTCCTCCACCTACTTTTCCAGCTACTTTTCCACCTGCTTTTACACCTTGTTTTGCTACATCTTTTACTGCTTGTCCAGCCATTTGTTTACCTTGTTCTGCTAATTGGCTACCTACACTTTGTTCTTGTTGTTCCTCATTTTCTTGATCTTCCATATTCTCACCTCCTTTAAAATTTGTAGTACTACTCCTTACACATTCATTTCAATTGTTGTTCTAGGATAGTCTTTTTTATTTTGTGTATTGTTATATGCTTCTAGATTCATTATTACATCTGTAAATGTTATTTTATTTACTCCTATATTTGGGCTATATATTTTGTTTATTTTTATGCTTATTGTCCTATATATGTGTGGTTTTATTGTTAAAAAAGTATTTTCTATTTCATGAATAAATGCTGTATATGTTGCTTTATTTGAACCTGTTGCATATACTGATTTTTGCTTTGTTTTTGTATCTAACAATATTGTGTTTTCTGTATTATTTTCTACTTTTATGTTGTATATTTCATAGTTCATATTGGTTTCTTTGCTTAATAATGTTAATGTAATATCTCCTTGTTTTGTTGGTTTATTTATATTTGTTTTACTACCAATATAGCTGTTTAAGTTTATTTTGTAGCTGTTATTTTCTTTTACTATTGTGACATAATCTTCAACTACTTCCCCTGTAGAACCAGTTGAAAGTACATCGTTTAATATTCTTACTTTATAAGTTGGATTCTCTCCGTTTATCCAAGATTGCATATTATAAGTTTTAGTAGTAGTAAATATTTTTTCTACATAATCTTTCTTAAAGTTTTCAATACTATTTGAAAATTTTTCAATTTTACATTCCTCTGTTAATAGATTGTAGGCTTTTTCTATTTCTTTTGAATTACAATATTTTATAAATTCGTCCATAACTTTTGTATTTTTTTGTTGTACTTCTTCTTTAACATTGCTTCCTAAAATTGTTGTTTCTTGTGGTTTATAACTACTATTTGGATTTATTGTATTTACATTTTGTTTTTTATTTAATTCTTTTGCATAGTCATTTAATACTCTTATTAAACATAGAACAAGGATAATAGCGACTATAATAGCTAGTATCTTGTATCTATTTTCGAATATGTTTCTTCGTAAGTTACTATTTTTTATAATCATTCTATTATCCTCCTAGTGTATAAATTTATGGAGTATTATACCAATCTCTGTAGCCTTGTAATATTTCATTTGCTACTGATTTTCTTTGTTTTGCGTCTTTCATATTTGATAATTGACTTTCTATATTCTTTAATGCTGCTTCTGTTGCTTCTTTATTTTCTCCATAAACTGCTTTTTTGTTAACTCCATCATATGTTTGAACTATATTTTGTACTTTTCCTCTTATTTCTTTTTTATCTCCACCATTTTTTGCATATTGTGCTTCTAAGTGTAATGCTCTTCTTATATCTTTTTTATTAGTGATTCCAACTTCTCTATATTCTCTTGTTGCTTTAGTGAATTCTTCTTTTGTCATACGATATTGACCTTCTTTAAAGTATTTTTCGTATTCATCATCATGTTCTTGACTTCTTAAATATTGTTTATCTGCTTTAGCATTTCTTGCATCGATAGCACTTCCGTATTTTCCTGCTCCATAAGCATCTCTAACTGTTCTATTGTTTTTAACAACTTTTCCTACTGTTCCTTCAAACAAGTTTCCACCAGTAGCAGCTCCTACACCAAATCCACCTGCTGCCCATTTTAATGCTGTTTCTCCATCTCCTGTAGTTGCTCCTATTACTCCTGCTGTTGCTGCTAGTGCTGCACCCATTGCTGCTCTTGTACCTGTTTTTGCTACAAAACGTGCTCCGTTTTTTAGTGCTGTTGGTGCTGCTTGCTTTATTCCTCTTATGGTTTTATATGCCCCTACTCCTAGCTTTCTTCCTATTTCTTTTCTTCCTGCTTGTGTTCCAAGTGCTAAGCCTAGTTCTCTTCTCTTTCTTGATCTTTCTTCTGCTCTTTGTTCTTTTCTTTGCTCTTTTGCTTGTTTATCAGCTTCTCTTAAAGAGCTCCATGTTGGTCTTTTAGCTGCTTCTACTCTTTCTTGATATAATTCATTATTTATTCTATCCATAGTTTCTTGCCATGTTTCTGGTTGTTCTGGTCCAAGATTTCTCATTGCTTGTTGTACATTTTCACTACCTTGTGGACCTGGATCTTGCTTTTCTTGTTGTCTTGCTTGATATTCTTCTGCTTCTTTCTTCTTTTGTTCTAATTCCTCAAGTTCAGCCATTTTTATTTTATCATTTTCAGATAAATCTTCTCCATCTAATTGGTTACTATAATCTTTTAATTCATCATATCTTGCTTGCTCGTCTTCATTTAATCCTTGTGGAATATTCTCTCCATCTGGTGGTGGTACTGGGCTTCCATTATCTTCTCCTGGAGGTGGCACTGGGCTTCCATTATCTCCTCCTGGAGGAGGTTCACCATTATTTCCGCTTGGTAGTTGATTTTGACTTCCATTACTTTCTAGTTCATTTATTCCCTGATTACTTTCTTTATCAAATGAGTTATATCCTTTATTTGCTCCTGGATTTTTTCCTTCTCTTTGGTCGTTTGTTCTAACTTTTCCTGGAGGTCCTCCTTTTCCACCATGTGGTCCTTTTCCTAATTTCATTAGAGCACTATGTGCTAAGGTTGATACTCCAGCTGCTGCTGCAAGTGAACCAAGTGTTCCTCCACTTGCTTTATCAAATCCAAACATCTTCTTGAATAATTTTTCACCTGCTGTTATAAATCCTAAACATATTACTGCATATAATGGATTAATCGCTACAAGTTCTGTTGCAGATCCTAATAATACTATATATAGTAATAAATGTAATGGTTGTAATAATGCATTAAAAGCAAATTCTTTTATCCATAAATTAAATGCTTGTGCTTTTCCATCTGATACTTTATCTATTGGGTATGTTACTGCTACAAGTGGTGCAATTAATGTTAAAAATGCCATATTCACTACCCTTTTTAAGTAAACCCATGTAAATTTTACTGTATAAATCATAAGCATTATGTACAAGAAGAAAAATCCTAAACTTGTCATTGTATCTTCTGCTTGTATCATAAATCTAACATAACTCATTAGGTTTCCTGTAAAAGTATTTCCATCAAAGGTTACAGTAATGCTTCCTGTAGCTGTATTTGCAATCATAGATGTAACTACTTCACTCATTGTTAGAGCAAATGACATTATATAATGAAGCGCAAATAATAAGCACATTGCTACTAGCCAATCCATTAACATTTTTTTGTATTTCGCTTTATCTGCTGCAATACCTGTTAATAACATTCTTATTCCTAAATAAACAAGTACAGATAATAATCCAACAAGAGCAAGTGTTCTCATTGCTACATACCAGCTTGCTATTACAGGTTGTAATTTCATTGCTATATTATGCTCTTTATCCCATTCTTCACCTCTTGGAGTTGTTACTGATGGTTTTATAAAGTTTACATCTAGTGCTGGAACCCTATTTGCAAATATTTCTTCTGGTGTATATTGTATAACTGGAATTTCTGTTCCTGTAAAATCTCCCCACCAGGCTCCTCCTATCTTAACTCCATCAGCATCTAAATTTACATTAGCAGCTCCTCCAGGATTACTATTATATGAATCCTTATCATTTACATCCTTCATAAAGGTATTCCATTCGCCTAACATAAATCTTTCTAATATGTGTTGCACACTGTCTACTAAAGTTGTGCAAAGCGCAGTTATTGGACCTAACAATATTCCTCCTGCTGCATGTACAGGTTTTGGCACTGAAAATGTTAGTAGCATTACAGTTAATATTACAATTAGTACTTTTTTTGTTATACTCCTATTCGTAAAAAATTTCATAGTTACTCCTTCTTTAACCTATTGCTTTTCTTTTTTTTGCATTTACTATGTTGTTTAAGTTGGTTTCAACAAATTCAAATTCTTTTGAGGTTGGTGTTATTTGTAAGATTGCTGTGTCTCCACCTACTTTTAATAATCCTTCTCCTTTTAAACAGGTTACTAAAAATCCTGCTTCTCCTTCTGAAAGTTTGAATACTTCTTTTAGATATCCAATTTCAGATTTATCTTGTGCTAAGAATAATTTTGTATCTGATGATGTTAGTACTGCTTGTGCTTCTGGTTTTTCGTAGAAGTCTTGGAATCTTTGTGATATGATAGCAAGTGAAACATTTCTTTTTCTTGCACGTCTCGCCATTGTGTTTAAGAAATCTACTGCCTCTGGGTATGGAAGTAACATCCATGCCTCATCTACTAACACCCTTTTTTTACTTGCTTTTGTTCTATCTTCTGAGTTTTTCTTTACATATTTTTCCCATATCCAAGAAAGTAAGATTTGTTGTGCAAGTGGTCTTGCAAATCTTTCTTCTAGCTGTGATATGTCTAAATTTATAAATGGGGCTCCATCTAATAATTCAAAGGTTGATTGCCCATCAAAATATGCCATTTGTCCTTCGTATTCTCTTATGTATTGTTTCATTACTTTTAATAAATAACTGTAATGGAATTTATAGTCTTGATTATCGTTTTCTTGTGCTTTATTTTGTATTCTTCTATACCAGCTTCCTATTGTAGGCATTATTTTCTTTCTTCTTGCTAGCATATCCCCTCTAATTCCTGAAGTACTTGCTTCATACAAGCTTGCAGGATCAGATGTAATTCCGTGATGCAGAATATTCTTCTGCTACTGCTTCTGCTATTATTTGTTTTGTTAATTCGTTTACTTCTGTACTTCTTGTACTTCCTCTTGCCATTGTAAGTAATGCTTGTGTTACGTCTTCTACTTTGTTTTCTACATTTAGTACTATTCTTTCTTTTCCTGTTATTTCATCTTTTATTATTTCTGGTTCTATATCAAATAAGTTTATTATTGTTTTTGAGTTTGGACCTAATACAACATTAATTCCTCCTAGGGATTCTGCAACTATAGAGTATTCGCCTTCTGCATCTAGTGCTAAACTTTCTATGCCCATTAATACTGCTGATCTTGATATTAATGTTTTCATTGTTACAGATTTACCAGCACCAGATTTTGCAAATATTACCATATTGTAGTTTGAAAGTGATGGATGGAAGTTATCAAATAAAATTGGTACTCCAGTTTGTTTGTTAAATCCAAGTGGAACTCCTGTAGAATGTCCTACTTCTGAGGTTGTAAATGGGAAAATTGTTCCCATTGAGCGTCTATCAAAGGTATGTACTTTTTTTATTTTATTATCCATTAGTGGTAAGTTACTTTTAAATGCATCTTCTTGTATTCCCCATGCACTTTTTATTCCTACTAGGGATTTAGACATTTCTGTTGCAAGTAAGCTTGTAAACTTGTCTAAGTCTTCTAAGCTATATGCAAATATTGTTGATACTATTGATGCTTCATATAATTTATTAAATCCTGCTGCTATTTCATCTCTTAGTTGTTCTGCTTCATATCTTTTTTGCCCTACTGTACTTTGTCTATTTATATTTCCTCTATCTGCTGCAACAATTCTTTCTGTTTCTAATTGGTTTATTACTCTGTTTAATTCGTTTTGTGATTTTGCTTCTGGTACAGGGTTTATATATATTGATGTGTTTACATCACCAAATAAGTATAAGTCTCTAAATAGTTCTGGGAATGTTGCCATTCTAGGTAATGCAGATACAAAGAAGCTTCTTGCATATCTTTTTGTATTTGATACAATTTCTAGGTGATCTATATTTGAGGCATCTATTCCTGATGGAGCAATTAATTCTTTTATTGTTTTTTGCTTTAATATGTTGTATTCTGGTTCACTATTCTGCACTAACTTTTGGTTTTCTTCCCCTTGTTTTAGGTTTTGCTTCTTCCCCCACATTAGTATCCCCTCCTTCTTCTTTGGTTTTTATTGTTTTTTTAGCTTGTCTTTTCCTTGTAGTAGTTTTAGTTTCTTCTATCTTTGGTTCTTTTTCTTCTTTTGCTTCTGCTTCAATCATTTCTATTGCTTCATTTGAAGTATCTCTTCCTAAATAAGCAGCATTTTGTCTTAGTATTGCTTCTGCTCTTTCACGAATTAGTTCCCCAAATCGTGCTTGTTTTCTTTCTATTTCTTGTTGTTTTCTAGTTCTAACTTGTATTACTTTTTCATTTATTAAATCTAAAGCTTGTTTTTCTATTTCTTGATCTAGTATTTCCATTTTCTTATCTAATACATCTGGAGCAGTAGTATATAGTTCTTCATATCCTGAACGAACAGCCTTATCTATTCCAAATATTTCTGCTTCATCACGATTATATGCTACATATAATAAATCTACTAATTCATCTGATGTCATAATTTTTCCGTGCGACTTCACATCCTACAAGTGTTCTTATTATTGATTGTGATTTTGTATATAGTTCTGAAAATGCTAAATTCTTTATTTCTTCTTTATCAAATGCACCATTTCCTATATCTTCTGGATAGTATGGTATAATTATATAGTATTTTTTGCTTAGTACATTTTTATTTAAACTCATTCTCTCTGTATTGGCTATTATGTCTTTTCCATATTCATAAAGGTTAGTTTGTTTTGTTACTTCATAAAATTCTTTTTCTAATTCCTCTTTAGAATATCCACCTGATTGTAATTTCTTAAGGTATACACTTTTCTTTTTCTCTAAGTCCATTTCTATTTCTTGTAATCTTTTTTTATAACCTTCTAAGCTACTATTTAAGTTTACTGTCCTTGTTTGTACATATATTTGTATTGGGTGTCTTAATGTATTTAAGAATTGTAAAAATCCTTCTTCAACTGATACTTTTTCTGCTTCTGACATAAGATCGTAATTTACTCCTTGGCATTCTACTACCATTAAGTATCTATTTCCATTTTTTTGAACTATCATATTGTCTTCTATTTTATCGAATTCTATAAATTTGAATATTGATTCTTTTGTATATTCTTTGGCTATTTTTTTAGCATCACTAGATATCTGTTTATTTGTATCCTTAATTTTTCCATTTTCTTCTTTTTGCTTTGAGCTAAATTTTACTAATAATAATACTACTGCAAGTACCATTAATATAAATATCATAATCATAAGTACTATCATTAATATATTTGTTAGATTTTCTGCACTACTCATCTTTTGTTTCCTCCTTATCATAAACATATATCTTGTTGTTTGATTTTTTGAATTTTATCGCTCTTAATATGACTTGATCTATTGGTTCTCCGCCTACTTTTTTGGTAAAAGCAAAGGCTCCTATATCTGGTACTTTAAAGGTTCCTATTGCAAATCCTATTAATGCAAAGACAGCAATTAATATCATTCCAATTAGTCCTGCTCCCAATGCGCTTAATATAAGATTAAACATTACTCCAATTCCTACTCCAACTGCTGTATATATAAGTGATTTACCTGTAAAGATAAATAATATTCTTCCCTCATCTTTTACATTTCTTGGTATATAATATGGTCCCATAGCTTCCTCCTTCAAAATTTGTAAAATCAAATTTTGCACTCTTCTTGTGTTAAATATTAAATTTTTGCTATTACCATTATACCAAATAAAGCTACAAAATGTAACATATTATACTAAAATATTATATTTTTAATATTTTTGTAATATAGGTGCAACAATGGATTCAAGGTTCGGTTTTCATAAATAATTTTATGTATATATGGTGAAGGAATAAAAAAACTAGGGATTTCTTATATCCCTAGTATCTTTTGTTTTATATTATAAATTTTATCCTTTAGCATTTAAAGCATTTGCCATATCATATACTACACCAACTATTGCTGTTGAAGCAAATATTAATACTGCACCTACTATGTATGGTATCATTGATTTTTTGTAGTCTGCTTTTTCTTCTGCACTTCCCATCATATATTTGATACCAAGTACTAATAAGATTACAACTGCTACAACTACACCTACTATTCTAACAACTGCTATAATTGAGTTTCCAATATTTACTATTTTACCTGTACTTATTGTATTATCCTTTACCTCCCCAGTTAATTGACCTAATACATTTCCTGCATCTGTTGCAAATGAGCTTACGCTAATTGTAGCTATAGTTAGTACTATTAATAATGCTACTATTAATTTACTTGTTTTTCTCATAATTTTCCTCCTATATTTTATTTATGATTTTTTTATTTTAATTACTCATTTTATGAGTTAATATTAAAAACGTATTTTAATACAAGCTATGCCTGTATAATATATATTATAACTGGTTTTTAACAGTTTGTCTATACTTATTTTAAAAAAACTTCGAATTTATGTAAATTTTATCAGTTTTTGTAATTATTATGCTATTCCAGAAAGTAATGTTATTGCTAATTTCCATATTATAAATGCTCCAAATATTACTACACATCCAGCTATATATGGTACTAGTGCTTCTTTTACTTTTGCTTTATCATCTACACTTGATAGCATAAATTTAATAGCTAAATACATTCCTACTGCTACTGCCAAGAATACGCCTATACCTAATAATATGTTATATAAGGTATTTGAACCAGCTTGTAAATTACCTGCAGAAATTGTACCTCTATCACTGTCTTTTGCAGCATTTATAAATCCTTGTGCTTCATTTAGTACTTCATCTATTGTATGAGATCCATTTGGTGTAGATGTCCCTAAAGTTCCATGTTGTTTTGATCCGCCATATTTCCATCCATTTTCTTCTTCACTATCGTATTCTGCTTGATATAAACTTTTTCTATATTCTAGTTCTAATTCTGTATAGCCTGATGGAGTTAAATTAATTTGTTGTTGAAGTAATTCTTTATAGTTAGATGCCCCTCTATTACTATTTATCCAGTTATTTACACTATTCTCAATTGTTCTTTTTTGATCTTGTGTAAGTCCAGTAGGCACTTCTGGTGCTTCTGTTCCAGAATTAAATCTAGCTATTTCCGCATCAATACGCCTATTAAGTTCTTCTCTTAATTCTTTAGTTGGTGCACTACCAGCTAAAACTTCTAGTTGATTTGTAGCTACTATATTATCTTTTATTACTTGTAAACTTTCTGCATATGTTTTCCCACTAATTTCTGATGACTGCTGTGCATTCTCTTTTAATTTTTCAAATATCCAATCCGCATCATCTATTCCTGCTGCATAAGTAATATTTAAATTTAATAATAGTAAAAGTGTCACTATTATGCTAATTACTATTTTCAATTTGTTTCTTTGCATTATATAATCCCCCCATTCTCCTTCTACATGTTTATTCCTTTTACTAAATCATATAATATTCCCAATATATTTGGTATAGTAAATAACATTACCGCTCCTACTAAGTATGGTATCATTGTCTCTTTATATGCTGCTTTCTCAGATGCACTACCCATCATAAATTTTAGTCCTATTGCCATTAGTGCAACTACTGATATTACTGTCCCTACTGCTCTCATTGTACCTATTATTACATTTGCTATATTTATAAATTGTTTGTTGTTTCCAGTTGTGTCTGTTGGTTTATAAAAATCTGGATTGTTAATTGGATCCTGAGAGTCATTTTGAAATGGTAAGTTCATTGGATTATCTTGCCCCGTTTTATCTTTTGAGGTTAAATTTATGCTACCGTAATATTGTCCGTTTTTTTGTGATATTGTTATTGTCGCTGCGTAATGTAATTCATTTGCATCCCACTTTTCTGTAAAATTTCCTACTTTATCATATGTTTTATTTGTATGTCCATATCTTGATAATACACCATTTATTTGTCCAGACATTTGAGTTAGGCTTGGTGCCCCGAGATAATGGTATAGTTTCAGCAAAACAAGTTGTGCTAAATAACGTTATCATAATTATTAATATTATTGTTACCACTATTTTTTTCTTTAATAATTTCATAATTTTTTCACCTATTCTACAATTTTAATATAATTATACCTTATTTTTCAACATTTTTCAATAATTGCCTTTTATTTTTGTTTGAATATTAAAAACGACATATTATTGTAATGTTTGTGTAATAGATTTTCTTATCTTTTAGATTAAATTATTAAATGGAAATTGGAAATTATATTAAAATATAACTTCCAATTTCCATTTGTTATTTTTAATTCTCATTATTAAATTTATCTTTTGTTTTTTCTGCTTGTTGCTCATTATAAAATTTTGCTATTAGTTCATCTAATTCTACACTTAATCTATATATTTTGCTATATTCCTCGTTTTGCTCTATGCTTTTGTTTAGTTGGTCTCTTTTTTTACATATTTCATCATTTAGCATATGCCCACTCTCCTTTTTAAGCATTTTTTCTTTTGTATATTTTAAAAATACCATATTTTTACATTATAGTCAATAAAAAAACAGTATTTTTCTCAGGAATCGTGCGACATTATGCGATTTTTAGTAATTTATTTTTTGTTTTTAAGGCATTTATTTTCTTTTTTTGCTATTATTATACAAAATGTTACAAATAATAAACCTGACAAAATTCCAGAAATTCTAAAATTATATAACATTAGACTGTCGATTCTTATACTTTCTATTATTGCTCTTATAAATGAATACATTACTATATAGTAATATGTTATTTGCCCTGCATATTTTCTTTTTTTAGATATTATACTTAGTATTATAAATATTATTAGGTTGCATATTGATTCATATAAAAATGTAGGATGTACATATTGTATTCCATTTGGTCTTTGTATTCCCATTTTCCAAGGAAGATTAGTATTTGTTCCATATGCTTCTACATTTATAAAATTTCCCCATCTTCCTATAGCCTGTCCTAATGCTAGAAATGGTACTATGTAATCTAGAAGGTCTAAAAGATTTATTTTTCTTTTTTTACAAAATAGATATGCTGTTATTGCTCCACCTATTATTCCCCCATATATTGCAAGTCCTCCATCTTTTATATTCAATATGTCTATTATGCTTTTGTAATCTTTCAAACTAAATATAACATAATATATTCTTGCACATATGAATGAAACTGGTATTAATATTATACTTAAATCTAATATGTCTTCAAATTTTATTCCATATTTTCCATCTTGAATTTTGCATAATATTAGAGCTGTTCCTATGCTTGCCATGATTAAAACGGCATACCAGTATACTGGTATACCGAATTATCGTAAATGCTGTTTTGTTTATATTTAACTCCAAATTTAATAATGGAAAGGTTACTATGTTCATTTTTTCTCCTATTCTTTCTTTTACTCTCCTTTTACTATTGAAACAACCATATTATCTTCTCTAAATACTTCTTTTAGAATTTGATTTGCATACTCTGCTGTTACTTGGTTATACTGTTCTAGATAGTCAAAGCTATTTATTCCTTTAAAATAATCAGCCAAAAACATTCTTGCGATATTAGATACATCATTATATTCTGTTACATAGTCTCCATATATTTTTTTCTTTATTCTATTAAATGTTTCCTCGTTTAATCCACTTTCCCTATATTCTTTAATAGTTTCTTCTAACTCTTTTACTACATTTTGTGGATTTTTTGCCATTCCTGTTATTAATATATGTGCATAGTTTTTAGCAAATTCATAATCCAAATCTGGTTGTGACATTATATCTCCATTTTCATATAGCTTCTTATATGTTTTTGAACTTTTTCCAAGTAACATATATAGTATTATTTCTATTGCTATGTGTTTTTTTACTAAGTTTTCTTCATTTGTTACTTTATCTTTAAATCCTATTGCAAATATTGGATTTATTACATCCATTGTTACTGTTTTTTCTTTTTCTACTATTTCATCTTGCTCTTCAGGATATATTCTTCTTATTTCTCCTCCGATTTTCATTTTTTGTTATTCTATTTTTTATTTCTTGCAGTAAGTCTTCTGGTACAAAATCTCCGCATACTACTAGTAACATATTTGATAAGTTATAAAAGGTATTGTATGAATTATATAGTATTTCTTTATCTATTTTGCTAATTGATTCTATACTTCCTGCTATATCTATATTTATTGGATTTTGTTTGTACATTAGTTTCATTGCATTCATATATACTTGCCAGCTTGGTTCATCATCATACATATTAATTTCTTGACCTATTATTCCTTTTTCCTTTTCTACATTCTGGTCTGTAAAATATGGATTTTGTACATAGTTCATTAATTCATCTAGTGCTTCATAAAAATTGTCTGTTGCCTCAAATAAGTATGCTGTATGGTCATTTGTTGTATAGGCATTTGCTTCTACCCCTAGACTTGATAGCACATCTAAACTGTTTGTTCCATTTGACTGTTCGAATAATTTATGTTCTAAGAAGTGTGCTACTCCATCTGGAATTTTTATTTCTTCATTATTTTTAGGCATAATAAAATGATTGTCTATAGATCCAAAATTGGTTCCAAATATTACATATTTTTTACTTGTATCTTTTTTGGGAATTATCATTACGGTTAAACCATTTTCTAAGTTTTCTATAAAGACTTTTTCTTTTACTTTTAAGTTTTCTATAATTTGCATAAGTTTTTTCCTTTCTCTAATTTTTAGTTTCTACTTGTTAGAAAATATATTGTGTCTATATTTATTTTTTTTGCAAGCTCTGTTATTTGCTCTTTTGTAACAGCTCTTACTTTCTGTTCATATTCTTCAAATGGCACATAATTTCCTGAAAGTTCTTGACCGAAGTAATATGTTATTCCTGTATCTTGTTCATCTGGTATGAATTTTATTGTAGATATTATATTTTGTTTAGCATTTTGTAAGTCTTCATCTGTAAATTTTCCATTTTCTATGTCTTCTATTTGTTTCTTTATTATATCTAAGGCTTTTTCATAATTTTGAACTTCTATTCCACAACGTATGAATATGTTGTTCATTTGTCTTAAATAATTTGAACCGTGCCGTGTAGGCAAGACTTGCTTTTTCTCTTACATTTTGGAATAATTTAGAATTTGCTCCTCCTCCTAGTATTGTATTATACACTAGCGCTACATACTTTGAAGCTAGATTTGTATCGTCTATTGTAAGTCCTATTACCATTTTCCCTTGTGTAATATCCATTTCTTCTTTAATTTCTCTAGCTTCTTTTTGCTTTTCTAGTAATTGTTCTTGTGATTTGTTATATTTTCTTCCATCAAGATTTTTTATTAATTCATTTTGTTCCACTATTGTTTTTGTGTTATTTATATCTATTTTTCCTGATACAAATATATCTATTTTACAATTTTTAATCATATCTTGATAACTTTTGTATAAGTTATTAGAATCTATTTTTTCCATATCCTCTATATATCCATATTTGTATAGAGCATATGGTTTATGTTTATACATCTCTTCTACTGTTCTTTCTAGCGCATATCTTGCTTTATCATCTTTTTTTCCTTCTATGATTTGTTTTAAATTTTCTATTTCTTGTTTTACATATTCTTCTTTAAATTTTCCATCTTCTACTAAAGGATTAAATACTATTTCAAATAATGTATTTAGTGCTTTTTGCAAAATATCTTCTTTTTCTGGTAAAAATTCATCATTTATTGTTTCTAAATAAAATTTTATTATATGATTTTCCCCTATTTTTTCGATTCCACAATTAAATGATGCTCCATACATTTCTTCTAGTGTAATACTTATTTCTTCACTTGTTTTCATTAATTTAGAACCTCTTCTTAAGACTGATGCTATTAATGCTTCTTTTGTAACTAAGTTTCTTGATAGTGGCATTGTTAAGAATACGCTTAATAGATTTGTTTTAAATTTGTTTGTTTCTATAGTATGAAGGTTTATTCCTTCCTTTATTTGTTGTTTTTGATAATTCAAGGTTATCCTCCCTTTCTTATTTTTCTATTATAGTTTATAGTATAATATATTTTGGTAATTTTATACAATAGTTTTTTACTATTTTGTGTTTTGTTTTTTTGTAAATTTTGTAGTGCCTGTGATAAATTATTTTTGTTGTTAGAATACTATCATAGAGCAATGGTGAGTATAGTTAGATTTGTGTATTAGATTATCTTTAGTAATTCTTTCTATTGGTATCGCAGTATCTTTAATTGCATTAGCTAATTATAGTATTTGCATACATAAAAAAGAATTGAAGTTGGACCCAACAAGACTAACTTCAATTCTAACAACACTGAGGAGAAAGTTTAGCTTTCTTCTCTTTCTATATATTTATATTATAGCATATTTGTTCAAAATGCAAATACATTTTGCCAATTTTTATGCTAATATTTCTTTTACTACTTCATTTATTGTTCTACCATCAGCTGCAGCACCTATTTTTTGTTTTGCTGCGCTCATTACTTTTCCCATATCTTTTATTGATGTAGCATCTACTTCTTCTATTATTTGTTTTACTATTACTTGTATTTCTTCTTTTGATAGTTGTTTTGGTAGATACTCTTGTAATATATTTATTTCTTCGTTTACTTGTTTTATTAAATCTTCCCTACCGCTTTTTTCATAATCTCCTAATGAATCTTTTCTCTTTTTTGTTTCTTTTGCTATTATTTCTATTATTTTATTATCTTCAAGTGTTATTCCATTATCTTTTTCTACTTGTAAGATTGCTGCTCTTACCATTTGAATCGTATTTTTTCTTGTTTCATTTTTTTCTTTCATTGAGTTTTTTAAGTCTTCTAATAATTTTTCCTTTAACATTGTCTTCGTCCTTTCTATTCTTATAATTTTATAATACATATATTAAAATATATATTATAAAATCAAAAAGTTGAAAATTATAGTTTTTCCAACCTCTAACTTCCAACTTCATTTTTTATTAAAATTTTCTTTTTCTTGCAGCCTCTGATTTTTTCTTTCTTTTTACACTAGGTTTTTCATAGTGTTCTCTTTTACGTACCTCTTGTAAAACTCCATTTCTTGCACATTGTCTTTTAAATCTCTTTAATGCATCTTCTATATTTCCATTATTTACTTTTACCTCTGACATGTTATTCCCCTCCTTCCGGTGTTATACACAGTATGTAATCTTAATAAGGGTTAGCTTTATTTTTTAGTTTGTAATTTTTTCCCTATCTTTTATACGTGTTACATTATACTCTATATTACAAGGGGTTGTCAATACTAATTAGTATATTTTAAATAGTTCTCCTAAAGGTTTTGCTTCATTTATTCTTTTTATAGCTTCTGCAAATAATGGTGCCATTGATAGAACTGTTATTTTATCTATTCTTTTTTCCTCTGAAAGTGGCACTGTATTTGTTACTACTAATTCTTTTATTGGAGAATTTTTTATTCTTTCTATTGCTGGGCCTGATAGTACTCCATGTGTACATCCAGCATATATTTCACGTGCTCCAAAGTCTTCTAGTATTCTTGCTGTTTCTATCATCGATCCTGCTGTATCTACTTCATCATCAAAAATTACAGCTTGCTTGTCCTTTACATCTCCTATTACTGTTGATGCTATGGCTCTGTCATCATTTCCTGCTCTTCTTTTATCTATTAATGCTATTGGACATCCAAAGTATTCTGAATATTTGTATGCTTTTTTTGAACTTCCTGCATCTGTTGCTACTATTACCATATCTTTTAGATTTTTTTCTTTAAAATATGCTTGTAATAGATTTTGTGCTGATAATCTATCACAATTTATTCTAAAATATGCTTGTATTGCTGGATTGTGTAAATCACATGTGATTACTCTATCTGCTCCTGCTGCTTCTATTAGTTCAGCCATTAGTTTTGCTGTTACTGGTACACGTGGTTGATCTTTTTTATCTGATCTTGAGTATATGTAATATGGTAATACTACTGTTACTTTTCTTGCAGATGCACGTTTTACAGCATCTATGGTTATTAATAATTCCATTACTCTTTCGTTTACTGGTGGTTCTGTTGTTTGTACAAGGTATACATCTTGTTCTCTAACTGTTTCTAGTATTTGTACAAAGTTGTTATCATTTTTAAATTTCATTGAATTGATTTCACCCATTGGTAAATCTAAACAATCACATATTTCTTTTGTAAAATTATCAGCTGATTTGCTACATGAAAAGATTTTAATATTTTCCATAACTTAAACCCCTTTTTATTATTTTAATACTTTTTTATTATAACACTTATTTTATTTTTGTATATATTTTTTTAAAATTTTTTGTTGTTTTTTGTAATAATTTGATTAGTTACAAAAATTTATTTTGTATCATTTTTTATATTAATTGATGTTATAAAGTAATAAAAGAAAAAGGTGTAAACTACACCTTTTTATATATTCTTATTGTTCTGTATAAAAAGCTTTATCTTCTATATAAGAATAGTATGTTTTTGTGTTTCCTTTTTTTACTGTATAATAGTCTTTTTTATTGTCCCAACTAGAATCTATATCTGAAACTAATTTATTAGAATTTGCATTATAAACTCTTGCTTTAGAAGCTGTAAAATTCATAGTAACATATAGTTGTCCATTATGCATATCTAAACTTATATATCCTATATTGTCATCTGGAGAGGTATAGTCAAATACTGTTTTCAAATTTTTATCTAATAATTTCAGAGTTTTTTTGCTATCAGAATACATTACAAAATATTTTTCATATTGATCAGTTCCTACTTTTACTGATTTAGTTTGAATAGACAAACATTCTTCTGTCACTTTGTTAAAATTTTTGTCTACTATATAATATTTTTCTGTTTCTTTAAGAATAGTATAACTATCTATATTATCTATACTTTTATATTTTTTATCATTTAATAATGTACCATCTTTTTTATATATGTAATAGTAGTTTGAATATTTTGATTCTCTACCATAATAAAGATCTTCTAAACTATAAATTTCTGACGTTTTATCTACTGTATTAACTAGTTTTGAATTAGCAAAAAATTCAGCTGTTCTTTCTAGCGTTACCGCATATGTGTCTGGTGTCATAAAAGAAACAGAAGTATATTTACTAAAATCAGTTTCATTACCATTTGATAAACAAACCAGTTTTTTAAGTCCTTCTATATATACATAGTTATTCATAAATTTTGTTCTAAAGTTATGAGTTAATATTGATTCTATTTGGAATTCTTCATTACTTTTATAAATAGTCTTAAAGTCTTTTAATACTAATACTTCATCAACATTTTCATACCTACTAGTACTATATTTTCTATAACAATGTGCTAAAACAATTGCATTTTGTTTATTATCTACGGCTTCTATATTATATAATTGGCTAAATTTTAGATATTTATCTTGTTTATTCATATCTATTAAATATCCTATTTTATCTTCATATAAATATATATAAGCATAGTTATCCTTTTCTGCAACCGCAATGTATGTTGAGGTTGCTTGAGTTGGTAAAGTAGCAATATGCTTAAGTTCAGAATTTATAATTTCTATATTATCCCCTTTAACTAAGCATGCTATATTTTCAGTTGATTTATTAATGTCTGTATAATCAGACCATACTTTCCCTTTGTAATCTAAAACCTCTTTTGTTCCATCCTTTTTTATTCCAACAAACATAAATGTATATTGCTTTATGGTATTATATACATCATATCCTACTATTAGCTTACCATTTTCATTTATTATCGCATACTTATCATCTTTTTTTACTACTGTTACTTCATTATAAAATTGTCCTTCTTCTTTAAAACAAAATTCTGTTAATTGTTTTCCTTTAGAATTATAAAGTGCGTATTGTTTATCAGCATTTTTTATAAAAAAGCTATGTAATTTTTGTTCTTTATTATCTTTTAAATTTTGTGTACTACTGTTTTTCGTTAAAAGAATTATTGATGTGATTATAGCAACTAAACTTATAATTACTATTCCTAAAATTATTAACCACTTTTTTGTATTTTTTTCTTTTATTGAAGGTTCTTTATCAAAATTAGCATTTTCTATATTATCACTTTCATTATCATTCATTTAAAAATCTTCCCCTTTTATTAATTATTAAATATAATTTACTCTCTATAATGCTATTTTTATTTCGTCTTTATCTAAATCTGCCCAAATAACTTTGCTTTCTTTCACACTTTTTGGTACATCTATTATTCTTTGATTGCTTGAACCTCTAAATTTTAATGATGGATTTTTTAGCTCTTGTTCAAATTTTCCATCTACTATTACATCTATATTACTTATTAGTTCTTTTGTTTCATCCCAATTTTTATACATATTTCCCATTACATCTCTTTCGAAGTCAAATCCAGTGTAACACCAAATACTTTTTTCGGGAAATTTTTCTTTTACTTTTTTTATTAGTGGTAATAGTCCTTTTTGATTTGCGTGTTCTAGTGGCTCTCCACCAAGTAATGATAGTCCCTCTATATAGTCTTTATCTAAATCTTTTAATACTTGATTTATTGTTTCTTCTGTAAATTCATTTCCATATTCAAAATTCCATGCTATTTCATTAAAACAACCTTTGCAGTGGTGATTACATCCACTTACAAATACGCTTACTCTAACACCTGGTCCATTTGCTACATCGCATTCTTTGATTGTTGCATAGTGCATATTAATTCCCCTCTTTTTTGTATATTTTTAACAAATACTTATACTAACAAGTAATATTTTTAATTTTATAAATGTAATACTCTTGATTTTATTTCTTTTGTTTTTCCTTCGTTCCAGAAGTTTTCTCCTAGATATCCACAGGTTCTTCTTGTTACGTTCATTTTATTGTGATCTTTATTACCACAACCGAGGACATTCCCATTCGTTATTTTCATTTATTATTATTTCTCCATCAAAACCACATACATGACAGTAGTCTGATTTTGTATTAAATTCTGCATATTGTATATTATCATATATGAATTTTACGATTTCTTCAAGTGCTTTTAAGTTATTTCTCATATTTGGTATTTCTATATATGAGATTGCTCCTCCTGAAGATATTTTTTGGAATTGACTTTCAAATTTTAGTTTTGCAAACGCATCTATTTTCTCTCTTACGTCTACATGGTATGTATTTGTGTAATATCCTTTATCTGTCACATCTTTGATTATTCCAAATCTTTCTTTATCTATTCTTGCAAATCTGTAACATAAGCTTTCTGCTGGTGTTCCATATAGTGCAAATCCTATTCCAGTTTCTTTCTTCCAACGATCTGTTGCTTGTCTTAAATAATTCATTACTTTTAGTGCAAATTCTTCTCCCTCTTCTGTTGTATGGCTTACATCTTTCATTAGTTTTGTTACTTCATATAATCCAATATATCCTAGTGATATTGTTGAATATCCACCTTTTAATAATTTGTCTATTGTTTCTCCTGATTCTAATCTTGCAATTGCTCCATATTTCCAATGAATTGGGCTTGTATCTGTTTTTGTTCCAAGTAATGCATAATGTCTACACATTAAAGCTTCATAGCATAGTTCTAGTCTTTCATCTAATAGTTTCCAGAACTTTTCTTCATCTCCATCTGCTATTATTCCTATTTGTGGTAGGTTTATGCTTACTACACCTTGATTAAATCTTCCTTCAAATTTATATTCTCCGTTTTCATCTTTCCAAGGTGATAGGAAACTTCTACATCCCATTGGACTAAATACATTTCCTTCATAATTCTCACGCATTTTTTTAGCTGATATGTAATCTGGATATAATCTTTTTGATGAACATTTTACTGCAAGCTTTGTTAAGTAGTCGTATTTTCCACCTTTTAGGCAGTTATGTTCATATAATACATATATTAGTTTTGGAAATGCTGGTGTTACATATACTCCTTTTTCATTTTTGATTCCTTTATATCTTTGTTTTAGTATTTCTTCTATTATCATAGCATTTTCTTCTATGTATTCATCATTTTCATCTAGATTTAAGAATAGTGTTACAAATGGTGATTGTCCATTTGTTGTCATTAATGTATTGATTTGATATTGTATTGTTTGTACACCTGCTGAAAGTTCTACTTTTAGTCTTTGCTCTACTATGGATTCAATCATATCTTCTGATAACTTTCCTTCATAGGCTTCTTTTAATTCTTTTGTGAATTTATCTTTACTTTTTCTTAGATATTTTCCTAAATGTTTTAAATCTACACTTTGTCCACCATATTGGTTTGATGCTACTGCTGCTATTATTTGTGTTGTAACTGTACAAGCTACTTGGAAGCTTTTTGGTGATTCTATTAATTTTCCGTTCATTACTGTTCCGTTTTCTAACATATCTTTTATATTTACTAAACAACAATTGAAGATTGGTTGTAAGAAGTAATCTGCATCATGGAAGTGTAATACTCCTTCTTCATGTGCTTTTGATATTTTTTCTGGTAATAATATTCTTTTGGTTAAATCTTTTGATACTTCTCCTGCTATGTAATCTCTTTGTGTTGATGCTAACACTGCATTTTTGTTTGAATTTTCTGTTGCTAGTTCTTTGTTTTGATTTTTGATTAGTCCTAATATTGACTCATCTGTTGTATTTTGTTTTCTTACTAATGCTCTTGTATAACGGTATACTATATATTTTTTAGCTAGTTCATATTTTCCATGTTCCATCAATTTTTCTTCTATTATATCTTGTATGTCTTCAACTAGCATTCTCTTTTTATCTAATTCTTCTATATAATGAAGTATTTCTTTTATTTCTTCCTTGCTAGCTTTTTCACGTGGTCTTACTTCATCATTCGCTTTTTCAATTGCAGCTACTATTTTTTCTCTATCATAATCTACTGCTCTTCCATCTCTTTTTATGACTTTCATGTCCATTTCCTCCCCCATATTTTTATGTTCTTATTATATCTTAAGTTTCTTATTTTACTGTTGCAATTGCAACAGATTATTAAAGACTAATAATTTATTTTAAAAAACCCCTTCATTTCTAACGAAATTTGATTTATTTCATTTATATTACAAATTTATTACGTGTTATTTTTGTCGATTTTTGGCTAAATTTAGGGGTTTTATTTTTTGTTGCATTTTGATATTGTTTTATGTATAATATTTTTATAAGGATAAGTTTAAGAGAATCTTTACTTATCTATATAATATTGATATTGGAGGCTTGATTATGGATAGTAATTTTTGCATTTCTGATTTTGTTAAAGATTTAGATACCAAATGCTCAAAAGTTCAAAAAAAGACTTTTCATAAGGGTGAGATTATAACCAGCTATATTGCTAAACGTAATCAACTTTGTATACTTTTATCTGGAGAAGCTGATCTTGTAAGGTATGATTATAATGGTAATAGAACTATTGTTGAGCATTTTAATACTAATGATATTTTTGGTGAAATTTTTTATCCTGTAAGTACTAATAACGAGCTTTTAGTAGAGGCTAAAGATAATTCTTCCGTTTTGTTTTTCATTTATGATGATATTAAAATGAAATGTAAGAATAATTGTAGTTTTCACAACAATTTACTTATTAATTTGCCTGGGTTGTTTTTAAATGAAATTATTGATTTAAATATGAGAATTGAGCTTCTTAGTAAGCGTACTATTCGTGATAAATTACTTGGATATTTCACCATTATTTCTGCAAGAAATATGAGTAAGTCTTTTAGAATTCCTTTTTCTTTAACAGACCTTGCTGATTATTTGAGTATTGATAGAAGTGCAATGATGCGTGAGCTTAAAACTTTAAAGGAAGAAGGCTTTATTGAAAAATCTGGCAATAGAATGACTTTACTATATTAGATAAAAACTTTATAAATAACAATAATGCTAGGATAATTATATTATTCTAGCATTATTTGTTTTATTTCTTTTATTAATTTAATTTTTAATTCTTTCCAATTACATTCTCCCAAATATTCTAATGAAATATGTGAAAGATATCCTTCTTCTTCGGCTATTTTGTTCCATTCTTCAACTGTTGGAAAGTCTCCCTCTATAATCATTCTTACTAGTCTATTTTTTGAATTTAGATATGGATTAAAATAGATATTTCTTCCATAGTATTTTTCTATGATTTTATCTAATTTATTTTCTACATCTTTAATTTTTTTTACTTTTATTCCTATGTTTAACATTTGATAATATAATATTTCTTTTTTCATATTAAAAACTATATCCTATTTTTTTCGACATTTCAAATCCAATTTCGACATTTTATTTTAGTTCATCTAATGCATTTTTTATTGCTATATTTACTAGTTTGTATATAGATAAATTATATTTTTCTCTTAGTTCTTCTAAACCTTTAAAGAAAGATTCTCTAATTAGTAATGAATGTTGTACTGGCATTTTATCCGTTTCTTTTTCATATAGTTTTACATTTCTTGTTTTAAGTAATTCTTCTATACATCCATTAATTAACTGATTTGTTGATGTATGATATACCTCTGTAGATAGTTTGTCTATGTTTTCATATAAGTCATCCTCTATTTCTATTGTCTTCTTTAATAATGGCTCTCTTTTCCAAAATCTATCAAATGCTCCCATATTTTTCTCCTTTATTTTTCTATTAGAAAAATTATATTAATATAATATGCAGTTTTTAACTATGTATACATGCAGATTTTTTATATGTTTTGTTGCAAATTGGTAAATTTTAACTTATAATGTATATATGGGAGGTAATTTAAGTTGTATATTACAGATAGTTTAGTTGAATTTTTACATAACTCTATGCTTATATCTCGTTCAACTATTATTTTAACTGATTTAAATAAAGTAGTTTTTGTAGCGTCTAATGATGATAATAACTATTTGAATAAAAATTTACACGATAATATGAAAAAACTTTTAAGCTTGTATGCTGCAGATTCATGTTATATTGATTATATGAATGTTTCTATGGATACTATTGTTCCTATTGTTGAAGATGATGATATTTTAAAATATGAATCTCAAATTGTTTTACCTATTATTCATAATAATATTGTAGATCGGTTTGCTTATTTTTGTTACTGATACAAGAAAATACCTAGATTCAAATTTAAAGTATGCTAAAACCGCTAAACATTTTGTAGAAATTTTTAGTACGAAAGATTATTTGTAACTATTTTTTTATTTTTTCATAATATATCTTAGGTGATATAGTGATGATTGTTTCTACTAATGTTCCTTACAATTATAATGTTTTACTCGATAATATGTATGCACTAAAACGTGCATATCCGTTTTTATACATAGATAGTATTGGTGATAGTGTACTTGGTAATGCTCTTGTTTATTTTAGGATTGGTAGGGGAAAAAAAGAAGTATTTTATAATGCTTCTTTTCATGCAAATGAATGGATTACTACTCCTGTTTTAATGAAATTTATTGAAGATTTTTGTGTAGCTTATACTAATAATTCTACTATTTATGGATATAGTGCTCGTGAAATTTTTGATACTGTATCTATTTATATTGTACCAATGGTAAATCCTGATCGGAGTTAATTTGGTTACTGGAAATCTTCCTATTAATAGTAATGGGTATAATTATGCCAAAAATATTGCAAGTAATTATCCAGATATTCCTTTTCCAAGCGGATGGAAAGCTAACATTGAAGGTGTGGATTTGAAAAACTACCAACCATTCTATCAAAGTCTTGTAAGTACTGATTTACAAGACTTTAGCTGTTTTTTATTTACCCTTTGTACTCTCCACCATTTATATGCATTACTTGACCTGTAACATAGGATGAATCATCACTTGCTAAGTATATAAATAGTGGTGCTATTTCATAAGGGTGCCCTGCTCTTCCCATTGGTGCATCTGAACCAAGTGTTGGTATTTTTTCTGCTTCCCAACATGCTGGTTGTAATGGCGTCCAAAATACTCCAGGTGAAACTGCATTTACTCTTATATTTTTATCTGCTAAATTAGTAGCAAGTGACCTTGTAAAACCTACAATTGCTCCTTTACTTGTTACATAATCTATTAGTTCTGGCTCTCCTTTAAATGTTGTAATTGATGTTACGTTTATAATACTTGCTCCTGATTTCATGTGTTTTAATGCTCTTTTTGTTAAATAAAAGATAGAATATATATTGGTTTTCATAGTTAAATCAAATTGTTCATCTGTAATATCTAATAAACTTTTTTGTTGGTATTGGACTCCTGCATTGTTTACTAATATATCAATTTTCCCAAACGTTTTTATTGTTTCTTCTACAATTTTATCACAGAAATTAGTATCTTTTATATCTCCTGCAAGTAATAAACATGTTCCTCCCATTCTTTCAATGAATTCTTTTGTTTCTTGGGCATCTTTATGTTCATCATAATAGACAATTACAACGGTTGCTCCTTCTTTTACAAATCCAACTGCTGTGGCTCTTCCAATTCCAGAATCTCCTCCTGTTATGATTGCAACTTTATTATATAGTTTTCCAGCTGGCCTGTAATATGGATTATTAAATATAGGTCTTGGTGTCATTAAGTATTCCATTCCTGGTTGTTTATCCTGATGCTGCGGTGGAAACTCTATCCTATAGTCTTTACATATTCTACCATATCCTTGATTGTCTATGTATTTTAGTCCATAATCATCCTGTCCATTATTGTTTGAAGTATAATAATCATAATTCATCTTTCTTCACCTCTACTATCTATATTCTAAATAGCAATTGGGTGTGCATGTTTAAGATTTCTCTAACTTATCTTTAAAGATTTCTCATTTATTAATTCTTCAATTTTGATAAATTCGTTTAGGTTTTCGTTAATAGAATTTAGTTTTGAAAAGTTGAAATAGATATACACATTTTTGTCTTTGTCAATCTCAATTTTATTAATTAATCTATATAAATACATTTTATCTATTTGCTCTAATTTCAAAAAGTTCTCTATTAATTCATCTAATTCTTTTCTTTCTTTTGTTTTGTTTTTAATACTTGTTTTTTCTTCTGTCCCAATTAGTTTTTGCTCTAATTCTTCCTTTTGTTTCATTAGATTTGTTCTGTCAAATATAAATTTTTGTGATACCCTAATGTAATCTTCTTCGAGTATTATGCCTTGCAATTTATCCATATACATTTTGTCTAGATTGTTATTTATTTCAAATATAGCTTTATCGATTTGTTCTAATTTCTTCTTATATCCATCTCGAATATGAAGCGTTTTGTTTTGATATTTCTCATAGATTGAATAAAAAATTTCTTTGTCAGCATATATTTGACATATCTTCTTTACAACATAAATAATATGCTTTTCAAACTTTTCATAGTTAATATTTAATGGATAGCAATTTCTTGATTTATAATCGCTACAAGTTATATATGGATGTGATTTTGCATTTCTTTTAGAGTTCTTTTTTAGCACGATTTGCAGTTTTCTTTTGCAATGATAGCAGTAAAGTAATCCTCTTAATAAATAATCATATTTTAGTTTTGTATTTGTTCCTCTTTTTTCTAAGATACACTGTACTTTTTCAAATGTGTCTTTGTCTATAATAGCTTCATGTGTATTATTTACTCTTATTTGATTTTCTTTTTCTACTGTTCTTATTTTATGTACTTTGTATGATACGACAGTTCTCTTATTCTGAATGGTATTTCCGATATAAACTTCATTTTTTAGCATGTTGCATAATGTTACTTCATTCCAATCATAGCCAATTTTATTTTCATCCTGAACTAGCCCAGTTTTTCTATAGCCTGTTGGAGATAGATATTTATTTTTATTTAGATAATTGACTATTTCACTACTTCCATAGCCATTCTCATACATGGCAAAATTTCTTTGCACAATCTCTTTAACTTTATCGTCTACAATTAGCTTGTTTTTGATTGTAGGATGTTTTTTATAACCGATATGCTGGAACGCTGCACATATATTCGCCATTCTTTTGTTTTTCTTTATACACACTTCTAATTTTTTTTGATATATCCTTAGCATAATAGTCATTCATAATTGCTTTAAAAGGTGTTATATCGTTATTTGTGCTATCAATATAAGTATCTATTCCATCTGTTATTGCAACATATCTTATATTGTTTTGTGGAAAGTAATTTTCTATGTAATGCCCTGTTTTAATATAATCTCTTCCAAGTCTTGATAGGTCTTTAGTTATCACCATATTAATTGTTCCGTTTTCAATATCTTGTAGCATTTTATTAAATCCAGGTCTATCAAATGTAGTTCCGGATATACCATCATCAACATATTCTTTAGTTAGTGTTAGATTATTTTCACTTACATATCTTTGCAAAATACTTCTTTGATTACCGATACTTTCACTTTCTTGTTTGTCGCCATCTTCTCTAGATAGTCTTATATAAATTCCGTACTTTGAAGTTTTGGTATTTCAAGTTTAGCATTTAACCTCCTATCCGTAATCATCTACAATAAAAATTGTAACGTGCTCAAAATAATTTTGCAACTATATTTTCATTCAATTACTTTTTATCAATTTTTAAATTTTCTATATAATCCTTAAAGATTAATCCTATTGTTTCTTTTACCTCCTGTTTTTCTTTTGTAAAAATACAATATGTATTAAATTCTAGTTTATCTGTTTTTGTTTCCTCCTGATTTTTATTCACATTGACATCAGCTCCTTTATTCTCTAAGTTACTCTAATACAGAATATTAAAGAAAATGGCTTAATATGACACTTAGAATAAGTGTATTTGTCAATGTACAATTTATCTTCTACTAGGTAAATGCCTTCATTTTTCAAAAAATGGGGAATTTTTGAAAATTTTTTTAAAAAAATTACTCTCTACTAGGTAAATTCCCTCGTTTTATTAAAAAGTGGTAAAATTATAAAAATTTTTTAAAGATTTTAAAGAAATCAAAAAAAGACCTAATATATTTTCATATATTAAATCTTTTTTAGTTATTTATATTTGTTAAAAACTGATTAAATTGTTTTACATTCTAAGATTAGATTTATTGCATCTGAGAATCCTATCTTATAGAATTTATGATTTTCATATGCTCCTATAATATTGATTTTGTCTATGTAACTATCTAAACTATTCCTAACTTCTTCTAATTTCTCAGAATTGTTTGATAAGTCTTCTATTGCTTCAAATAACTTATCATAACTATCGTTGTTTTTTGTTAATCTTTCTATCTTTTGTTTATCCTTTTCTGTTAATGCACGTAGATTCTCTTCTCTACTTTCAAATAGATTATCTAAAACTCCTTTTTCATTTTTACACATATTTACTACCTCCATATTTATAATTTACTGGTAGTATAACGTGCTCAAATTAATTTGTCAGCCCCTTTTTTAAAATTTTTTAACCTAATTTATTTATAAGACAATGCTGTAAGATAAAAATTTTCACTAATTTTTTCTTTGTTACCTATTTTTAATATTTCTATTATTTCTCTATCTAAATTAATTTCCGTTCGCCATAATCTTCTTGTATAAGAAATCATGTAATACATATCATCATAAATTAATATTAATTTTTCTCGTATGTTATTATATTCTCCTCTATCTAACTTTTCTCTTAAATCATACATATTATCCAATAACGATCTATAATTCCATGTGAATCCATATTTTTCTTGCATAAAGTCATTTTTGTAAAACGCTTCTTTTAATTCATTCGCATTTCTTTCCATTTTTTCTAGTGTTTTGTTAATTTTACTTTTATTAATCTTATCTTCTTCTATAATAGCCTGTCGAATTTCATTTTCGAATTTTTTATAAGTTTCTATAGTATAAAGCATATTATATGTTGTTTTAATATTCATCCCTATTGCAACGTTTAAATCTTTTATGTTCTCTTCAAAATAAAACAAATTATCTGTATAAACATCATGCCATTTTCTAATTTTTTGTCTCCAACTCCTTTCAGAACTTATTATAGAGTTCATTGCTACAACAATAAATACTGTAAAGACTTCTGCCTTAGTGTCCCAAATTGCATTTAATATTCCCTTTTGCATTATTTTACATTCAATCACAATAACAATTAAAACATAAAATATTATAGCAAAAAATAAAATCATTAAATCTTTTTTGAATACATGTAGTATTCTTAATCCAAATCTTTTTAGTCTTCTTAAATATAATAATATTTTTCGTTTCCATATACCAATTGCATTTTTAAATTTAACATCATATTTCTCACTTTTATATCTTACTTTCATTTTTTCATCTTCTCCTATAGTAAAATTAATTTCATTTTTCCATTTTACTATTAAAAAAGCAAAATAATCCTGTAACTTTAATTACTTTCATACTTTGCTTTTCTTTTGTAAAATTATTCTAAATATTCCTTCAATCCTTCAACAATCTTATAGCCCATTGGTATAAGATTTTCTTTTTGTTTTTATAAGTTTTATAATTCTAATTTTTCGTCAAATATAACCATACTATTAATTATCTGCTCTAAGATTAATAATTCTAAATAATCATAATCTCCCTTAGTGTCAATTTGATTTAAAGCTAATATATACTTAGATTTATCTTCCAATTTTATATATATCGGTGGTATATTTTTTAGTCTTAACAACCATAGTAACATTGCCCTACAGCATCTTCCATTTCCGTCATCAAGTGGATGAATAACAGTTAATCTATGATGGATTTTTAACGCTTCTAATATATATTCGTGTAATGTTAATCTTTCTTTTATTCTAATTAGCTCATTAATATCTTCTCCAACCTTTATTAACTCTTCTGGAATCATTTTATAATCAATTGTACTTATTTCTGCACCATTAATTCTATTGTTACTCTGTCTAGGAAATATCATTTCGCTCCCAAAAGGTGTATACTTATATAATATTCTTTGTAATTTAGATATTTTCCATACATCTATATGTTCATCTGTATTTAACACATAATCTAACATTTCAATATTTCCTAGAGCTTCCAACATATTTTTATCTGTTTCATTTTGATATTTTGAAAAGTCATTATTTAATCTTATATCAGCTAATATATAATTCAATTTTTCTTGACTAATATTTACTCCCTCTAATCTGTTTTCATTCAATACTAAAAATTGTTTGAATTTAATGCTAGTCGCATTGTTTTCTTTTGGTCTTGCATAACAATAAAAATCTACTATTTCTCTGGTTAGTTTCAAATTATTTTTTATTCCAAATTGCTCCCTTAACTTATCTGGTTTTATTTTGCTTATTCTCTTTTTTAATGCTTTACTTTCTGTATCACCTTCAATTTTATCCAATTTATATGCAATATTAAATACACAACTTTCAAAGCTAACTCCAAAATATTCTGAAATATATATTACTCTTTCTAAGTCAATATATCCTCTTTCATTTATATATTTTTTTACCTGTTTTTCTAGTTCATTCAATGGCATTAATAAACTTGCTGCAAAATTATCTGCAAACTTTTCTATCATATTTTTCTTTCCATTTATTGGGCAAATAATAGGATTATTTTTATCTTTAATACAATGGCATATTTCATGAGCCGCAGTAAATCTTTGTCTATATAATGGTCTATTAAAATTTATAGCAACTATATCAATATCATCTTCATTCATTGCTGGAATATATAGTCCCTCTAAATCTTTAAAATTTCTTATTACTAATTTTATATCTAAAGTTTTTAGAATTTTGAAAGGATTTATTGGAAATTCTATATTTCCAATTTCATTTTCATATTGCTTTAATACAGCATTAGATAATAGTTCAGGAGAAGAAAAGTAACAAGAATAGTCTAAAAGTTTATTCAATAACTTTTTTATCCTTATACATTTTTTTGAATTTAATCAAATTTATAATCTCTTCTTGATCTTCTTTTGACAATTCATTGAATGTTCTTGCAAACATTGGTATTTTTTCTTCCTTTCTTTCTCCTTCTAATAGTTCTTCCATCGACCAACCATATATTTTCGAAAATTTAGCTAATTCTTCTGCTGATACTTTTCTGGTACCCGCTTCTATATTTGTTATAATTACTCTAGATACTCCTATTAATTTTGATACATCTTCTTGTGTTAATCCTAAATATTCTCTTGCTTTTTTTAATCTTGTACCTAGTTCATTCATTTTTATCACTCCTCTTTTATACTATTATATTATATTCCTTTTTGTAATAAAATACAACCATTTTGTAATAAAATATTACAAAATGGTTTTCCAGATAGTTTATAATTTTTATTATAAACTATAATCTTATATCCTTTTCTCTTTAATTAATTATTGTTCATCATATATCTAGCAATCTCTACGTCTTCATAATTTTCTGAATATGATTTTAAACAAATTGCATTACTATCAAACCCTGTATCTGTTATTGTTATGCTATAATGTTCTTTTGGAAAGTTTGTATCTACAACAATTTTAGAAAATTCATCTGGCAATTTATAATTTGGGTCATTGGTTGGAAGTTCCGTTTTTCCGATATCTATTCTTGTAGAATCTTTTGCTAATATATACCCCATATTTTCAACAAATCCATATCCTAAATTATATATTGATGGATCACCATTAATATTATATATGACTATTATAATTTCATCTGATATTCTATTGTCTGCTTGCATTTCAGTATTTTTTACAAACTTTTCTAGAAGATCTTCATTATAAAACTTATCTTTCACGGCATCATACACAAAATAATTTGTTTTTACTGCTTCTTCAACTGTAAGTTCTCGTGGTATATTTTCTAATTTTTTTGTATAGTGCTCTATTGCTAGTTTTTCATCAATATTAGTTATATTTTTATTTAAATTTTCTTGTCCAATTTTGCTTTTATATTCATTATCATTTTTATACAATGACCAACTAGTAAATCCTATCCAAAAAACAATAATAGTCGTAAATATTGCTATTCCCATATTTTTAAATATTTTATTTTTCTTAGTTATTCCAATTAGTATAAATGCCAATGCAATAATTATTAGTGAAATTGTCACATACATTAAAATCATATATTCCCTCCATATGATAATTTACTATTTTATGTTTAGATTATATCATACTTCTACTATCAAGTATATGATTTTTATAAATACTAAAAAATTAAATTGATTCCAATTAATTTTTTCCAAAGAATTGATCATAGGGATACCCTGCTTCAATATATGTCTCAGTTAACTCCATCTTATACTTTTCTAATAAATCCAAATATTTATGTTTAAAAGCATTTTTACAAATCCATTCAACCCCTTTGTTTGAAATTACGATTTGACTATTAATCTCATTTTTGTATTCTTTAAAACCATTATCACACATTTTCCTAATTGCTTTTCTAACAGTAATATCTTTCCTATCGAAATATTCACATAGATACTCTATATTCATATCTCTATTCCACCAATTTTCATTGTGCTCTATTTTTAATAATTCTTCATATTGTTTAATTCTATTCTTAAAGAAATTTATATCAGCATCTATTAAAGATTTCTCTTTTTGAAAATATACATATGTTAGCCAATAATATCCTTCAATTAAAATAAAATATTTTTTACTTCTCACTTTTTCACTTCTTCATCTACAAGTTGGATGTTTTTTTAGCATAACATTTATTGCTTTTTTTAAATCCATATATGATATTTCTTTTCCTTGCTTAGTTGTTATTTCTAATAAATGTAATCTATTTAAAATTTTATTGTATGGTAAAAAAATATTATCTAATGCTTCTTCAGATGTTCTAATCATTTTTCATCATTTCCTTTCTATATAAAAATCTTGATGCTAGTTTACGTAGCATTAAGATTTAGCAAAATTTATTTTGCTCGAATATAAATCATAGTCAAAATCTTTGATTTCGTGCCTATGGTTATATGCATTAGTTTATAGGTAGTACTTTTTAGTACCTAATATTCGCCAGCATGGTCTTGTGGACCACAAATTGCTGTTTAGGAGAAAATCTCCTAATACCTTTTTAACCCGCTGGGAGAATAAAATGTATTCAAAATTTTATATTTTTCCATTAAATTTACCTATCCTCTCTCTATAAATTTGCATATAAACTGTTTAAAAATTCTTCTGAATATTCTCTTTGATTTGTATAATTTGATAAAGATTTTTTCTGTAATTTAGTATTATTTTTAATATTATTTCTTTTATTATTATCTTCTACTTTTTGATGGATAGTCTGTCCATTTTTTGATTGATACTGGTATCCATTATTTAATGGATAGGGTACATCATTTATATAAATTTTTCTTTGAATTATTTGCTTATTTTTATTTCTAATTAGTTCAATCTTTATAAAATTTCTATCTCTCAAATCTGATATCCAACTTGAAATTGTTTTAGGATTTACACCTAACTTTTCAGCTAGATATTTATTAGTTGCAAAACAATATCCTTCTTTACAAGCAAGAGATGTTATAATTGCATATAATAATTTCTCATTTGCTTTTAGTTCTTTATTGTATAAAATTGTTGCAGGAATTATAGAATAATACCCAACGTTATCTTGACTTTCTTTCATATACCACTCCAATTCTAGTAGTAACATCATTTATTGCTATCGGACGAGCAATGCTCGCCCCTACATTTTTGCAATAAAAAACAGAGCATTTCTTTTCATTTAGAAATGTTCTGTAATATAGATGATTACTGCGTTTTATCAATTTATTTTTGTGGTTGGAAGTTTTTAAAGTCCACAGGTGTGGATTTAAATTTACAATTTCCTGCACGGCTGGGATAATGCTAAAGAAATTAAATTTGAACAAGGTTTTATTAGTCCTGCTCCTCGTGACTATGTTGGTCATTTTCCTTTGTCTACTCCAGAAGCAAGAGCTGTTTATAATTTTACTCTTGAACATAATTTTAAATTGATTTTGGCTTATCACAGCCAAGGTGAAGTCATTTATTGGAAATTTCAAGATTATCTTCCTCCAAATTCTGAATATATCGGTAGACAGTTTGAAAATGCTAGTGGATATTTACTGGATTTAACTCCTCCTGAATCTTCATGGGCGGGTTATAAGGATTGGTTTATACAAAATTATAATTTACCTGGATATACTATTGAAGTAGGACTTGGTGAAAATCCACTTCCAATATCTCAGTTTAATGAAATTTATAATGATAATTTAGGTATTTTAGTGCTTGGTGCTGTACTTTCATAAATAATAAAACTATACTAATTAAAAAGCCAAAATTCTAAGTTAGCATTTGCTATCTTAGAATTTGGCTTTTGAACATTATAAATTCATATACGGTTACACTCTAATAAAGATTAGTCTCCATAATTCACAACATTTGTGCTGTGTGCTTTTTCGTCAGCTTTAAATTCCTCAAGCGTATCAAACCCAAAAATCATTGCATATATCTTCCCCGGAAACATATTTACTTTCCTATTATATGCATTTACAGCCTTGTTATACTCTCTCCTCGCTTGCGTAATCCGATTCACAGCACCTTCTATTGAATCCATCAAAGAAGTATATTGCTCCCCAGAAGTAAAATCCGGATTATCTTCTGCAAGAGAAATTATGTTGTTAATTTTTACAGTAAGTTCTCTGTTTGCCGCATCAATTTCTTGTAAATTGCCACTTTTTATGCTGCTGGCAAGAGCTTCCCGCGCTTGTGTCAGTTCTTCATACATCTTCTCTTCATGAGCTGTGTATGCTTTCACTGTTGCTACTAAATCCGGGATTTTTTCAATCCTCGCCTGCATAGCTGTTTCCACATTGGACTGTGCCAGGTTTACATCCTCTTTTGCAGATACCAGAGAATTGTAAGATGTCGCTAACCAAATTGCTGCAATTACCAAACCAATTAAAACGTATGGCATAACTTTGCTATTTTCTCTCATGATAATACCTCCATTAATTATGTACTATATTCTGTTATCGTGATGCTCCGCCTCCAGAGAAACCTCCGCCTCCAAAGCCTCCACTTGAAAAACCGCCTGAGCCATAGCCTGATCCACCTTCTGAAGATAATATTGCAAATACGAAACCATCTCCAAAACCATCTCCATATATGTGCCCAGTCACCCATTCAATTAAAATTACTATCAATATAATAACTAATATTATAATTAAATAGTAATACCAAGGATGAGTTTCTAAAACTAAATCCTTGTTTATGCCTTCAATTTCAAGTGTAGAGTATTCCTCAGAAGCAGCTAAAACATTGATCACACTTTGTATTGTTTCCAACACAGCAGTATCACAATCATCGTTTTCTCTATGAGGAACAAAAAAATTATCTAATAGCCTTCCAGATATGGAATCAGTTAGTATTGATTGTAGTCCGTCTCCTATCTCTAACCGAACTCTTTCGTCTTCTTTGGAAATAAGAAGTAGAATACCGTTATTCTCATCTTCCTTCCCAATTCCAAGCTCGTTACCAAGGTCTACAGCATAATCTTCGAGTACTATCCCATTTAAACTTGGGATAGTTATTACTGCAAACTCAATGGTAGATTCCTGTTCCAACTGCACCAACATCTGGTTAGCAGTTTTTTCAACTGAATCCTCCAATAAATCTCCCTGGTCGTAAACATATAAATCTTTTTCGACCGTTGGGACCATCATTTCAGGTTCATCAGTTAAGGAACAGCCGGTTAGTGATACTACAACTGCAATTAGCAGCATAAATATCCACCGTTTGAACTTCATAATCTTCCTCCTTGTTTTGTTTGAATCTAATTGTCAACGAGTTACTATGTTACTACAAAAACAAGCATCTCTCCTTTCATTTTGATATTGAGATTCGTTACTAAAAATAAATATAATAACATATTTATATTATACAGTGTTTTACATAAAATTACAACTTTTTCTATTTATCATCATATATTATATTTTTGTTTTGACTGTATTTAATGACAAGTACAAAGTGGTAAGAATTATTATAATATAAATACGAGGGCATGCGAAATTCGCATGCCCTCTCTTTTTTGGCGTCATATGGAGTTTTACCACTCAATTCCTTCGGTCATATTTCCCAAAGTCTGCCTCTGTCTTATAGTAACGCAATCGCCTTCCTCAGTGTATATTAACACTTCTGCAGGTTTTGCTCTTCCTGTATAGTTAGAGGCCATTGAATATCCGTAAGCACCGGCATTGTAAACAACAACTGGATCTCCAACTTCAGGCAAACGTACCTGTCGCTGCTTTCCCAGAACATCTCCGCTTTCACACACATTACCGCAGAAATTTGCTTCCACAAGTTCTCCTGAACTCTCCGGCAGTGCTATCTCGTGATAAGAGTCGTACATTGATGGACGTACCAACTGGTTCATACCAATATCAGTTCCGATCCAGTAGATTCCATTCTCATGTTTAACTGCCGTTACAGTTCCATAGAGCTTTCCTGCTTCGCACGGAATATAGCGTCCAGGTTCAAACTTAAACTCCTTTACCGAAGGATATTCAGCTACAAATTGCTGAAGTATAGGTTTAAGCTCCTTTGCAACACGACTTAAATCCAACGGTTGCTCTCCCGGTTTATACGGAACTCCGAATCCGCCTCCCAGGTCAACGATCTGGACATCTTTAAAGTGTCTCTTTACAATGTCCAGTCCCGCTTCTACTCCAGCGATATAATCAGGAATCTTGTCGTTTAAGAACAAACTCCCTAAATGCTGGTGTGTACCAATGATCTGTACGCCGTACTTCGCAGCCACTTCAAATAACTCTTCCAAATTTTCTTCGGTAATTCCAAATTTGGTTGCTTTACCTGACGTGACTACTTTTTGCGAGTGCCCTACTCCAGAGGTTCCCGGATTTATACGCACCATTATCTGGGTCCCAGGGAACATTTCCCCCCATGTCTCTACCTGTGAAATGGAATCTAAGCAGATAAGAATCCCTGCCTCATAAACCGTTTCCATTTCTTCTCTTGTAATGTTGTTACATACATACAAGATCTCGCTTTTATCAAATTCACAATACTGATTGATTAAAAGCTCCAGCGGAGACATACAGTCAACTTTTAGCCCAGCCCTCTTCACTGCTTTTAAAATAGCGGGATTGCTGTTGGCCTTGGTTGAATAGTGCATAGATACAGTAATGCCGTCGGGCAGGTCTCCTTTAAGATCCGTTTCGAAGCTCTTCATTTGAAGACACCGCTCCCGAAGAACGTTATATTCATATACATATAACGGACTTCCGAATTTCATTAATAATTCTGTTGCATTCATCTTACATCCTCCTTTTGATGTCTCAATGTTGTTTTGTCAGTAACATGTTGCTGGTAAACTCCTTATCCTCCTTACTTTATTATTTACAAATACATTGATAAATAATATATTTGCATAGCAACTGCTCTAAATTATACTTTGTTTTACATAATTTGTCAACGTTATTGTTAATCTCCTATAAAAATGGTTGTTATTACTAAATATCTATACTACAATGAAATAAACTCAAATTATTAACCTATAAAATTAATAACTTGAGTTTATCTTCTAATTGTTGGTTATGTTTAATTTATTTTGATTGTTTTTTACTTTTTCTTTTTTCTAATACATATCCTGTAATAGAACATATTAATAGTATTGTCTCTAATATTGTTCCAAATATTGACATTATATATAAATTATATAATATCCATAATATTCCTACTGGAATTCCTAATAATTTATAATAAATAGTTTTCTTTTGCCATACAGAATATGTATAAATCATAGTACCAAATACAGAAAGTAGACTTAAAAATCCATCATATGTGAATACTGCTGAAATAATTGATATAATATATAATATTATTAATATAAAAATATCTTTTTTATCAATTGTATCTCTTTTTCCACTTTTCTTTTCATCTAATAAAAATATTATATTTCTTATCAATGCAATTACACACATTGCAAGTCCTGACCACGCATTTAGAAATATATATGACATTCCAGTTGCAACAATTGATGAAAAACTTAATATTAAAACTTTCTTTCTATCTTTTGCATAATATGTTAATGCTAATAGTATATAATTAATTATTATAAATACCTGAGATAATATATATGTCAAATCCCAATTCATTAGTTTATCTTCTCCTTTAAATCTTTTTATAGTTCTGTGCTTATTTCGTCTTGTTCTATCTCATCTTCAATCATTTTTTTATATTTTCCATATTGATCTGTTTCTATTATGCTTTCTTTTAATTCATTTCTTGTCTCTTCTGTTAATCCTGGTACATAAGCATACACATAGTACATAAATTTTACTTTTCCAGATTTTATAACTATTTGTATTAGCCTTGTTTTATCTTCTACATTTACTGATGCTAAAAACTCATATGCTTGCATTGGATCTTTAATTTCTTCTTGAGCAGTTATTAAATCTTCTATATCATAATAAGCCTCTTTATATTCATTTAAGTATTCAATATAGTTAGCTAATTCTGTAATTAAATGTGCATTTTTTGTATCAATAATTTGTTTCTTTAGACTAGTTATATCATCTTTTAAGTGTTTAAATTGTTTTAAAGAATCTGGATAATAGTCAAATTTTTTTGCATTTTCTACTGTTTCTTCATATTTAGGATCAATTCTCTTGATTTTTTTATATACATCCTCATATTCTTCATTTATAATTAACATATCCATATATTTAGCATTTTGAGTATTTTCTAGTGCTTTAAGCATTAGTTCTATATTAGTACCTGGAACGAATTCCATACAGTAACACATAAGTTTTGGATTTCTACTTTCTCTAATTATTCTTTCAAATCTTTCTCTATCAAATCCTATAACATTCATATCTACTGCTAGGAACATAAATTCATATATTTGTACTATGTCATTTGTTGAAATTATTGCATCTTCTAATTTCTTTAAATAAATTCCATTTGGTCCACCCTTTGTTTCTTCAAGTATATCGCATATTGTATATGGATCAGCAGTATTAATTTTTTCTTTGATTTCTGGCGATGCTATATCTTGTACTCGTTTAATAAACTCATTACTCATTTTATTATATTCCCTTCCTTTAATCTATTATAATTTCTTCCCTTCTCAAGTTTAAATTAATAGTTTCTTTTCCTTTATCTATCCAATATTGATTTTCTTCAAAATTCCTAGTATGTTTCTTTATGTATGATGCTTGCATAATGCTCATTGCTCCCATAGCATTTAATATAATATTAAACTTATCTAATTCACTTTTTGTTAGTACATTTTGTTTATTATATATATTTAAACAATAGTTTATCCTTCTTATGCTCTCTTCTCTGTCATTACAAATACATATTCCATATGATATTACTACTAATTCTATTATTCTTGGCAAATAACTTAATACTGAAAAATCAATTAGCCACATTTTTTCCTTATCTTTTATTAAATTGGCATTCATAATATCTCCATGTATATATGCTTTGGGTAAATCTTCTAAATCAATTTCTATAAATTTTTTATAATATGTATTTATAATTTCTTTATCTTCTTTACATATTAAATTATATTTTTTTCATATTCAATTTTAAAGTTTGTTATGGTCCATTCATCATAATATGGTTTTACTTTAAAATTAATTTTATTTATTCTTGCAGCTTGAATCACAACTTGTTTAATTTCTTCTAATGTTAAATTTCTACCTAGTTCGTACATATTCATTCCATTAATATATTCCATAAGTATTATTCTTAATAATGTATATTTTTCATTAATCTCAAATATTAATTTATTTTCATATTCATATATTTGTGGAACATTTATATTATTCCTTCTTGCAGTATCATATATATTAGCAAGTCTTTTGCATTCTTCATCAGTTCTATCTTTATTTAAAATTTTCACAAAATATCTACCTAAAGTTGTATCTAGAATAATATTAAAATCTTCATATCCTATTTCTACTATCTTGTGTTTTTTATATTCACCAATTTTGTACGCAATACATACTTTGGCTAATATTTCTTTTACATCTACTTTATTACTAATTCTTTCATATACATCTCTATATTCCATTTTTAAATTCCTTTATTATCTTAATATTCCTCAAATCTTTTGAATATTTTTTCAATTCTCAAAAACAATCACATAATTTCAATACTTTGATTAATTTTATTATTTATCTTTCTTCTTGTTCTATTCTTTTTTCATAATCTTCTATTATCTTCATACACGCTTCTTTTGTAAATTTTGCTTTAGAAAAAACTCTACTAATGCCGCTTGAATCTATTAATTTTATCTCAAATACTGAGTCTTTGGTATTTATTATTGAACTATTTAAGACATAACCATTAGTCTGTATTGTTTGATTTCCTATTTTAATTATTAGGTCCCCTTCTTCATTTCTTCCAACAGTTTCAATACATAAATTATCACCGTCAAGCATTTCGAAGCTTTGTATTTCTTCATCCTTCTCTAAATATCCTCCAAAATATTTTGTTCCTTCAAATTCATTTTGGCTATTATCGATATTTCTACATGTTATTGAATATATTGAATTATACTTAGTATTTTTAAATTTCTCTTTTATTTCTTGTGATATTTCTAATAATTGTTCTTTTGTAAATTTTCTGTTTGCTTCTAAAGGTTTTCCATATATTTTATACCATACATCTGAAAACCCATATATTCTTTTGCCACTATTATATGGTTTGTCTGTATATCCTCCAAAACATACTCTACCTGCTGGCAATCCCTGCAATATATATTCTGTTACTGGTATTCCATTTTCTATATCATTTGCCCCTACTTTTGTTCTATAATTTGTTGTATCAGATCCTAAAGATTCTACTGTACAAACATATATATCACCTGAAAATATATTTTCCACTACATTAATATCCCTATTTGTATACATTTTTTCTTTTGTTGCTTCATCTTTTTGTTTTGGTTTACACATTTCTTTAATCTTTTTTTGGAATTCTTTAACTCTTATGTTCATATTTATATTCCTCCTTTTATTTTTACTAACTTTTTAATATTTCTTTTAAATTTTTAGAATATTTCTTTAATTCTTGAAAGCAGTCATATGCCTTCATTACTTCGTTTGTATTTTTAGATATATATCCTCTTTCGTTACTTTCTTCTGGCAAGTCCACTATTAATGTACTTTTATCGATTCCATCCCAGCCATTATCAACTATTTTTAATAATTTAGGAGCTTTTTTTAGTATTTCATCATAATCTACAAATAGCGTTTTTATATTGCTTTGCATATATATTTTTAAAGTTTTATTAGTTTTAAATTCTTTTATTTTATCTTTGCTAAATATAAATATTCTTTCTACATTAACTCCCCTATTCGCTGCTTCTAAGTTTATTAATCTAAATTTCATTTCTTGTGGCGATTCTGTCCATTCGTCTTCTAGCATTGTTGATGCGCACCATAAATGTGATTCTTTATTTAATTTCTTAAAATAATTGTTTATTGCTTTATAGAATTCTCCTGTTCCTAAATTATCAGTTCTTCTATTTTTATTAAATTCTATTTTTCCTCCATCTGTTTTTATGGCTGTTCCTGTTGTATTTTCTAGTTTTGTTAGTAAACTTAATATGTCTTTAGCTATTTCATTATAATTAACTAAAATATCTCTATCTTTTTGTATATCTAAAATTAATGTGTTTATTCTTGCTCCAATTTCATTTTTTAATTTTTTTGCTAGCTTTTCTTCTATTGCATTTCTATTTTTATTATTATAATCTACAATTACTATGCTAGATTCTGAGTTTAATTTATTGAAAAAGTTTATTATAAATTGTTCCTCATTTTTATCTATATTGTTCACTTGAAAATATATAAGTCCTTCATAATATTTTGATGTCTCATCTAAATTTGCTTTTGCATCAACAAAATCTACTATGTAACCCTCTTTTTTTATTAATTCTAATAAATGTTCCTTAAGTTCTTCTTCTATATTTACAATCATTATTCTTTTTTGTGTATTAATGTATTTATATATATTGCTTCTTTTATCTGATGGTTTAAGTGTTCCTTCTGGGATTTCCCAAACCATTCCTTTTTTTATTGCTCCACTAATTCTATCTTCACTACATAATTTTATTATTCTTCTTTCTGTTATTCCCCATATTTTTGAAAATTGTTTTGCTGTTAAATATGCCATTTATATCCTCCTTTTTATATCATTCCGTATTAAGAATAATATGCTTTATATTTTTATTTTATACCGATTTAAGAATAATGTTAATATATTTACATAAAAAATTAAAAATAATAAAATAAGGAGGCTAAAATCGACCTCCTTGTTCTATTTTTTTATTTTATCCTAAAGCAACATCTAATATCATCATCAAAATAAATCCTGCTATTAATCCTAATGTTGATAAGTTTTTATTATTCTTTACTGATTCTGGTAGTAGTTCTCTGGCAACAACTACTATCATTGCACCTGCTGCAAATGCTAATAATAATGGTAACATACTTCTTATATATATTACTAACACTGCACCTGTTATTCCTGCTACTATCTCAACTAGTGCTGATGCCTGACCTAGCATGAAACTTTTAAATCTTGAATACCCTTCACTTCTTAATGGAAGTGATACTGCTGCTCCTTCTGGAAAGTTTTGTATTCCTATCCCTAATGCGAGCATTATTGCTCCAATTAGTGTCATTCCTGGTACCCCACTTGCTATTCCACCAAATGCAACCCCTATTGCCATTCCTTCTGGTATGTTATGAATTGTAATTGCTGATACTAGTAATATACTTCTTTTTAATGAATCTGCACTCCTTAAACTTTTTTTAGTTTTTAGTGCTTTATCTAAAAATTTATCGGATAATAATACAAATATTCCACCTAGAGTGAATCCTATTGCAGGTAAAAGCCACTCTATGTATCCAAGTTCTTTCGATAAATCTAGTGCAGGTGATATTAGCGACCAAAATGAAGCTGCAATCATTACTCCTGCTGAAAATCCTAAAATTGTATCTAGTACCTTCTTATTCATTTCTTTAAAGAAACATACCATTAATGCTCCTAATGCTGTTACTCCCCAAGTAAATGTTGTTGCAAGTAGTGTTTGTAATACTGGGTTTAAATTTTCAAACCATTCCAATTTTTTCACCTCGCATTACATAATATGTGTAAATCTTATATTATGCTACAAGGTTTTTATCTAATTTTATTTTAAACTTAATTTATTTTATTTATTTCTTTTTCTAATTCTAACCAATTTTCAACTCTTTTTATATTAGTATTAATATTTTTATTAATCTTTGAAGTATATACTATTGTTTTTATTCCACTCATATTTACTAGTTCACATGTTTTTACAGAGTCATCTATCATAATATCAATATCATTTTCTTTACAAGCTATTTGCTTATCTAATGAATCAAATATAATTTGTGAATATGATATATTGTGATTTTTTAAATATTCTAAAGTAGTTTCTTTAGAGTTTCTAAATCTTTCTTCTCCTCTTGAAGTGATTAATATAATTTCATGTCCATTGTTTATTAACCTATCTATAACTTCTTTTGCATTTTCTTTTATTGTTACACAAGAAAATATTTTACTCATATATTCATTAAAGAAGTTTTTTATGTTTTGAGTTGGGCTTTCTCCTCTCATTACTTCTACAATATGTTTAATTCCATCTCCACTTTTTTCATATTTATATAGGTATTCTTTTATCTTTTCTGATGTGTTTGTTATAACATCATCTATGTCTATCCCAATTTTCATATTATTTATTGCTCCTTATATTTATTTAATTTATTATATCATAAAATAAATTAATACATTTTTATGTGTTTTAATATATAAATAAGAAAGCGGAATAAATTCCGCTTTCTTATTTCTGTTCTTGAGTAGTATCTTCAACGCCATGTGTTGCTTCTTTTTGTGCTTTACTTATTTCTTTCCAACGTTTTGCTACATATGCTTCCTCTTTTAAATCTGTAATATCTTTATATTTTCTTGTTAAACTTTTTTCTTGGTCATCAGTTATAATCTCTGTATCTATTAATAATTGTAAAAATTCGTGGTCATTTAATGTAGAAATATATTTTGCTGCAACTGATAATGCCATCCTTTCTTCCATACTTACATAATTTTCATTTTGTTTTCCGTTTACTATGTTGTTATATATTATTTCAACTTCTTGATTTTTGGTTTCATCACTGTATCCAATTAATTTACCTGCTTGTAGCCTTTTAGTATAATATGATATATAATTTCTAATTCTTCCATTTTTTGCATCATAGTTAAATCCTAATTCTTCTGTTTCTTCATAAGCTCTTCCTTCTTGTACACATTTTCTTGCAGTATCTAATTCATCAGCTATTGATTGTTTTGTAGCCTCTTCTACTATTTTTGTTGTTAATTTAAAATCTTCTTCATTTGTATTACAAATATATCCTATGAAACCTTCATCTATAGTTCCTTTATATCTTGCAAGGTCGTTATTTATGTTCATATCTTTATCTGCATTTTGTAATCTTGAAAGTAGTCCATTTTCTAATATAATATCTTTATATCTATTCATTAGTATTCTAATTGCTGGCGGATACGTTTCTTGATCTTCTGTTAAAACAACATAGTCAACTATTTTTTCATTGTTTAAATTTCTTAATTCATTCATTAATGTCATAACTTCTTTTGACATTGTTATTTTTTGTTTTGTACTATTTTTAATAACATCATTTATGAATATTTCTTTTAGTCTTTCTCCAATTTTTGTATATGTACCTTTTATATTACATTCATTTATTTCTTCATCTGTTATACCTAACTTAGTTAGGATTTTTCTATAATCATCATCTATAGTAGTAACAATGTTTCCGTTTTCATCTCTTATCATTTTTTCTCTTAATCCATCTAACATATCAAGTGGTATATATGATATTTGATCCGCAAGTCTCATTAAACACGCTTCTTGACTTGCTGGAGTAATTTTTCTGTCATATCCTTTTTTTACATAGCATTGTACCATTTCTTCTGTAAAATCTTCTTCTTGTTTTGTAATTTCTGGGATGTATTCTTTTTCTGGTTTTTCTCCATTGTGTGCATTTATTCCATCCATTATTAACCATAAGCTATTTCTTATCTTATCTAATACTTTTTTACTTACATTAGGATTGTGTACCTTTATCTTTTCTATTATTTCATCATATACTTTGTCTGTATATATTAATTCTCTTGCTCCTAGTGTATTATGGCAAAAATATCCTATTCCATAATCTTCTAATATGTTTGATATCCACCATTCTCCACTGTGTCCTAAAAATGTATGTCCTATATCATGATGACTACCCATAATTTTCACGATTTCTTCATTTAATCCCAAACCTTTTGCCATTTGTGCTACTATTTTTTCAAGGTCTTCTTGATGTATTTTTCTATTTGTTGTTTCTTCATTAGATTTTCTTAAACCTTTTACCATCATAGTTTCATTACAACTTTTTTTGTTGTATTTTGTTAAAACCATATCTATTTCATTACTATATTTTTCTAATCTCTTTAGTTCTATTTCTCTTTTAAAATATCCTGTTTTAGATTTTAATTTTTGTTTGGCTGATTTTACATATCCTTTTATTGATTTCATAATACATCTCCTATACATTAATACCTTTTTAGTATACTACTTTTATGTAAATTTGTAAACTATTTTATCCAATTATTGTATATATTTGCTTTTTGTAATATAATTAGAAAAAAATATATGGAGGACTTTTTATGTCTAATAAAGTTTTTATTTCTCATGGAGATATTATTTTAGATAAGGTTTATGATGGTGATTTAAATTTAATTAAAGAAGATGGTGGTGGAAGTAATTGGAATAGTTTATATAATCTTTCTTATATGGGTGAGGCTTGCTATGCTGTTGGTAGCTGTGGTAATGATCGTGAAGGAGAAATTGCTATTTCTTCTCTTACAAATTTTGGTGTAAATACTAATTTTGTTAAACATGGCGATTTTTCAACAAATGTTATGAATATTATTATTCCTAGAAAAACTGGGCTTGGTGATGATAGTATTATTCATAGTTGGTATTCTCCTATAACTAATAAACGTACTCTATTTTTTAGAGATGATTTACCTGTCTTACTTCCAAAGGAAATATTGGATAAAGATTTATATATTTTATTAGATAAATTTGAACCTATTAATTTAGAATTTATTGATAATATTCCTAATAAAAAACTATGTTTAGATATAGGTCATTATCGTTTTATTGAGCATTTTTCTAAACAGTATTTGACTAATTTCTTTAAAAAAGCTAATTTAGTTCAACTTAATGATAACGTAAGTTCTTTGTTGTTTGAAAGATTACAAATTCAAAATGAATTCGAATTGTTTAATTTGTTGGATTTAAATTTATTAGTTATAACAGGAGGAAAGAAAGGCGCTAGTTTTATTTTTAGAGAAAATGGTAATATTGTTTGTATTGATAAAAGCCCTGATGTAATTGCTGAAGTAGTTGATTCTTCAGGTGCTGGTGATGCATTTTTTGCTACTGTTATAAAAGAATATGCGTACACCGCTTCTATTGATTCTAATTTTGTTAATAATACTTTTGGAATTGCAAATAAAGCTTCACGAGATGTTATTTCTCAACTTGGTAGTAGAAGAACTTAATAAACATTTATAAAACTACTGACAAATTTCTACATAAATGGTATAATGTGCTTAGTTTTTTAAGAGGAGGATTTTTTAATATGAATAAATTTGATGTTTCTATTATTATGGGTAGTGATTCTGATTTACCTATCATGAAAGATGCAGCTAAATTTTTAGAGACAATGGGAATTTCATATGAAATGAAGATTTTGTCTGTTCACAGAACTCCTGAAAAGGCAATGGAATATGCTGAAAGTTTAAAAGAAAATGGTGTTAAGGTTATTATTGCAGGTGCTGGTGGTGCTGCTCATTTACCTGGTGTATTTGCAGCTATGGTTCCTACAGTTCCTGTAATTGGTATTCCAATTCACACAAAAACTTTAAGTGGAGTTGATTCTTTATATTCAATTGTTCAAATGCCTTCAGGAATTCCTGTTGCTACAGTTGCTATTAATGGAGCAAAAAACGCTGCAATTCTTGCTACTTCAATACTTGCTGTAGCTGATGAAAATATAAAATCTAAACTTGCTGATTTTAAAGCTTCTTTAAAGGATGCTGTAACAAAAAAGGATGAAAAATTACAAAATTTAGGTTATGCTGATTATTTAGAACAAATGTAAAAAAGAAAAGGGGTTTTTATAATGAAAAAAATTAGTAGTGGTAAAGTTCGTGAAATTTATGAAGTAGATAATGACTCACTTATGCTTGTTGTTTCTGATAGAATTTCTGCTTTTGATGTTATTTTACCAAATCCAGTACCTGATAAAGGTAAAGTTTTAAATAAAATTTCAGAATTTTGGTTTGATTATACAAAGGATTTTGTTAAAAATCATGTTATTTCAACTAATACAAATGAATTTCCAGAAGAATTTAAAGGTCCAGAATTCGAAGGTAGAAGTATGTTTGTAAAGAAACTAAAAATGCTTCCTATTGAATGTATTGTAAGAGGATATATTACAGGTTCTGGATGGAAGAGTTATAAAGAAAATGGTACTGTTTGTGGTATTAAATTACCTGACGGATTACAAGAATCTGAAAAACTTCCAGAACCAATTTTTACACCTTCAACAAAAGCAGCTGAAGGACATGATGAAAATATTAGTTTTGAAGAAACTTGTAAATTAATTGGCGAGGAACTTGCTACAAAGGTTAGAGATACTGCTATAGAAATTTATTCTAAATGTGCTGAATATGCTGCTACAAAAGGTATTATTATTGCAGATACTAAATTTGAATTTGGTTTAGATGAAAATGGTGATTTAGTTTTAGGTGATGAGGTTTTAACTCCAGATTCTAGTAGATTTTGGCCTGCTTCTGATTATGAAATTGGTAGAGGACAAAAGAGTTTTGATAAACAATATATGAGAGATTGGTTAAAGGAAAATAAATGGGATGCCGAAAATCCTACTCCAATTCCTGAAGATGTTATTAATACAACAAGAGCTAAGTATATTGAAGCTTATGAAAGATTAACTGGAAAGAAATTTTAGTTATTAAAAGAAGAAATAAATCTAATTTATTTCTTCTTTTTTGACAACTCTATATTGACTTTTTGTAGTTGTTTTGCTATGATATTTTTGTTGTTGGAATATCACTACTCATCTTGGTTGTATGAACTAACAGTTGTGCTAGTCACAACTGTTAGTATAATGCATCTTAGGAGGTGATAAAATGAAAGTATACATAGGAATGGGATTCTTCGCACTTTGTGTTGGTATTTCTGTATGTCTAGTAGTTGGAATTGCTAGTATTACAAAATACTATGTACATCTTAGTAAGAAAAAATTAGAAGTTTCCCCTCTAGCAAAGGAAACTCCTACCAACAACATATGAGTAAGGGTTCTCCCCCTTGCTCTTTATTTATATTTAAATTTTATCATTAGTATTACAATTTGTCAATATTTTTTATACATTTACTTCTACCTTTATATCTTTTATTAAGTCTCCATATTTTTCAAGTACTGGATTTACAGCTGTTTCTATGAAGTTTTCTACTTGTTTAGGTGCTCTTCCACATAGGTTGTCTGGGTTTAAAGCATGCATTATTTCTTCTTCTGTTAATCCAAATGATGAATCATTTGCAATTCTTTTTACTAAGTCATTTGGTCTTCCAAATTCTTTAACTTCTCTTCCTGCTTCCATTGAATATACACGTATTTTTTCGTGTAGTTCTTGTCTATCTCCACCTTTTAGTACTGCATTCATTATTATTTCTTCTGTTCCCATAAATGGTAGTTCTTGCATCATATTTGTTTTTATTACATTTTCATATACTACTATATTTTTAGTTATATTTGCGTATAGAATTAATATTGCATCTACAGCTAAGAAACTTTCTGGTACACAAATTCTTTTATTTGCTGAATCATCTAATGTTCTTTCTAACCATTGTGTAGCAGCTGTTATTGCAGGGTCGTGGCTAAGTACTATTACATGCCTTGCAAGTGAGTTTATTCTTTCACTTCTCATTGGATTTCTTTTATATGCCATTGCTGATGATCCTATTTGTGATTTTTCAAATGGTTCTTCTAATTCTTTTTCGTGTTGTAATAATCTCATATCATTTGCAAATTTTGATGCGCTTTGTGCTATACTTGATAGTACATTCAGTACTCTTGAATCTAGCTTTCTTGTATATGTTTGTCCTGATACATGATATACTTTATTAAATCCCATTTTTTCTGCAATACTACCATCTATTTTGTTTACTTTTTCCTCATCTTTAAATAGTTTCATAAAGCTTTCTTGTGTTCCTGTTGTTCCTTTACATCCAAGTAATTTCATATTGTCTATTACAAAGTTTAGCTCTTCTAAATCTTCTAATAAGTCTTGTAACCATAGTGTTGCTCTTTTTCCAACTGTTGTTAATTGTGCTGGTTGGAAATGTGTATATCCTAAACAAGTTACATCTTTGTTTTTTAATGCAAATTCTTTTAAATTACTAATTACTAATACTAATTTTTGTCTTACTAATTTTAATGCTTCACGCATTAAAATTACATCTGTATTATCTGTTACATAGCAAGATGTTGCTCCTAAATGTATTATTGGTTTTGCACTTGGACATTTTATTCCAAATTCATACACATGGCTCATAACATCATGTCTACATTCTGCTTCTCTTGCAGCAACTATTTCATAATCTATGTTTTCTACATTTTGTTTCATTTCACTTATTTGCTCTTCTGTAATATTTATTCCTAATTCTTTTTCAGTTTCGGCAAGTGCTATCCATAATTTTCTCCATGTACTGTATTTTGTATCACTTGACCAAATTTTGTTCATTTCTTTACTTGCATATCTCCCTGAAAGTGGAGTTACATATATTTCTTTTTCCATAACTATCTCCTTTAAATTAATTTGGGGCAAAGATTACTCCCTGCCCCTGCTCTCGCTGTCACCTTAACTTTGCTTCTCATGTGTAACCAGACGTTTGATAGCATCAATATCCATTCTGCCAGTCCGGTCGTCACCGAAGTAGGTTTGGCGTTCTACCTTTTTGCACTCTTCAATTAAAGAGATGCAAGCTTCCCGTCCACAAGGCTTTATCTCTCCCTGTGCGTCAAAGACTTTTTCATAGGCTTCGATTAATTTTCTGTTTGCCATAAAGTTACCCTCCTTTATCGGTTTTATGTAACTTTAATTATTATATCATATGTATTTTAATTTATCAATACTTGAATAAATCTTAGAGTATTATTATTCCTATACTTTTCATTTAGCTTTTAACTATAATACTCTACACCAGATTCAAATAATTTTTGATTCTTGTTTCCTGGTACATTTTTTAGAACATCTTCTCTATAGCTTCTTTCTGAATGTCCCATTTTTCCTAATATTCTTCCATCTTTACTTGTTATTCCTTCTACTGCATACACTGAACCATTTGGATTAAATGCTATGTCCATACTTGCCTTTCCTTCTAAGTCTACATACTGTGTTGCTACTTGTCCATTTTTTATTAATTCTTTCATAACATCTTCTGTTGCAACAAATTTTCCTTCTCCATGTGATATTGGAATAATAAATTCTTCCCCTAAATCTACTTTATTAAACCATGGTGATAGTTTTGATACTACCTTTGTATTTACTAGTTTTGATTGATGTCTTGCTATATCATTAAATGTCAATGTTGGCATAGTATCGTCCATATTCATAATCTTTCCATATGGAAGTAACCCTAGTTTTATTAACGCTTGGAATCCATTACATATTCCTAACATTAATCCATCTTGTTCATTTAAATGTTTATGTATTGAATCTGTTAATTTAGCATTTCTAAATACTGATGCAATAAATTTTCCTGATCCATCTGGTTCATCTCCTGCACTAAATCCTCCTGGTAGCATAATTATTTGTGCTTCATTTATTTGTCTTGCAAATTCTTCTATCGATTCTTCTATATGTTCAGGTTTTAAGTTTCTAAATACACTTGTATTAACTATTGCTCCAGCATCTTCGAAAGCTTTAGTTAAATCATATTCACAGTTTGTTCCTGGGAATATTGGTATAAATACTCGTGGTTTTGCAACTTTTATTTTTGATGTTATGCTACATTTTTTATCACTTATTATATTTTCTACTTTGTTTTCTGTTTTCGCAGTTTTAGTTGGAAATACTTTTTCTAATGGCTCTTCCCATATTTTTATTAGTTCTTCTAAATCTAATATTTCATTTTTAGATATCCTTATTTCTTTTTGGCTAGTTGTATTTCCTAAAATTTCTAGTCTATCTATATCTAATTCTTCTTTCGCTTCTATTATAAAAGAACCATAACGTGGTTTAAATAAGCATTTTTCATCTTCAAATTCAAATCCTATTTTGTTTCCAAAACACATTTTACTTATAGTATTTGATATTCCATATTGTCCTATTGTAGCAACAGATATTGCTTTTCCTTCCTCAATTAGTTTATGTACTAATTCATAATTTTCTTTTAAGTTTTCAAAATCTGGTATAAAGTCTTTAGTGTATTTAGCTTTTAATATATATACTTTTGATCCTGCTTTTTTAAACTCATTTGATACTACATTTTTTGTATCTACTGTTCCTACACAGAATGATACAAGTGTTGGTGGTACGTCTAAATCGTTATATGATCCTGACATACTGTCTTTTCCACCTATTGCTGCAATTTGTAATTTTTCTTGAACTAAATATGCTCCTAGTAGTGCAGCTAAAGGTTTACCCCATCTTGTAGGTTCATTTCTTAGTTTTTCAAAATATTCTTGGAAGGTTAACCATGCTTTTTTATAGTCTCCACCTATTGCTACATATTTTGTTACAGATTCTACTACTGCATATACTGCTCCATGGAATGGGCTTAAAGTAGATAAATATGGGTCATATCCATATGTCATTATTGTTCCTGTGTTTGTGTATCCTGAAAGTGTTGGTATTCTTGCTGCCATTCCTTCTTGCTGTGTTAATCCATATTTTCCTCCAAATGGCATAAGTACTGTTCCTGCTCCTATTGTAGAATCAAATCTTTCTACTAATCCTTTTTGTGAACAGCAGTTTAATCCAGAAATAGTCTTTTTCCATCTCTCTATTTTAGAACAATTGTTACCACTTGTTTTTATACAGTTTCCTTCTATACCTGAAAAGTAATTTTCTAATCTTTCTGGTTTATTTATTTCGGCTGTTTGTTTTTTAACGTCTCCATTTGTATCTAAGAATTCACGGCTTATATCTACTATAAGTTTTCCTCTCCAATACATTTTTACTCTTGGATCTTCTACTACATCTGCTACTACACTTGTTTCTATATTTTCTTTAGCTGCTAAGGCTTCAAATTTTTCTACATCTTTAGAGCTTACTACTACAGCCATTCTTTCTTGTGATTCTGATATTGCAAGTTCTGTTCCATCTAATCCTTCATATTTTTTTGGTACTTTGTCTAGGTTTATAATAAGTCCCTCTGCTAGTTCTCCTACTGCAACAGATACTCCTCCTGCTCCAAAGTCGTTACATCTTTTTATTAGTTTTGTAGCTTCTTCATTTCTAAATAGTCTTTGTATTTTTCTTTCTTCTGGTGCATTTCCTTTTTGTACTTCTGCTCCACAACTTGAAAGTGATTCGCTTGTATGTGCTTTTGATGATCCTGTTGCTCCTCCACAACCATCTCTTCCTGTTCTTCCACCAAGTAAAATTACTTTATCTCCTGGCTCTGGTCTTAGTCTTATTACATTTTTTGCTTTTGCTGCTCCTATTAATGCTCCTATTTCTAATCTTTTTGCTACATATCCTGGATGGTATACTTCTGCTACTTGTCCTGTTGCAAGTCCTATTTGGTTTCCATATGATGAGTAGCCACGTGCTGCTTCATTTGTTAGTTTTCTTTGTGGCAATTTGTTTGGTAATGTATCTTCTACACTCGCTCTTGGGTCTCCACATCCTGTTACTCTCATTGCTTGATATACATATACTCTTCCTGATAATGGGTCACGTATTGCTCCTCCAAGACAGGTTGCTGCTCCTCCAAATGGCTCTATTTCTGTTGGATGGTTATGTGTTTCGTTTTTGAACATTATTAGGTATTCTTCTTCTTTTCCATCTACCATAATGTTTGCTTTTATACTACAAGCATTTATTTCTTCTGATTCATCTAAGTCTTTTAGTATTCCACGTTTTTTTAGTTCTTTTGCCGCTATTGTTGCAACATCCATTAAGCATATATCTTTTTTTCTATCTTCATATACAAATTTTCTTGACGCCATATAGCTCTCATAGATTTCTTTTAATAAATCCCATTTTATATCTATTACTTCTAATTTTGTAAGGAAGGTTGTATGACGGCAATGGTCTGACCAGTATGTATCTATCATTTTCATTTCTGTCATAGTAGGATCTCTTTTTTCGGTATCTCTAAAGTATTTCCTGCAGAATTTTAAGTCTGCAAGGTCCATTGCGAATCCATATTTTTCATAGAATTTAGTAGCGTCTTCGTCTGTCATATTTATAAATCCTTCTATAACAGCTACATCACTTGGTTCTTCCATTTTATCTTCTATCGAATCTAATTTTTCTAAACTTGCGACTCTTGAATCTACTGGATTAATTATATATTTTTTTATTTTTTCAACTTGATCATTTGTAATTTTCCCTTTTAATACATACACTTTTGCAGATTTTGCAATTGGTCTTTCTTCTCCACTTATTATTTGTAGACATTCTGCAAGTGATGTTGCTCTTTGATCGAATTGACCTGGTAGGAATTCTTGCGCAAATACTTTATTATCTCCAAAATCATATTCTTCATCAAAACACATATCTACTTGTGGTTCTGAAAAGACTGTATTTTTTGCTTTTTCATAAGTTTCTTCATCTATTCCAGATACATCATATCTATTTAGTATGATTACATCTTCTAATTCTTTTATTTGTAGATTTTCTTGTAAGTCAGCTAATACTCCTTTTGCTTCTACATCAAATCCTGGTTTTTTTTGTACATAAATTCTTTTTACCATTTGGTAAACCCTCCTTATTATTTCACTATACACTTTCATAAAGTAATATAGTTATTATAAATTTATATGTATTTCTTTATTTCCTGCTACTACTTCACCTATTACGTAGGCTATTTCTCCAGCTTCCTTTAGAATTTCTAACGCTCTTGCTTTTTCTTCTTTTGAAACTATGATTGCCATTCCTATTCCCATGTTAAATGTGTTGTACATATCTCTTAGAGGTATGTTTCCTTCTTTTTGAATTAATTTAAATATGCTTGGTACTTCATAAGAGTTTTTATCTATGTTTATTGCTACTTTTTCATTTAACATTCTTGGCATATTTTCATAGAATCCTCCACCTGTTATATGTGATATTCCTTTTACTTTTACTTCTTCTAATAGTTTTAATACTGGTTTTACATATATTTTTGTTGGCTCTATTAGTGCTTCCCCTAATGTTTTTCCAAGTTCTGGTTTATATTCTTTTAAATTTTCTTCATTTACATTAAAGATTTTCCTTACAAGTGAAAATCCATTTGAGTGTACTCCACTGGATTGTAACCCTATTACTATATCTCCTATTTCTATACTTTTAGTATTTATCATTTTTTCTTGGTCTACTATTCCTACACTAAACCCTGCTAAATCATATTCATTTTCTGCATATAGACCTGGCATTTCTGCTGTTTCCCCACCTACTAATGCACATCCTGCTAATTTACAACCATCTGTTACTCCTTTTACTATTGTTGCTACCATTTCAGGTATATTTTTCCATAGTGACATATAGTCTAAGAAAAATAATGGTTTTGCTCCACAGCACACTATATCATTTACACACATTGCTACACAGTCTTGTCCTATTGTATCATGTTTATTCATTAAAAAAGCCAATTTTAGTTTTGTTCCTACTCCATCTGTTCCAGATACTAAAATTGGTTTCTTCATATTTGTTATATCAGGCGCAAAAAGTCCGCCAAAACCTCCAAGGTCTCCAATTACACCTTGTGTATATGTGCTTTGTACATATGATTTCATTAATTCTACTGATTTATATCCCGCTGTTACATCTACTCCTGCTTCTTTATATGACTCGCTAAAACTTTTTTCCATAAGGGCATCTCCTTTTCTTTTTTATACCCCTATATAATACTATATTACGATTTTTTTTACAAGATTTTTACAAAATTTTCTTACGGAAATAAATACTGTTTAGCGTGTTTGCAATTTACATAAATTTATGTTATTATTATGTAGTACAAATTTGTTTAGTACTGTAGTAATACTGTTGCAACTGTTATTTGCCTAATTTCACATTTCTAGCATAAGGAGGTCACCTATATGGATGAAATGAAGGAATTAATTAGTTTGAAGCGGAAGAAGAATATTTTCATCTTTCTTTTTCTTGCTTTGATAGTTGTGTTCTGTGTTACAATCTCTATGATAGCAAAATCATCAATTCATGATGTTGTTAAAGTTGTTTTGATGGTTGCTGTTGCACTTATCGCTATTCTTCTGGAGCTTTTCATTACCAATGCGCTCATTAAACATTTTAGAAGAATATCTATATTAGGTCTTTCACTGGAGTATACAGTAGTAACTTTATCATCAATATGCGATATTCCTGATTATGTGCCGAAATATCACATATCTACTGTATACGCAAAGAGAGGGATTCATAAAGATGTTGATATCAAATTCGTTTATACTGATGAAACGAAGGATTATCACCTCTCTCTCAGCATGGAAGAAGCCGAAAAATTCATAATTTTTTGATGCTATATGGATCAGTGAAGATTAGAGCAGATTGTACGGTTGCAAACTAAAATAAAACACGATGCCTTGTTTTTTAAGACACCGTGTTTTATTTTAGTTCATTTGTACTGTTCCTACAATACTATTTATATCTTCTATATTATATTTTTTCATATAGTTTTCTATTCCTTCAACTACTTTTATTGATTGATCTGGTGCTATGAAGTTTCCTGTTCCTACTGATACTGCACTTGCTCCTGCTAACATAAATTCTATTGCATCTTCACCTGTTACTATTCCTCCAAGTCCTAATATTGGTATTTTTACTGCTTGAGCCGCTTGATATACCATTCTTACTGCTACTGGTTTTACTGCAGGTCCTGATAGCCCTCCCATATTGTTTGCTAGATGTGGTCTTCTAGAGTGTATATCTATACTCATTCCAAGTAATGTGTTTATTAGCGATATTCCATCTGCTCCTGCGTCTTCTGCTCCACGAGCTGAGTCTTGTATGCTTGTTACATTTGGTGTTAATTTTACTATTAATGGTTTATCTAATACTTTTCTTACTTCACTTGTAACTTGCTTTACTCCTTCATAGGTTGTTCCAAATGCCATACATCCTGCTTTCACATTTGGGCAAGATAGGTTTAATTCTACCCCATCTATGTCTAGAGTATTTAATACTTTTGCAAGTTCTACATATTCATCTATTGAACTTCCACATGCATTTACGATTATTGCAGTATCAAATTTTTTTAAGTATGGTAAGTCGTTATTCATGAAATATTCTACTCCTGGATTTTGTAATCCTATTGAATTTAACATTCCAGCTGTTGTTTCATATACACGTGGTGGTTTATTTCCTGCTTTTGGTTTTAGGGATGTTCCTTTTGTGCATATTCCTCCTAGCTTGTTTAAATCTATAAATTCCTCAAATTCTCTTCCATATCCAAAGGTTCCTGAGGCTACTGTTACTGGATTTTTCATTTTTATTCCTGCTAAATTTACACTTGTATTCATGTTTTTCCTCCTATTTTTTCTAAATTTCTACATCACTTGCATTAAATACTGGTCCAGCTTTACATACGTGCCAATAAACAGGTGCATCTTCTGGGCTTTTTGCCGTTTTTACAGCACATCCTAGACATACTCCTATTCCACATGCCATTTTTTGTTCTAGTGATATTTCACATGGTATGTTTTTTTCTTTTGCATAGCTTTGAACTGCTTTTAACATTGGTAATGGTCCACAAGCAAATATTTTGTCTGGCACTTCTTTTTCACAGTCTTTTTTTAGTTCATTTATTGAAAATCCTTGTATTCCATAGCTTCCGTCATCTGTTGTGATTGTTAATTCATCTGATACATTTTTAAATTCTTCTTCTAATGTTATTAATTCTTTATTTCTAAATCCCATATATACGTGTACATTTGTAGTTGTTTGTTCTTTTAATTCTTTCGCAAGTTCATATAGTGGAAATGTTCCTATTCCTCCACCTATTATTGCTACTTTTTTGTAGTCTTTTATACTGAATGTACCATAGCCAAGTGGTCCTAATACATCTAATTTTTCTCCTACTTTACGTTTAGCTAGTAACTCTGTTCCCTTTCCTTTTACTTGGAATATAAATTCTAGTATTCCTTGTTCTTTTTCTAAGTTATATATACTTATTGGTCTTCTTAATAGTGGTTCAATAGCATCTACTACTCTAATTTCTATAAAGTGTCCTGGTTTTGCTGCTTTTACTATTTCTTCTGCTTTAATGCTAAATTTATATATGTCTTCTTTTAGTTTTTCTATTTTTAAAATTTCTGCTTTGCAATTTACTTTCATTTTTCTCTCCTTTTTTATTTTTTATATTTTTTGTAACAATTTAGTGCATTTTGGGTTGTAATAGTTAAATTTTCTGGTAATTGTTCTAGAGAAAACCATCTCATGTCAATATGTTTTGTTGGTTCCATAATCTTAGGTTCTCCTTTTACAATCCTACATAGAAATGGGGGTGATATCCAGTGTACTTTCTCATTTGGTACAATGTGGTCACAAACACCAAGTAGGTCTATTATTTCTATTTCTACCCCTGTTTCTTCTTTTACTTCTCTTTTTACCGCTTGATGTAATGTTTCAAACATTTCCACTTTTCCACCTGGTATTGACCAATATCCTTTTTCTGGTGTTTTATTTCTTTGTTGTAATAATAATTCATTTTTATCGTTTATAATAAATGCACCACAGCCAACACCAATGTAATCTCTTCCAATTTCCATTTTCTACCTCTATTTATTTTTTATTGCACTATTTAATTCGTCTCTCATTCTTATTGCTTCTCTTCGTGTTGCCATAGCATAATCTTTTTCTTCAAATTCATTATATTTTTTATATGCACACATTAGACTTCTTGATGCGTTTATTATTCCACCTATTCCTTCTTTATCAAATCCCAATGCTATGTCTTCTGCCTTTCCACCTTGTGCTCCATATCCTGGAATTAAGAAGAAGGCATTTGGCATTAATTCTCTTAGCTCTTCTAACTCTCGTGGATGTGTTGCTCCTACTACTACTGATACTGAGCTATATCCATTTTCTCCTATTAAATCCTTTCCCCAGTCGTTTATTAATTTTGCCATATGTTTATATATTTCTTCACCATTTTCTGTTATTACGTTTTGTAATTCTCCTGATGATGGATTTGATGTTTTTAAGATTATAAATATACCTTTTCCATATTCTATACAGTCTTTTATGAATGGTTTTATTCCATCACTTCCCAAATATGGATTTACTGTAACAAAATCTGCATCAAATATACTCTCTTTTTTGTCTCCTAATGGTGTTTTTCCTATAAAAGCATTTGAATATCCTTCTGCTGTTGAACCTATATCTCCTCTTTTTGCATCTATTATTACACACATTCCTTTTTTCTTTGCATAGTCGCAAGTTTCTTTGAAAACTTTCATTCCTTCTATTCCAAACATTTCGTAGAATGCTATTTGTGGTTTTACTGCTGGAATTATATCATAGGTTGCATCTATTAATGCTTTATTAAATTCTAGTATTGCTAAACATGCTCCTTCTATAGTTTCATCGTACTTTTTTCTTATGCATTCTGGTATCATATCATATCTTGGGTCTAGTCCTATTACTGTAGGGTTATCTAATTTTTTAATTTTTTCTATTAATTCGTCCATTGCATTTTTCATTGTTCTTTGCTCCTCTTATTCATAAATATATCTTATCTTTCATAAACTATTCTTCCGCCTACTATTGTATATGCTACTTGTCCTTTTAATTTTTTTCCTATAAATGGAGTATTTTTTGATTTTGATACTATACTTTCCTTTTCATATATGTATTCTATATCTGGTTCAAATACAGTTATATCTGCATCATAACCTTCTTTTATTTGTCCTTTATTTGTTAATCCTAATAAGTTTGCAGGATTATATGACATTAACCTTACCATATCTATATATGATATGTGTTTTTTATCTACTAAATTTGTTATTGTAGCAGCAAGTGCTGTTTCGAATCCTATTATTCCATTAGGTGCTGTAGCTAGCCCTTTTGCTTTTTCTTCTTCGGTATGTGGTGCGTGGTCTGTTATTATTGCATCTATTGTTCCATCTTTTAAGCCTGCAATTATTGCATCTTGATCCTTTTTCTCTCTTAATGGTGGATTCATTTTTGCATTTACTCCTGATTTTAGCACTTCTTCAACTGTAAAACTATAATAATGTGGACATGTTTCACAGGTTACTTTTACCCCACGTTTTTTGGCATCTCTTATCATATTTACAGATGTAGAAGTACTTATGTGACAAATATGTGTATGTAAATTATTGGTTTCTGCTATTACTATATCACGTGCTGCCATTATTTCTTCTGCTTCTGGTAATACTCCTTCTACCCCTAATTTTTCAGCTATTTTTCCTGCATTTATTGCTCCTGCTGATACTGATTTTTCTTCACAATGTTCTGAGACAAAGCTTCCTATTTTGTTTGTTTCAATCATTGCTTTTCTAATCATATTAGCATTTTCTACTGGCATTCCATCATCTGAGAAGGCTATTGCTCCTGCTTTTTTTAGTTCACTAAAATCTACTAGTTCTTCTCCTTTTTCACCTTTTGTTACACTCGCAAATGGTAATACATTACATAGATTTACTCTTTTTGCTTCTTCTATTATTTTAGACAAAACAATAGTGCTATCTGGAGTTGGTTTTGTATTTGGCATAGGGCAAATTGTAGTAAATCCTCCTTTAACAGCACTTTTTGATCCTGTTTCTATTGTTTCTTTATGTTCGAATCCTGGTTCTCTTAAATGGCAATGCATATCTATCATTCCTGGCATAATAGATAATCCTGTACAGTCGATAACTTGATCTGCACTTTCATTTATTTGTTTTTCTAATTTCATAATTTTTCCGTCTTTAATTAATACGTCCATTTTTTCATTTAATCTTGATGCATAGTCTATTACTATTCCGTTTTTTAGTAGAGTTGTCATAATAATATCTCCTCTCTGGTTTTTATTTCTTAGCTATTTTATCATTTTCCCTAAGCTTTTGCAAGATTTTATAAATATTTTTTATAGATGTTAATGTTAAGCTTATGTTCTCTATCTTTCACTTATATGTTAGATTCCTAGTGAATTTTAGCTTAATTTTTCATTCTATTATTTAATCTAACTGCATATTGTTTAATAAGCTTTTTTATGGAGGTTTAAATATGTTAAATAATAAATTTATTTTAAAAATTATTTCTATTTTCTTAGTATTATTTATTTCTATTCCTACTTTTGTTTTTGCATTTAATACAGATTTTATATGGAATGGTGATGATATTACAGCTTCAGTTAATACTGATGCCAGTGAAGAAAAATCTAATAGCTTAAATTTAGAGTCTGGAGCAGCTATTTTAATTGAGCAAAATAGTGGTAAGGTTTTGTATGAACATAACATACACGAAAAGCTACGTCCTGCTAGTGTTACTAAGGTTATGACTATTTTACTTATTATGGAAGCTTTGGATAGTGGAAGAATTAGTTTGGACGATAAAGTTCCTTGTAGTGAAAATGCAACCAAAATGGGAGGCTCTCAAATTTGGCTCGATACAAGAGAAAGTCTCACTGTTCACGAAATGTTAAAGGCTATTTGTGTAGTTAGTGCTAATGATTGTACTGTTGCAATGGCTGAATTTTTGGCAGGCTCTACAGAGGCTTTTGTTACCCAAATGAATGTTAGGGCACGTGAACTTGGTATGAATGATACTACTTTTAAAAACTGTCATGGTATTGATGAAGATGGACATCTTACTTCAGCTTATGATATTAGTCTTATGTCCCGTGAACTTTTAACTAAACATCCAAAAATTACTGAATATACTACTATCTGGATGGATAGCTTACGTGATCGGTAAATCTAGTCTTGTTAATACTAATAAGCTTATTAGGAATTATAGTGGTGCAACTGGCTTAAAGACTGGCTCTACTTCTCTTGCTCTTTATAATTTATCGGCTTCTGCTACTCGTGATAATTTGTCCTTAATTGCTGTTATTATGAAAGCTCCTACTACTAAAGTTCGTTTTGCTGAGGCATCTAAACTTTTAGATTATGGTTTTAGTACTTATTCTTATAAAGAATTTGGTAAGACTGGTGATACTGTTAAATCTCTTACTGTTAATAAAGGTGTTGAAGGTTCTGTTGATGCTATTTTAGAAAATTCTTGTGGAGCTTTAGTAAAAAAAGGAGAAGATAAAAACTTAGTTCAAAATATTAATTTAGATGATAGTATTGTTGCTCCTGTTGCTAAAGGCCAAAAACTTGGAGAAGTTACTTATTCTATTAACGGAGAAATTGTCGGTAGTTCGGATATTATTGCTGCAGCTGATGTTAATAAAATCGGGTTATGGAATATGACTACCTTTTTATATGAAGCTTGGTATAAGTTGATTAGGTAGTGTTTGTCATTATCTCATATATAAATACGTATTTTGGGGGTCTACGAGAACGTCGGCCTCTACATTTTATTAATCCAATTTTACTAATTTCATTGACATTATTCGATTTTTATTTTATTATTGTTTAGGATAAATTAAAACTAATAGTTATAGTATTGTTACTATTAGATTGGAGGTTTTATATATGAGTGATTTAAAATCATATTTATTTGAGACTAATGCAATTAAAGTATCTAAGGGAGATAAGCCTTTTTGGTATACGTCAGGTAAGATTGGACCTTATTTTATAAATACACATTTTGTTTATGGAAGTGAAGCCGACGCAAATGATTTATTAAAGTTTATTGATGAAAATAAACACGATAAACTTGGTATGCCAAAGCCTCTTTTTGAAAAGGTAAAACATCAATATGATAATAATAAAATTTATAGCGATGTTATTAATGAAATGGTTTCTTTTATAAAAAATACAATTAATGTTGATGATATAGATTACATTTCTGGTGGTGAAAGAAGAGACTGGTTCTTTTCTTATATGATTGCCTTTTTACTAAATAAGCCACATATTACTGTTTTTAAAGATTTAGCTTGTGTTACAAGCGATTGTAACTTTAACGAAACTGTTATTTCTTCTAGTATTAGTGGTAAAAAAGTTTTACATATTACTGATTTAATTACTGTTGCTTCAAGCTTTATTCGTGCTTGGATTCCTGCAATTCAAGATTTAGGTGGAGAATTAGTTTGGGCTCTTTCAGTTGTTGATAGATTACAAGGTGGTAAAGAAAGATTAGCAGATCTTGGTATTACAACATATTCTTTAACTTGTGTTGATGAAGCTTTATTTAATACTGCTTCCCAAAAAGGTATTATTGATCAATCTCAACTTGATATGGTTCACAATTTTATTAAAGATCCTGATGGAAGTATGAGAGAATTTTTAATTAATCATCCTGATTTTATTGAAGATGCTTTAAATGCTGATGAAAAGACTGCAGGACGTGCAAGACTTTTAGTTGATGGAAATTTATATAATTTATAATAAGAAATAGGAGATTGCTTTACAATCTCCTATTTCTTTCCTAATGTTACTTTTACAGGGCTTGTTATTCCATTTCTTTGTATAAGTAATGTTATTTCTTCTCCTGGTGTTTTGGTATAAATATATTTTCTTAGTTCACTCATTTTGTTTAATGTTACACCATCTATTTTTTGTATTATATCTCCTTTTTTTATTCCTGCTTTTTCTGCTGAGCTATTTTTTATTACTTCTACTACATATATTCCACTTTCTAGATTCAATTTTGAATTTAAATAAGGTATAACGTTTTTATCATATGAAAATACTCCTATACTCGCTTCTTCAAAGTTACCGACTTTTAGTATAACTGCTTATTATTGGCTTTATTATATTTATTGGTATAGCAAATCCTATTGATTCTGCTGATTCTATTTTTACAGAATTTATTCCGATAACTTCTCCTTTTGGGTTTATTAATGGTCCTCCACTATTTCCTGGATTTATAGTAGCATCTGTTTGTATCAAATCTTCCATATATGAAACTTTGTCATTTTCTTCTATTTTTATTGTTCTATCTACTGCACTAATTATTCCTCCAGTTACGGTTCTTCTAAATTCAAAACCAATCGGATTTCCTATTGCATATACTTTTTCTCCAATTCTAATTTTATCTGAATCTCCAAATATAACATATGGTAGGTTATTAGCATTTATTTTTATTACTGATAAATCTAAGTCTGAATCTGACCATACAACATTTGCTAAATATTCTTTACCATTTTCTAATGTTACATAACAGTTTGAATATTTTGAACCTGATACATGTTCATTTGTTACTATATATCCATTTTCTGATACTATTATTCCTGTTCCTAAGCCTAATTTTGTACTTCCATCTTTTAAAAAAATAGAATTTCCTTTTTCTTGTAATTTAGATATTCCTACCACTGCTTTTGATGTCTCTTCTAATACATCTGCTATGGTTTTACTTTCTTTAATTTCTTCCTCTATTGTCCCGAGCTGTTTTTGTTGCTTGGTATGTTGTATTTTGCTCATTGTTCCCGAATATCTATGTTTATGTATAAGTTAAATAAATAAAATCCCAGAACTGTAATAAACATTAATACTGTTGTTGTTCTTACGACTGTTTTTAAGTTATCATTTACTTTGCTTTTTCTTTTCATTTGTTGCCTCCTTGTGTAATAAAATTATTATATTAGTTTCTTTTACTAATGGCGCATATCTAACACTTTTGATTACATATAAAAAAATAAAATGTAGTCTTTATTTATCCTACATTTTATTTTTACCTTTTTTATAATTTTTAAACACTGTTATTGAATTTCATTTATGATCTCATCTATTGTTAATTTTTTTTGCTCTCCTGTCTCCATATTTTTTAATGTTAGCACTTTTGTAGTTACCTCTTCTTCTCCTACTATTATTACATATGGTATCTTCCATTTATCTGCGTATTTCATTTTTTTCTTTATTTTAGCTTCTTCTAAATAAATATCTGTATTTATACCCGCTTCTCTTAGTTTACTTGCTATTTTTAAGGATTCACTTAATCCTTCCTCCATTGGTATTACTAGTACTTTTGAAATTGTTTCTTTTGTTTCTTTTATTTGGTTTATCATACTTAATTGATAATATAATCTTGTTAATCCAATTGAAATTCCTACTCCTGGCAATTTTTTATCTGTATAATATTCTGCAAGGTTATCATAACGTCCTCCAGAGCATATACTTCCTAAGTTTCTATATTCATTAAGGAAGGTTTCATATACTGTTCCTGTATAATAGTCTAGTCCTCTTGCAATTTTTATATCTACTGTAAAGTATTCTTCTGGCATTCCTAATAATCTTAGATATTTCACTACCTCTGTTAGTTCGTTTACTCCAGTTTTAAATAGTTCATTTTGTATTCCTAATTCATTTAACGCTGATATTTTTTCATCTGTTTTACCTGTTATTTTTATAAATTTTATTATATATTCACAAGCTTGTTTTGATATTTCTAATTTATCTAATTCTTTTACTACTTCTGCTTCTCCAATTTTTTCTATTTTATCTATAATTCTTAAGATATCTGTTGTTTTTTCTGCCAATTCAAGACTTTCAAATAATCCATTTAATATTTTACGGTTGTTTATACATATTGTGAAATTATCAAATCCTAATTCTTTAAATGTATTGTAGATTATATTTGGCATTTCAGCATCATTTATTATACTAAGTTCTCCATCACCTATAACATCTATGTCACATTGATAGAATTCACGGTATCTTCCTTTTTGTGCTTTTTCTCCACGATATACCTTACCTATTGCATATCTTTTAAACGGAAATGACAATTCTCCTTGATATAAGGAAACATATTTTGCAAGTGGTACTGTATGGTCAAATCTTAAGCTTAAGTCAGCTTCTCCTTTTTGAAAACGATATATTTGTTTTTCTGTTTCTCCTCCTGCTTTTGCAAGCAATACGTCTGATAACTCAATGTTTGGAGTATCTAGTGGAAGAAACCCAAACTTCTCATATGAATGTGCTATTTTTTCTTTCATTAAATTAAATTTTACTTGATCATTTGGTAAAAGTTCCATAAATCCAGGTAATGTTCTTGGTTCTATTTTATTCATAGTTTCTGTCTCCTTTTAGTCGTTATTTTTATATGTACCATTATAACTATTGTTTTTGTTACTAGTCAAGTTTTTTGCACATTTTTACGGTGAATATTTTGTGATGTATGCAGATTTTTACGATGAATATAACTTTTCTCTTACAGATTTTACGACAAACGCTATTTAATATGTCGAATTTTGCTTTGTTTCCTGCATTACAACTGTTATGTTACATATGTATTACAATATTATATTGTTTTAGTAACATTTTACTATATAGTTTCTTTTTTTTGGTTTTAATTATATAATTTTCTAGAATAATAAGGATTTTTGTCTTGTTATAGGATGTTGAATATAAGGGAGATTATATTATGAAAGGTGAACTTTATGGTTTAACTAATCCTCAAAAGTCTATTTTACTTACTGAGGAGTTTTATAAAGGTTCTAATATTAATAATATTTGTGGAACCGCTATTGTAGAGGATGTTTTAAATTTTGATTTATTAAAAAAAGCTATTAATGTTGTTATTAAGAATAATGATAGCTTTAATTTGAAATTGATTATAGATAATAATGAAATTAAGCAATATCTTTCTGATACTTGTGATGTATCTATTGATGTTGTTGAACTTGCTTGTAAAGCTGATGTTGCAAAATTAGAAAATGAACTTATGTCTCATATTTTTGATATATATAATAGTGATTTATTTTGTTTTAAGATTTTTAAATTCCCAGATAATACTGGTGGTTTTATGCTTAATATTCATCATTTATTTGCTGATTCTTGGACTTTAGGTTTTGTTTCTAAGGAGATTGTTAGAACATATTCTTCTCTTTTAAAAGGTGAAGACATTTTAAAAGATGAGGAATGTTCTTATATTAAATATATTTATAATGAAAAAGAATATTTATATAGTGATAAATTTAAAAAAGATAAAGAATATTGGGAAGGTGTTTTTAATACTATTCCTGAGCAAGCAACTATACCTAGTTCTAAGGAAGAAACAGCAAATAATTTTTCTTGTAAGGCTAATCGCAAAGTTTTTAATATTGATAAAGTTAAAATGGATAAAATTAACGAGTTTTGTAAAGCAAATAGCATTTCTGTTTTTAACTTTTTTATGGCGGTTTATGCTATTTATATTAGTAGAGTTAGTGGAATAGATGATTTCGTGCTTGGTACTCCAATTTTAAATAGAACTAATTTTAAAGAAAAACATACTAGTGGTATGTTTATTAATACTGCTCCTTTTAGGGTATTAGTTAATAATAATTTAGATTTTAAGTCTTTTGTGGCTAATATTGCAAAGGATTCTTTAGGTATGCTTCGACACCAAAAATATTATTATCAAAATATTTTGGAAGATTTAAGAAAAAGAGATTCTTCACTTCCTAATTTGTATAATATACTTATTTCTTATCAAGTTACTAAAGCTAATACTGAAAATGGGCTAACTTATAATACAAGATGGGCTTTTAATGGTAATACTGCTGATGATATTGATATTCATTTGTCTGACCTTAATGTTTCAGGAGAACTTTCTGTTGCTTATGATTATAAAATCGCAAAATATGATGCTGCTGATATAGAAAATATTCATAATCGTATTATGCATATTATTTGGCAAATACTTGAAAAAGAAGATCTTTATTTAAAAGATATTGATATTGTTACTAGTAAAGAAAAATATGATATTTTATATAAGTATAATAACTATAATGTAACATATCCTTATGACGCAACTCTTGTTAGTTTGTTTGAAGAACAAGTAGAAAAAACACCTGATAATGTTGCAGTAGTTTTTCGTGATACATTTTTAACTTATAAAGAGTTAAATGAAAAAGCTAATCAACTTGCACATTATTTAATTTCTAGCGGTATAAAAAAAGATACCGTGGTTGCTTTACGTATGCCAAAATCTTTAGAAATGGTAGTTGGAATTCTTGCTATTATTAAAAGTGGTGCTTGCTATTTACCTATTAATTTAGGTTATCCTGAAGAACGTGTTAAATATATGGTATCTGATAGTGATGCAAAAGTTTTGTTATTTTTAAATATTTCAGACGATATGCCTTTTGATATTCCAAAGATTAATATTTCTTTAGATAATACAAATATTTATACAGGTGACACTTCAAATTGTAACATTGATATTTCTCCTGAAGATTCACTTTATATTATTTATACTTCAGGTTCAACTGGTAAACCTAAAGGTGCTTTATTGTGCCATAGAAATGTTGTTAGATTACTAAAAAATGATTCATTTCAGTTTGATTTTAATAAAAATGACGTTTGGACTATGTTCCATTCTGTAGCTTTCGACTTTTCTGTATGGGAAATGTATGGTGCTTTGCTTTACGGTGCTAAACTTATATTGGTTCCCGAAGATGTTGCACAAGATCCTGTTGAGTTTTTAGGTTTATTAAGAAAAGAGAATGTTACTATTCTTAATCAGACTCCTACTTATTTTTATAATTTGTTATCTAAAGAATTAGAAAATACAGAAGCTGATTTAAAAGTAAGATATATTATATATGGTGGCGAAGCTTTAAAACCTTGTTTAATTAAGCCTTGGAAAGATAAATATCCTTTTACTAAATTAATTAATATGTATGGTATTACTGAAACTACTGTACACGTTACTTTTAAGGAATTATCTAATGAGGATTTATTACTTTCTAAATCTAATATTGGTGTCCCTATTCCAACTTTAAAGATACTTTTATTAGATAAAAATTTAAAACTTGTTCCTTATGATATACCAGGAGAAATTTGCGTTGTTGGAGATGGTGTATTTAAAGGCTACTTAAATAGACCTGATTTAAATAGTACAAAATTAATAAAAAACCCCTATGATCCTAATGAGATTTTATATCGTTCTGGCGATAGTGCTATTCTTCACAAAGACGGTTCTTTTGAATATTGCAAAAGAATTGATACTCAAATAAAAATTCGTGGGTTTAGAGTTGAACTTGGTGAAATTGAAGAGAAAATTTTAAATTTTAAAAATATAACTTCATGTGTTGTAGCTAAAAAAACTGATGAATTTAACCATGATATTTTATGTGCATACTATGTTAAAAATGGTCCTGTAGATATTAATAGTTTAAAACTAACTCTAAAAAAAGATTTAGCAAGCTATATGATTCCTCAATATTTTATAGATTTACCATCTCTTCCATATAATCATAATGGTAAGATTAATAGAGATGCTTTACCTCTTCCCGCTATTTGCGATGAAGAAAAAGAAATTATAGCTCCTCGTAATGATGTTGATGTAGCCTTAGTTGATACTCTAAAGACAATTTTACACGTAAATACTATTAGTATTGATGATTCTTTCCTTGAGCTTGGTGGAGATTCTCTTTCAGCTATTAATTTTTGTACAATTTTAGTAAATAAATTTGGCATTAATTTAACTGTTAAAGATATTTTAACGAGACCTATTATTAGAGAATTATCCGATTTTATTGCTACCTTACCAAGTACTAACGAAGATAATAAAATAATACCTGTTTCTATGAATATTGACTATTATCCTTTATCTTCTGCCCAAAAAAGAATTTATTATGCTAATAAACAATTAGGTAAAGATTCACTTACTTATAATATAACTGGTGGATTGTTGATTAATAAAGTTTTGGATAAAGACCAATTAATAAGTGCTGCCAAAAAGCTTATTAATAGACACTCTATTTTTAAAATGTCATACATTTTTAAAGATAATGATATTGTGCAATATGTAAATAATGATGTAAATATAGATATTCCCTTATTTTATGATAATTTTAGTAATCTTGATAATATACTAAATAGCTATCAAAAACCTTTTGATTTGGAAAAAGATTTTCTATTAAGACTTTATATTTATTATTTAGATAATGATAAAACATTATTATTGATTGATACTCACCACATTGCTGTTGATGGAGTTTCTTTAAATATTTTTATAAATGAACTTTGTAGATTATATAATGATGAAAACTTAGAAGATTTAAGAATAGATTATAAAGATTTTGCTGTCTGGGAAAATGATTTTCTCAATAGTAATAAAATTAAAGAATTAGAAAATTACTGGATTAGTAAATTTAAAGATTCTACTTTACCTTCTATCAATTTACCTTATGATTATGTGAAATCTAATACTTCTAATGGTACTGGTAATAGAGTTAATTATAAAATGGATAAAGCTTTATTTGAAGGTTATGAAAAATTTGCAAAAAACTTGAACGTTTCAAATTATACTTTATTTTTATCTGTTTTATTAGTACTATTATATAAATATACAAACCAAGAAGAACTAATTGTTGGCTCTACTACTGTTGGCAGAGAAAATAGTGATGTTTATAACCTTATTGGTACATTTGTTAATAATATTGTAATTGACGCAAAAATGAGGAATAATCAAGCTTTTAAAGATTTTGTTAAGTATATACATTCTCAAGTAGTAGATGACCTAGCTCACCAAGCTTATCCTTACGACTTGTTAGTAAAAAAACTTTCTAATTTAAATGGTAGCTATAAGAATTCTTTATTTGATGTTTCTTTTACTTATCAAAACGCTAATAAGGAAAGTTATACTATTGATAATACGAATATACAAGTTTTAGATATCTATTCAAATACCGCAAAATTTAACTTGTTACTTGAAATACGTCCTAAAGATTTTGTATTTAGTTTTGAATATAATGCTAATTTGTTTAAAGAAGAAACTATCAAAAATTTATTAGAGCATTACCTTTTTGTGCTTTCTCAAGTTTACAAAGATGACTGTGTTTTAATTGATGATATAGATATTATTACTGAAAAAGAATATGCTTTGTTAGAGAAGTTTAATTCTACTAGTGATACTATTAATGAAGATACTTTTGTTTCTATCTTTGAAACTGAAGTAAAAAATAATCCTGATAATATTGCATTAATCTGTGATGATAAAACATTGACATATAATGAACTTAATAAAAAAGCTAATAGTTTAGCACACTATTTAATTAAAAATGGAATTGGTGCTAATGATATTGTTTGTATTATGACAAATCGTTCTTTTGAAACTATAGTGTGTATGTTGGGTATTTTAAAAGCTGGTGCAGCTTTCTTTAACGTTGATCCAACTTATCCAATAGAGAGAACACAATATTATTTGAATGATAGTAAAACTAAGTATGTCCTTACTCAAAAATCTTTAAGAGACAAGGTTGAGAGTATAGAAAATTGTATTGAAATAGATTTAGATAATAGTATTTATAATAATAATTTTGATAATCCAAATGTTAAAATTGGTATGCAAGATTTATCTTATATTATTTATACTTCTGGTTCTACTGGAACACCAAAAGGTGTTATGCTAAATCAGGTTGGTCTTGCAAATATGGTTAAAGCTATGACTAAAGTTTTGGATTACTTAAAAGAAGGTAATAGACATGCAATTGCTTCTGTTACTTCTACACCTTTTGATATTTTTGTTTATGAAATTGTCGTTTCATTAGCACATGGTATGAAGGTTGTAATGGCAAATAACGCAGAACATAGAAATCCTAAGTTATTAGATGCACTTATTAGAAAATATAATGTAGATGTTATGACTGTAACTCCAAGCCTTATGAAAATTAACTATGATAACAGAGAACCAGATTCTGCACTTGCTCTTGTTAAGAATATGGTTTTTGGTGGAGAACCTTTACCTGAAAAATTTGTTAGGGATTTAAGAGCTTTAGCAGATGATATAACTATTTATAATATATATGGTCCTAGTGAAATTACTGTTCTTTCAAATGTACAAAATTTAGATGGTGAAAAAGAAATTACTGTGGGCCCACCTATTATGAATACTGAAATTCATATTTTGGATAAAAATATGAGACGTGTTCCTATTGGTGTTGTGGGTGAAATATATATTTCTGGAATTCAAGTTGGATGTGGTTATATTGGTAAGCCTGATATGACTGCTGAAAAGTTTATAAATAATCCTTTTGGAGAAGGTAAAATATATCGTTCTGGTGATATTGGTAGATGGACTTTTGATGGTAAAGTACAAATTTTAGGTCGTGTTGACCACCAAATTAAACTTAGAGGATTACGTATTGAACTTGGTGAAATTGAAAATGTTATGCAAAACGTTCCTGGTGTTTCTTCTTCTGTTGTTAATAAAATAGAATTAGATAATAAAGAAGTTTTGTGTGGCTATTATGTAGCTAATAATACTGTAACCGAAGAAATTATTAGAAAAGCTTTAAGAGAAAATTTACCTAATTATATGGTTCCTACTTATATTATTAGATTAGATAAAATGCCTTATACTATTAATCGTAAAATAGACAGAAAAGCATTGCCTTTACCAGATTTACACAAAACGATTCGTCACAATAAAATCAATATTAGTGAGTTAACTTCAAATGAAGAAAAGCTTTTACAAATTTGGAAAAATATTTTAAAAATAGATGAAATTGATATAAATGATAATTTCTTTGATATTGGTGGTGATTCTATTAGTGCCATTAATATGCAAATAGAAGCTGTTAAGTATGGTCTTAATTTTGAATATGCTGATATTTTTAATTTTCCTACAATTGCTCAATTATCAAATAAATTACCATCTCCAGAAAGCGATTTTATGAAAAATTATGATTATTCTCAAATCAATAATCTATTGCAAAAAAATGTTATAGAAAATATAGATACTATTAGACCAGCTATAGTTAAAAATATTTTACTTATTGGTGGTACTGGCTTTTTAGGCTCTCATGTTATTGATAACTTTTTAGAGAATTGTCCAGGTAACATTTATTGTTTAGTTCGTCCAAAAGATAATCTTGATGTAACTGAACGTTTAAAAAATATTTTACATTTTTATTTTGGTGATAAATACGACATGGAATTTGGTAATAGAATTCACATTGTTAATGGGGATATTATAAAAGAGAATTTGGGCTTAACTCCTAATGAATATAATGAATTGTCAAATAATATTGATGCTGTAATTAATTGTGGTGCTTTAGTAAAACATTTTGGACAAAAGCAGTTATTTAATGATATTAATGTTACTGGAACTAAAAATATTGTTGAATTTTGCTTAAAATTTTCAAAACGATTATTACATATCTCTACTGTTAGTATATCTGGAAATGGTGAAAAAGAAGAAGTAGTGGTAGAAACACCAGAAAATATTAATGATAAAAAAATTTTTAGAGAAACTGATTTATATATTGGTCAAAATATTAAAGGAATATATACTACTACTAAGTATAAAGCCGAACTTATTGTTTTGGAAGCAATACTTAATGGATTAGATGCTCAAATATTACGTATTGGTAATATTACAAATAGATATTGTGACGGAGTATTTCAAATTAATGTAGAGAATAATGCTTTTGCAAAAAGGATAAAATCTTTTGTTGAAATTGGGGCTATTCCTAAATATTTACTAGAGCATGCAATTGAGCTTACACCTGTTGATTTATGTGCAAATGCTATTATTAAATTACTTTTAAATAAAAGTGAATGCAATGTTTTCCATTTATATAATCCTAAATTGCTTGACATCAATTTATTGTTTAAGACTTTAATTGAATTAGATTATTCAATATTACCTGTTTCTAATAAAATGATGTCCGATATTATAACTGGAATTTTACAAGATGACTCTAGAAAAGAAATTTTGTCTGGTATTATTCATGATTTAGATACTGATAAAAATTTAACGTATACATCTAGAATTCGTTTGAACTGCGATTTTTCTTCTCAGTATTTGTTAGAACTTGGGTTTAATTGGAAAGAACTTGATTCTTTATATATAAAAAAATATATGAACTATTTTAAAAAGATAGGATTTATACATTAAATAAATTTATTATATTTATGAGAATTGTTCGTAGTAATCTATATTGCGAATAATCCTCATTATAGGAGGTTTATATGGATTTTTTATTATTAAATATTTCTACTATTTTAGTAGTTTTCTTGTTAATTTATGTAATGACTCGCAAAGACCATAATCAATTGCAAAAAATATTTTGTTGTAATTTAATTTGCGTTTTTATTATTGGTTTTGGTGTATTAATGCAAAATTTATGTACTAAATATTTGAATTTCGACCCTATTTATTTCGAATATTTCATATATATTGGTACTTGTTTTATTCCTGTTTGTATATTTTTTACAGGTTTAATTTTCACTAAAACAAAGATTCACTTTAAAAAATGGTATGTTTTACTGTTTATTGTCCCCGTCTTGTCTTTACTTATTTTATGGACAAATCCTATTCATCATTTATTTTATGATTCTTATTCATCAAACATTAATGAATGTGTATATGGTCCATATATTACTATACATCATATTTATACATACTTTTTACTATTTATTGGTGCTTTTTACTTAACAAAATTTTCTATTAAAAATTCTGGATTTTTTTCGAAACAGTCTGTTTTAATTGTTGTGGGTATCAGTGTTCCAATTATTGTAAGTCTATTAGGTAGTTTTAAAATTATACCTATGACTGTTTATATTACTCCAATTTCTTTTGCTATTACTGTTATTTGTTTAACTCTTGCTATTTTTAAATTTAACTTTTTAAAAATAGCACCTATTGCTTTGCAAAGGATTGTTGATAGAATTTCGGATAGTTATATTGTTTTGAATGAAAATAATGTTATTACTGATTTTAATGAAACGTTTTTAACTACATTTAAACTTAAATCAAATGATGTTAGAAATAAAGATATTATTAATTTAATACAAAAGTTTAATGAGCATAATATTAATACAGACTCGCTTCTTATAACTTTAAATAAAGTAAAATCTTCAAATAATACTTTTTACTATGAAAAACATTTTGAAAGTGTTAATAAATATTTTAATATAGAAATTAATGATATAAAATCAAATGGAAAATATGTTGGTACTCTTATTCTTCTTAAAGATATTACTCAACATATTAGAGATATGGAAACTATTAAACAAAACCAAGATATGCTTGTTGAAAAGGAGCGTCTTGCTTCTCTTGGTCAGCTTGTTGGTGGTATTGCTCATAACTTAAAAACTCCAATTATGTCTATTGCAGGTGCTGCTGAAGGTCTTACTGATTTAGCTAAGGAATATGATTCTTCTATTGGAGATCCTGAAGTTAATGACCAAGATCATCACGAAATTGCGCACGATATGAGTGAATGGATTGAGAAAATTAAAACTCATACTTCATATATGTCTGATATTATTACTGCTGTTAAAGGACAAGCTGTTACTTTAAATGAAAATGAAGAAGATAGTTTTACTATTAATGAACTTGTTAAACGTGTTAATATTCTTATGAAACATGAACTAAAAAACGCTTTAATTGATATGAATATTAATATGAATGTTGATGATATGATTTCTTTAAGTGGTAATGTTAACAGTTTAGTTCAAGTTATTAATAATATTATTTCAAATGCTATTCAAGCATATAATGGTGAAACTAATAAGTGTATAGATTTAAGCTTTAATAAAGATGACAATAATATTGTTATTTCTGTTCAAGATTATGGATGTGGTATGACTAATGAAGTTAAAGATAAGTTATTTAAAGAAATGATTACTACTAAAGGCAAGAATGGTACTGGTCTTGGTATGTTTATGTCTTATTCAACTATTCGTGGACATTTTAGTGGAGATATTACTTTTGAGTCTACTGTACGGTAAAGGTACAAGGTTTGATATAATTCTTCCTTTATAGATATTTTTAGCCCAGAGAGAACTCTGGGTTTTACTTTATATAATATAAGTTTTTATATATGAAACCTTTATGCTCGAATTTTGTCGATTTTTTTACTGCTTTTATGTGATTTTTATATTTTTGTATTGCTTTTAGTCGAATTTACTAATATAATAGTGCTAGATTTATTTTAAGAGGTGAGATAAGACATATGAGAAAAGGAAATATTGAACAAGCTTCTAATGGTTATAAAATCATTGTTGTTGATGACGAAATTGGTATTATTGATTCTCTTTCTATTTTTCTTAAACGTTCTGGATATGAATTTACAGGTGTTACTGATCCCCTTGAAGCTATTGAACGAGTTAAAAATGAACATTTTGATTTAATGCTTTTAGACTTTATTATGACTCCTATTCATGGTGATCAAGTTGTTGAAGAAATTAGAAAGTTTAATAAAGAGTTATATATTTTATTACTAACAGGGCATAAGGATTTAGCCCCTCCACTTGATACTATTAGACGTCTGGATATCCAGGGATATTGTGAGAAAAGTGATAAATTTGACCAGTTACTTCTTCTTATTGAGTCTGGTATTAAAGCAATTTCACAGATGAATTTAATTAAGAAGATTAATGATGAGCTAAAAGATACATATGATAAATTAGAACGTTCTTATATGGAGAGTATTCAAACTTTACGTTATACAGTTGAAGCTAAAGATTCCTATACCAGAGGACATTCTGATCGTGTTTCTGAATATAGTGTTTTAATTGGTAAACATATGAACCTTGCGGAAGAGGATTTAAATGCTTTACGTATTGGTGGGTTGTTCCACGATATTGGTAAAATTGGCGTTCCTGATAGTATTTTACTTAAAACTGATAAGCTTACTGATGATGAATATTCCGAGATTAAAAATCACCCTACTATTGGTGCTCATATTTTATCTACTGCAACCATTTTCCAGAATTTGATTCCTATTGTTAAACATCATCATGAAAAATATGATGGTACTGGTTACCCTGGAAAGGTGAAAGGTGAAGAAATTCCATTTTTTGCTCGTATTGCTGCAGTTGCAGATACTTTTGATGCTATGACTTCTAAAAGGTCATATAGAGATCCTCTTCCTTTAGATGTTGTTAGAGCTGAATTTGAAAGATGCAAAGGGACACAATTTGACCCGAAAATTGCTGATGTATTTTTAGATATTTTAGATAATCATTATGATGAAATTAAAGATATCCAAGATAGGTATATTTAGGATTATTTGATTATATATTTATATAGATAGAAATTTAATTTCTATCTATTTTTATGTCATCTTTTATATTGACATATTTAACAATTTAATGTATATTTAAGTCGAATTTAATTATTAAAAGGAGGATGTTTTATGGTAGCATCAGAAATTAGAGCAAATGCTCGTAAAGCGCTTGCTGGTAAATGGGGCAAAGCTGCATTACTTACATTAGTTTATACAATTATTGTTTTTGTAATAAACTTTGTATGTAATCTTATTCCTATAATAGGAGGAATTATTCTTTTTGTAATTTCCACACCTATTTCTTATGGATTACTTGTTTCTTTTATGAAACTTAAAAGAGATGAAGAAGTTAATTATACAGACTTTTTAAGTATCGGATTTTCTTCATTTGCAAAAGTATGGGGAGTTTTGGGAAATATAATTCTTAAAATGATTTTACCTGTATGCCTACTTGTAGTTTTCATTATTTTACTTGTTGTTTCTCTTGGAGGTTCTCTTGCTTCTGCAGTAATTGCTGAATCAAGTAGTGGAGTTGCAGGTTTTGGATTTTTAGGTTTTATAAGCTTTATTGGTTATATAGCTTCTTTAATCTATGTAATTGTTAAAGGATATCTATATTCATTAAGTTACTATATTTTAAATGATAATCCAAATATGACAGGTAAAGAAGTAGTTGAAACAAGTGAAAAATTAATGAGAGGTAACAGATGGAGATTTTTCTGGTTAGGTCTAACTTTCATTGGTTGGTCAATTTTAGCTGGATTTACTCTAGGTATTGGTATGCTTTGGTTAATGCCTTACATAATGGTTGCTTTTGTTTGCTTCTATGAAGAACTTGCAGGAAAAACAACTGAAGCTGTAGAACCAAAAACAGAAGAATAAGAAAACAAATAAAAGAATTGTTCACGTAAACGTGAACAGTTTTTTTATTTTACATCTTTCATACTTAATTTTACTTTTTGTCTCTCAAGGTCTATTCCTATTATTCTTACTTTTACTATATCTCCTACAGATACTATATCTAGTGGATTTTTTACGTAGTTTTCACTCATCTCTGAAATATGTACTAATCCATCATGTTTTACTCCTATGTCTATGAAGGCTCCAAAGTCTATTACGTTTCTTACTGTTCCTGATAATACCATTCCAATTTTTAAATCTTCTATTTTTAGTACATCATTTCTTAGTATTGGTTTTGGTAAGTCTTCTCTTGGATCTCTTCCCGGTTTTACTAGCTCCCCTATTATATCTTTTAATGTGATTTCTCCTATATCTAATTCTTTTGCTGTTTTTTCTATATTTATGTTTGATAACTTTTCTTTTAATTCCTCTAGTTTTTCTTTATTTTTTATATCTTCTTTATTGTAACCTAAGTTTTTAAGTAATTTTTCTGTTTTTTCATAACTTTCTGGATGTACACCTGTTATTTCTAATGGATTTTTTCCATCATATATTCTTATAAAACCAGCACATTGTTCAAATGCTACTTTTCCTAATTTTGGAACTTTTAATAATTCTTTTCTTTCCTCTATTTTACCAAATTCATCTCTATATGTTACTATGTTTTTGCTTATTGTTTTGTTTAATCCCGCTACATATGATAAAAGTGATGGTGTTGCTGTGTTTACATCTACTCCAACTTTGTTTACTGCATCTTCTACTACTCCTGTCAAACTTTCTTCCAGTTTGTTTTGATTTACATCATGTTGATATTGTCCTACTCCTATTGCTTTTGGATCTATTTTAACAAGTTCTGCTAGTGGGTCTTGCAAACGTCTTGCTATTGATATTGCTCCTCTTAACGATACATTAATCTTAGGATATTCTTCTGTCGCTAGTTTTGATGCTGAATATACACTTGCTCCCGCTTCTGAAACAATAGCATAATGTACTTCTTTTTGGTATTTTTCTTTTACCTCTTTTATTACATTTGCAACAAACTGCTCTGACTCACGAGATGCTGTACCATTTCCAATTGCAAACATGTCTACATTGTATTTTGCTATTAAATTTATTAATACTTTTTTTGCTCCTTCTACATCATTTTGTGGTTCTGTTGGATATATTGTAGTAGTTTCTAATACTTTTCCTGTTTCATCTATTACTGCTATTTTACACCCTGTTCTATATGCTGGGTCAAATCCTATTACTGTTAGTCCTTTAAGTGGAGCTCCCAGTAGGAGTTGTTTTGCATTCTTACCAAATACCTTTATTGCTTGAAGCTCAGCTTTTTCTGTTAAATCTGCTCTTAATTCTCTATCTATAGAACTTTCTATTAGTCTTTTCCATGCATCAACAACTGTGTTTTGCAAATAGTTTTTAAATTGAGTTTCTTTTTTTATTATTCTTCTTTCTAATAAGTATATTATTTTATCTTCTGGTTTTTCTATTTTTACTTTTAAATATTCTTCTTTTTCTCCTCTGTTTATTGCAAGTATTCTATGGCTTGGAAGTCTATTTACATTTTCTGAAAATTCATAGTACATTTCATAGTTGGATTTTTCTTCTGGTTTTGTTGCTTTTGTTGTTAAAGTTGATTCACGATAGCATATTCTTTTTATTTGTTTTCTAAATTCTGGGTTATCTGATATTTCTTCTGCTATTATATCTAACGCTCCAGCGATTGCTTCTTCTACAGTATTTACTCCTTTTTCCTCGTTTATATAGTCTTTTGCAATTTCTTCTATGTTTTTTGTTTCATTTTGCTCATATATAATGTTTGCAAGTGGTTCTAATCCTTTTTCTTTTGCAATAGTTGCACGTGTTCTTTTCTTTTGTTTATAAGGTCTATATATGTCTTCTACTTCTGCAAGTGTTACAGCATTTTCTAATTCTTTTACTATATCTTCTGTTAATTTTCCTTGAGCATCTATTGATTTTGTTACTTCTTCTTTTCTTATACATAAGTTTCTAAGATATAAAAGTCTTTCTCCTAACTCTCTTAATATTTCATCTGATAATCCGCCTGTTACCTCTTTTCTATAACGTGCTATAAATGGGATTGTATTTCCTGCATCTATTAATTCTACTGTTTTTTGTACTTGACTTTCCTTTATATTTAATTCTTCTGCAATTTGTTTTTCTATATTCATTTTTACTTCCTCTTTCTTTGTTTTTTGTAATTATATCATAAAAAATACCAAGAACATCAAATTCTTGGCATTTTTATTAATTTATTATTCATTTTTTATTTATTAAAATCAAAATCTTGTAATAAATTTTTCTTACGTTTTTCATATTGCTCTTGAGTAATCTCTCCATTTGCAAGTTTTTCATCTAATTTTTTCAATGCTTTTGCATTCATTGAATCAAAGTTTTCATTAAGCTTATTTCCTAATCCTGTAGATTTCATTATTGTTGAATGAAGCTTATTTGAAAATTTGTTTGATATTACAGCTGATGCAACTACAATAGCGATTATAGCAATAACGACAAGTATAACTAATCCCATACATACACCTCCTTTTTATAACTTTATACAAAAATTTTCATATAAAAACAAAAGCTATTCTTACATTATTTTTTATATGAAAATATTATTCTTTCTGTTGTAATCTCCTGCACTTTAAATTAATATCATTAATTTAAAATATTGTTAAATTTGAAAGCAAAAATATTAATTTTTTTACTTTTATTCTATTCCTAAATATTCGTTATATGTAATTTCTCTATCTATTACTTTATCTAGTTTTATATCTATTATTCTATTTGCAACAGTTTCAGTTAATTGGTGGTCGTGTGATGTAAATAATATGTTTCCTTTGAAGTTTGACATTCCTTCATTTAATGCTGTTATGCTTTCCATATCTAAATGGTTTGTTGGTTCGTCCATTATAAGTAAGTTTGCCCCTGATAACATCATTTTTGAAAGTACGCATCTTACTTTTTCTCCTCCAGATAGTACTTTTACATATTTTAGTGATTCTTCTCCTGAGAATAGCATTCTTCCTAAGAAGCTTCTTACATATGTTTCGTCTGGATCTTTAGAATATTGTCTTAACCAATCTGTTATTGTCATATCATCTTCAAATAAATAGTTATTATCTTTTGGGAAATATGTATTACTGATTGTTGTTCCCCATTCAATTTTTCCTTCGTCTGGCTCTAATTCTCCTGCTATTATTTGGAATAGTACTGTTTTTGCATTTTCATTGTCTGCTAAAAATGCTATTTTGTCTCCCTCTTTTACTACAAATGATACGTTATCTAGTAATTTTTCTCCATTTATAGTTTTTGAAATATTTTTTACTTTTAATATTTCTTTTCCTGGTTCTCTATCTGGTTTAAAGTCTATATATGGATATCTTCTATTTGATGGTTTTATTTCATCTAGTTCAATTTTTTCTAATGATTTCTTTCTTGATGTCGCTTGCTTTGATTTTGAAGCATTTGCACTAAACCTTGCTATGAATGCTTGTAATTCTTTTATTTTCTCTTCTTTCTTTTTGTTTTGTTCTTTCATTTGTTTTAATAAAAGCTGACTTGATTCATACCAGAAATCATAGTTTCCTGGAAATACTTTTATTTGTCCAAAGTCTACGTCTGCTATGTGTGTACATACTTTATTTAAGAAATATCTATCATGTGATACTACTATTACTGTGTTTTCGAAATTTATTAAAAATTCTTCTAACCAGTTAATACTTTTTAAGTCCAAATCGTTAGTAGGCTCGTCTAATAATAGTATATCTGGATTTCCAAATAAACTTTGCGCAAGTAGTACTTTTACTTTTTCTTTTGCTTCTAGTTCGCTCATTAATTTGTAATGTTTTTCTGTATCGATTCCAAGTTCATTTAATAATGTTGCTGCATCAGATTCTGCATTCCATCCGTCTAATTCTGCAAACCTTTCTTCTAATTTGGCTGCTCTCATTCCATCTTCTTCATTGAAGTCTGGTTTTGCATATATTTCATCTTTTTCTTTCATTATTTTATATAATTCATTATTTCCCATTATTACAGTATCCATTACTGTATATTCTTCAAATTCAAAGTGATTTTGTTTTAATACTGATAGTCTTTCTCCTTTGTCTAAACTTACTTCACCTTTGCTTGGTTCTATGTCTCCTGATAATACTTTTAAAAAGGTTGATTTTCCTGCACCGTTTGCTCCTATAATTCCGTAACAACAACCTTTATTGAATTTGATGTTTACATCTTCAAATAATGTCCTTTTTCCAAATCTTATTGTAACTCCATTTGTTATTAACATTTTAATCCTCCTCATTTTTGCTTTAAGTATTATATATTATTTTATGTATTTTGGCAAGGGTCTATGGTTGGCATTTTGTAAATAGAAATATTCGCTGGTTATGCCTTTCTCTAAAAGGTATACGAGATGTTTTTATTTTTGAAAGAATTGCTTGGAATGTTGAAACTTTATTTGATTTACTCAGGTTATAAATCACTTAGGGATTAGACAGAAATGAAAAAGACTAGGTTTATTTTGATTGCACCCAGTCTTTCTTACATTCTTTTTTCAAACTACTTATCGACATCTTCATGCTATTATAAAATCTGTTTAATTATATTTCAAATCTTTATTCTCTATGAATTATAGAAATATTTTAGTCGTTATCAAATAATAATTTTATTGCCCATAATCCTGATACCCCTACTAATGTATATATTATTCTTGATATTATTGTCATATTTCCAAATAACATTTCTACTATGTTAAAGTTAAATAAGCCTATTAATCCCCATACTATTGCTCCTATTATTACTAATACTAAGGCTATTTTGTCTATGATTCTCATTTTACTCACTCCTTACTTTTGTTTTTTCATTTTTAATATGTGTATTTTTTTACTTTTTATTCATTTTTTGTTTAAAGAAGTAAATTCTATTAATAAAAATAAAATTTTTCTTATTCAATAAAAAAAGTGTAGCTATAATAAAATCTACACTTTTCTATGTTTTATGATTATTTAATTTAATAAATCTCTTCTTTGTAACATTATTACTGCAATTAATGTTACAACTATTGAGATTACAACAAGTATTGGAAATCCAAATGGATTATTTTGTAAAGGTACTGGTACGTTCATTCCCCACATACTCGATATTAATGTTGGTATTGCAAGTATTATTGTTATTGATGTTAAGAATTTCATTACTCCATTTAAATTGTTTGATATTATTGATGCATATGCATCCATTGTTCCATTTAATATATCTCTATATATTTGACTCATTTCTATGGCTTGTTTATTTTCTATAATTGCATCTTCTAGTATATCTTCATCTTCATCATATAGTTTTAAGATTTTTCCTCTTAATGTCTTTTCCATTACTAGTTCATTTGATTTTAGTGAAGTTGTGAAGTACACCAAACTTTTTTCTAAGCTTAACAATTTCAAAAGTTCTCTATTTTTCATTGAATTTTTTAATATTGATTCTGCTATTTCAGTTTCTTTGTTTATTTGTTTTAAGTATGTTAAATAGTGTGATGCGTTTGTATACATTATTTGTAATAGAAATCTACTTTTTTTATAAGTTGAAAAACCTTTTACTCTTTTTTTCTCAAAACTATGTATTATTAAATTTCTTTTTAATGAAACTGTTATAAAGTATTCATCTCTTACTACTATCATTCCAAGTGGCATAGTTGTATAGCTTTCCGCTTCTTTTTCTTTTTCTATTATTGGAACGTCTATAAGGAATAGTGTTGTTCCATCTTCATCTTCTTCGTCAATTCTCGCTTTTTCTTCATAGTCTAGTGAATATCTTATGAAGTCTTCTTTTATCTGTGTTGCTTCACATACTTTTTTTATTTCTTCTTCTGTTGGGTTTATCATATTCACCCAACTTCCTTTTGTTATTTTGTTTTCTTTTTTTAATTCATTTGTTTCTAAGTTTGAATTGTATATTGTTATCATATGCTCACCTCTTATTTCTTAACTCTTTTTATTATAGTCTTTTCTTTTACTTTTTTCTACCCTTTTTTACATTTTTATTACATTTTAGTTTTATTTAGAAGATTTGTTTACAAAACAGCGGTTTAATGATATATATTAATTATAAAAATAAAAGGAGTGAAAAACAAATGAAAATGAATTTAAAAAATTCTTTAATTATTTTGGGTATTATGATTTTGTTATTAGTAGTCCCAAATTTAGTTAATGCTACAGTTGCATATACTAGGGAAATCCCTTCAAATGATGGTTCTATTACTTTAAACCTTACTGGTTTAACTTTAGACGAAACTATTTCATATTCTTATGCTTTAACAACTAAAGGTAGCACCCCTGAAACTTGGCATTCTTTAGTTAATTATACAAACAATACTGCAAATATTACTTTAAGCGCTTCTACTAAAGATATTGTAAATGTACTAAAAGTAACAGATAGAGGTTCTTTGTATATTAAAAATAATTCAGATGATAGTTATATTGTAAACGCTTTAGAGGTTAATTTAAAATTACCTTATTTACAAGCTGGAGCTTATGATAAATTGACTAATTCATATTCGTTTAATACTAAATTATATGGTTCTATTGGAGATAATTACTATTCAAATTTAAATACATATATTCAATCTCAAAAAATAACAGATGCTACTTTTATTAATAAATTTTTAGATATTAAAAATAATAATAAAAGTATAACTTCTTTAGAATCTAACTTACCAAGTGTTCCTACTTCTGGATATTCTAAAACTCAACAAGTTAGTTATAGTACTGTCTCAGATGGGCTTTATATTATTTGGGTAAAACGTTCTGGTAATGATTGTAAAGATGTATATTCTGCTGTAATTCATGATGGATTACCTGAAGCTACTACTGTTTCTCAATATATAAAAGATGCTAATGCTCCAAAAGTAAAAGAAATCAAAGTAATAAGCCCAAATTCTGGCACATATAAAACAAGTCAAACTGTAAAAATTAGAGTTTATTTCACAGAAAAAATTACTGGAACATCAGTACCTACTTTAAAGATTAAATTTGGTGAAAGTGCTGAAAGAAGTATTACAAATGGTACTATAAAAGATGACTATATTGAATATTCTTATAATATTCAAGCTGGTGATAACGGTCAACTTGCTACTGTTAGTTTAACAGGTGGTGCTGTTAAAAATGCTTCTGGAATAGATGCTGAATTATCTTGTCCTATTATTAGTGGTAATACTATAAAAGCTAATACTGAAGGTACAGAAAATAATAATACTGATAATCAAGATAAGAACAATGATAATACTAATAAAGATGATAATAAACAAGATAGTAATACTGACAACAAACAGGATAATAATAACAGTAATAACAGTAATAACAATCAAAATAATAATTCAAGCAAAGATGACACAGTTGCAGGAGGTAAAATTCCTCAAACTGGTACAACTATAACTTTAGGTGCTTTGATTGTTTCTATATTAGGTATTGGTATTGTAGCTTTTAAAAAGTATAATAATTTAAGAGATATTAAATAATTTCATATAATGAATAAAAAATCGAGCCAAAGCTCGATTTTTTATATTTTATTTTTTATTTTTTGTAATTTTAAATAATATATGCTTGCTCTTAATGTTAAAAGTGATATTATAGCAATTATTATATAGTTATTCTCTCCTGTTTTTGGTATTGGCTTTTTTGCTATTGTATTGTCTTGTTTTGTTTCTAATATTTCTTTATTTATTATTGTTTCTTCTTTGTTCTCTATTACTGGTTCCTTTTTATCTAATTTGTTCTCAGTTTCTTCTTTTTTATTATTGTCATCTACTATATTGGTACTACTATCTTCTTTTGGTATTTCTACTTTTGCTGGTTCTGTTTTTACTTCTAATTCTTGTGATTCTGTTATGTTCCCTACTTTATCTATACTTTTGGTTTTTACCCAATATTTTGTATTTGGTTTTAACTTAATAAATGTATTGTTTGCCTGCCAGTCGCTCCATTTGTTTCCTTCTTTTATTGAATATAATGTTTTGCTACTATCTATTCCGCTTTCTTCATCTATTTGAGTACATTTTACTGTTATAGAATTGGTGGTATTTATTGCTGTTGGTGTAGTATTGCTTGGATTTATTTTATCTATTTTTATATATTCTGTTATTATATCAGAAGTATCTCCTTCTTTAGTTCCTACTACTCTTACATCTATTTGGTTTATTCCATTTTCTTTGATTGTAATATTAGTATTGGTTTTACAATCAATCCATTCTTTATTATTAATTCTATATTGGTATTTTTCTACATATTGCTTTTCATTCTCTGTATCTATAATTTGAAATGTGACATCATTTTTCGTCCATTCTTTTTCTGATAATATTATTTTAGGATTTTTTAGATATGTAATTATAAAATTTCTTTCTTCAATATTGCTTTTTGAATTTGTACTATCTATAGCCCATACTTTTAATGTATGCGATTGTGCTGATGATAAATTTAATTTTGTTAAGTCTAAAGAGAATTCTTTTGCTTTTCCTTTGGTCGAAATCGTGGGTAATGTATATTCTTTGTTGTCTACCAAATAGTGTATTGTGACCATATCTTTTAAGTCTTTATCTTCTACTGTTCCATCTATTATTGCATTAGAATAATATAGTTTTGTATTATTTTTGATTGGTATTTTTACATTTGGAATATTTTGTTCTCCAACTTCCATTATTACTGAATACTTTTTAGTTTCTCCTGCTTTAATTTCTCTATTTACCCAGGAAAATGTTAATGCACTATCTTTGTTTTCTATTTTTTTTATGTTTGAATTATTATTAAATATATTACTTAGATAGTAATCACTCCAATTTCCTATCCATAGGTTGTCTATATTTGTTACTCCTTCAGTATTTCTTCCATATAAAACAAATTGTACTTTATTTTTAGTTTTTCCTTTTTCTGTATATAATTTTACTATTTCTCCATTATTTAGCTTCTCTATTGTAGCTTTATCGTCTCCATCTATTTCAACATCTGCTGCTGTTCCAAGTGAAATTTTTGCGTCATCTTTGGTTGTATTTTTTATAGTATATATTATTTGTACTTGTCTACCATTATTTAGATATTTTGTTGCTACTAATAATTCCATTCCATCTATATTTTGTACCGTATCATTTTGTACTTCTTTATAATGCATATCTTTCATGTTTTCTTTTCCTAATGTATATTTTCCATTCATCTCTCCATATTTACCATTTACGTTTAAAAATATATGATATCCTAAGTTATTATGCGTGCTAGTAATAGATTCTTTTTCTTTTGTCGTATATCCTTTTATATCAACCCCCTTCATCCATAAACCCTCAAAGCTTTGCTTTGTAACTGGCGATATTTCTATTTTTCCGTTATCTTTTTCTGTAATTCCAAATGTTGATATTGGAATCATTAAAATTATTATAAAAATTAATATTGCAAGTGTTTTTAATTTCATTGATTTGTCCTCCTTTAAAAAACTATTTCTTTATATTTCAATAATATTGTTTTTATTTATAAATTCGCCTCCTTTCCATTAAGATAGTAGATTTATTGGATTTTTTCTATGAATTATTTAGAGAATTTTTTTGAATAAATATTTAAAAATTAAATTGCTAATTGATTATTTAATAAATTATTTATGATTATTTAACTGTATCTAATAAGAAATAGAATATGGTTTTTAAACCATCAATTTCTTTTGATAGTTGATTATTAGTATTATTTATTTTTTATAATGGATTATTGATGTGTGATTCCTGTTGTATTTCTAAAGAATATAATTTTATTTTAGATATATAAAATATATTGGTGCGCCATAGAGGGGTCGAACCTCCGACCTTGTGATTAAGAGTCACCTGCTCTACCAACTGAGCTAATGGCGCATTTATGAACAATTATTATTATAATGCGATTATAAGGATTTTGTCAATACTTTGATAATTTTTATAAAAAGTTTTTTATAAGCACTGTACAAATGTGTACAGTGCGCTTTTTATTTAGTTCCTTGTTCTACTATTCTTTGTAGTGGATTATATGAGTCCTTTGATAATAGTGTTTTTGATATTACTTTTCCATTTAGCCTTAATATTCTGTAGGCTTCACTTTTATATCCATTTACTCCTTTTTGTATTTCGTTTTCTACTCCTTTTTCTAGTTTATTCGTTTTTATATATTTAGTAGTGTATGGTATTACTTCTGTTATTTTATCCTCTATTACTACTTCGTATTCTATAGCTTCTTTTATTCCTTTTATTTCAATCTGGCATATACCATTTTGTGATATACATTCTATTTTTATTGGATATGTTCTCGTATTTTTAAATTTAAAATCTATTGTTCCATATGATACTGTAGCATCTCTACTTGCTGATACATATCCTGTTATAAAATAATGGTTTCTTCTAGAAGTTACTTCAAGGTTTGCTTCTAGTACTGCATTGTATAAAGTTGAGGATACTTGGCATATTCCTCCTCCAATTCCGTCTACTACTTTTCCTCCCATATATATTGCTGCTTCTTTATATCCTGCTTTTATTGTTCTTTCTCCAACTATTTTATTATATGAAAAAGTTTCTCCTGGCATTAGTATTGTTCCATCAATTTTTTCTGATGCTAGTTTAATATTTGTACTTCTGTTAACATTGCTTTCATCATATCTTGTTACATATTTTGATATCTGTTCTGGAAAGAAGTTTTGATTTTTTAAATCTTTTACTGTTATTTGTGGTTTTGTAATGTTTAATGGAATTATATATTCTTCTTTTTGTTCTTCTAATATTGTTTTGGCTTCTTCTATTGATATTTTTAAATCTATTCCGTTTATTTCTTTATGCAATACAACTGGATTTTCTTCATAATATGCATCTTGTGGTTCTTTGTATATTTCTTCTCTTATTTTTTCTATATCTATCTTTTCAGGTTCTTTTTGTTCTATTGGAATTTCTATAGTATCTATTTCAGTTCCTTTTATCTGTTTTTTTATTGCATCTATTATTCTCTTTTTTAATTCTTCTTTTTTTACTTCAATTCCTGCTTTTCCATTAGAGATTATTAAGTTATCACCTTCAATATAATACGAACTTTGTACTACAACTCCTGGTATCTTTGCAGATATGTCATCTATTACTTTGTTTAGTTCTTCTTCATTCATATTTATTGTTTTTTCTATTTTAGTGGAAAATAGTTTTGTTTTTAATATAGAATAATTACTTATTATTATATTTTTATTTCTTCCTATTTTATATGCTTCGTTTATGGCTTCTATTATGTCATATTTTACTTCTATTTGCTCTAAACTTATTGTTGTTTCATATTCTCCTTGTTTTACCTTTATATTTTTACTTATTTGTTCCTCAAATTGTTCTTTTAGTTTTTGATATGCTTCATTTATTGTTAAATTTGATACATCTATATTGTTTATTTTTACTCTTGAAATTATTGTTTCCCCTAATGCATTTGTAAGGGCAAATATACTTGAAAATATTAATAAAGCAAATATTATAAGAATTGGTATTATTATTTTTTTTGCATTTACATATGTATTTTTTTGGTTTCTTTTTCTATTGCTTTTTCTCATTACTATATTTCCCCCCTTATAATTTTTTCACTTGTTTTAGCTTTCTTTATATTATCATATATCGTTTTTCTTTACAATATTAATTTTATGCAGATACTTAAATTATTCATTCCATTTTTATATCTTCTAATCATCACTCTCCTCAAAAAATATCTCTGCTATACTTCTTCCTAATGCTTTTGCAATTTTTTCCATTACTTCTCTTGATGGATTTTTTCTACTTCCCTTTTCTAGATGACAAAGATATCCTGTTGATATCCCAATTTTTTGTGACATTTCCTCCAGTTTTAATCCCTTTTGTTTTCTATACTTCCTAATACTATTTTTATACATATCATTTCTCCTTTCATTTACATTTTGTCAACATTATATATGTACTAATTTGACAAGTCAAGAATTTTATGATATTTTTATAAAAATATTATATTTTTTTAGTTTACTGGTAGACAAATTACATTTTTTCTTATATAATGGTGAAAAATAATAGAAAAAGAGGTAGAATTTTATGATTGGTGATATGATTGCAAAAGCAAGAAAAGAAAAAAGAATGACAAAAACTGAACTTTCAAGATTAACTGATATTAATATTGGTCATTTAACACATATTGAGAAGGGCGAAAGAAATCCTAGCCACAAGGCTTTAAAGAATATTTGTAAGGCTCTAGATATTCCTTATCAACAATTAATGTATACTTATGATAAAACTATTAATGAAGATCAAGAAAATTATAATGTTGTAAGTCATATTTCTTATAACAAGTTATTAGCAGTTGATTCTGTTAGTGGATTTATTGATTGTCCATCTAATGTTCCAAGTTCTGCTATAGCTCTTAAAATTAATGACGATTCAATGGCTCCTACTTTTACTAAAGATTCTTATGTGTTTGTTGAATTTAATACTCCTTTAAATAGCAAAGATTATGGTGTTTTTAGTTTGAATGGAGATGTTATAATAAGAAAGTTCTTTGCAAGACAAGATAAAATCACATTAAGAGCTGATAATAAGAGTTTTGCTGATATTTCTATAAAGAAAGATGATGATTTTTACATTATAGGAAAAATTTTATCAAAATAGGGATTTTATTGTTAAAAATACTTGAATATTTAGTTTTTTAATAATATAATATGACTACAAAAGACAAACAAGGAGAGTTTCAAGTTATGGAATTAACTAAGAATATATTTTTTAATACTGACAAATTAATTGAAAATACTACTGTTAAAATATCTTATACAGGAAAACTATTTAGTGAAAATGCTGAAAAAGTATTTATTCACTATGGTTTTGGATTATCTTGGGATGACCTAAATGAAATTGAAATGGAGAAAACTGAACTTGGTTTTCAAGCTGAAGTTGAGCTTGTTTCTTTTGATACTTTCAATTTCTGTTTTAGAGATGGAAATAATAATTGGGATAATAATAATGGAAAGAATTACGTTTTTCCTATTGAGAAAAATATTATGGCACTAGTTACTACTGAAAATAATAGTTTGCTTCCTAATAGAAGATTGCGTAGATCTTATATTTGGAGTAAAAAGGTTCGTATTGCTGTATATAAAATTATTACTTATCTTCCAAAGATTATATCTGGTAATTATAAGAGAAGACTTAGTGAAAATTAAAATAAGATTTTAGGCGGATTTTTAAATCCGCCTTTTTTATATTACCCAACCTCCATTTGGTGATATTATTTGACCTGTTGTATATGTATCTTCTATCAACCAATTTACACATTTTGCAATTTCTTCTGGAGTTCCAAATCTTCCCATTGGTATTTGGCTATTTACTTCTTCTATTTCTTCATTAGTTAATTTTTTATTCATATCTGTTAAAATTATTCCTGGTGCAATTGAATTCACTCTTATATTAGATGGTCCTAATTCTTTTGCAAGTGATTTTGTTAATCCATCTATTCCTGCTTTTGAAACAGAATAGGCTACTTCACAAGATGCTCCTGTTATTCCCCATATTGATGATATATTTATTATACATCCTTTTTTATTTTTTATCATATTCTTTACTGCTTCTTGTGTGGTATAAAATACACTTGTTAAATTTGTTTGTATGATATTATCCCAATCTTCATCTGTAATATCTGTAAATAGCTTAAATTGGTCTATTCCTGCATTGTTTACTAATATATCTATACTCCCGAATTGTTTCTGTGCAAATTCTATTAACTTTTTTGCTTGTTCTCTTTTGGATACATCTGCTTTATATATTTGTACTTTGTATCCAGTATCTGCTAGCTCTTTTTGTAATTCTTCAGCCTGTTCTTTTGATGTGTTATAATTTATTACTACATTTATTCCCTTTTTTGCAATTTCTTTTACTATGGCTTTTCCTATTCCTTTTGCTCCTCCTGTTACTATGGCTGTACTCATATATCTTTACTCCTTTTAAATTATTATATAGTTATTTTATACTAAACTATTTGGTTTTCCAATATGTTTTATGCAATTTGTTTATTTATATTTAAAATTATATTTTTTCTTATATATACTGAAAATATAACTGCTACACTTAAAATATCCATTACTAAATTTGTTTTGCCATATGATATAAATGGTATATCAGAATTTAAAGGTATTCCTGAATTTAAGTTTATTAATATACACAACACACTTCTAAATATGAATGAACACGCTATTCCTATTATTAGTATTTTCCATATGTATCTTTTTTTTCTTGTATCTATAATTAATTTTATATTGAAGGATATAACCATTATAAGGATTAAAATACTAATAATCCAACTATAATTTAATAAAAGTGCATTTTCCTTTTTCTGCATTAAATAGCATTGCTGTGCTTATATCCACGTTATTTGCTTACCTTCACTTTTATTCCTCCTTTATACATAGGTTATCTATGTATAATTACATTGTATATATAGGTATTCAATAGTTTATTAAAAATGATGTGGTTTTCTACATCATTTTTATCTTTTTTATTATTATCTATTTTAAATTAAATATATCTTGTCTTATTTCTTGAACCATTTTTTCAACCCATTTCATCTTATCTGTTCCTGTAATGTCTTTTATTAAAAGTCCTCTATCTTTATTCCATATTTCTCTTACATTGCCTTCTTTATCTTCTAAATAAATTTTATTAGTATTTTCATCTATATCTATAGAACATTTTATTTCTTGTTTTAGCTTTGTTCCTGTCAATATGCCTTCTACTTTTATATAGATTGATTTATTGTTGTCATTTTCTATTTTTTCTTCTAGATCATATACCATTGTATATTTTTTGTCTTCTAAATATAAGAAAATTGCATTTTTTCCATGTATATCTAAACTTTTCCACCCTTCAGCAGAAATTTCATTTACATTAATATAAATTCTTGCATTCAAATATAACTTACTTATTAATAAAAAAGCATTAATTAAAACTAATATTGTTATTATAATAACACAAATTATTGTTGCTATTTTCTTTCTTTTAAAACCTTTTAAATAATCTATTTGCTCCTCTTGATTTTGTATTATTTCATTATCTACTTCTTTATTCATATTTTTTAATACATTAGTACAATTCTTACATTTCTTTAAATGTTCTTCTAATAATTTGTTACTCGATTCACTTGATATTTTATCTGCATAACTTGGTAACAAATCTTTAATTACTTCACAATCTATACAATTTATTGTTTTCATATATTTTCCTCCTTTATTAATTTTTCTTTTCCTCTAAAAAATGTAACTCTTGCCCAATTCTCGCTTTTTCCGTAGTATTTTTCCAATTTCTTTAAATGTTAAATCTCCTGTTAGCCTTAAGTATATTACTTCTCTAGTATTTGCATCTAATTTTTGAAGGGCTTCATATAATTTTATTTTATTATCTTTTTTTATATAGTCTTCTTCTATACTTTTGTTATCTGTAACTTCTAATTCTTCAATAGTTACTGTATCTTTTAATTTGTTTTTCTTCATATCTTTATATAGAATTTTTTTTGCAATAGAACAAAGCCATACAGAAATTTCGCAGTCTCCCCTAAATTTGTTTATTCCGTGTTATTGCTACTACAAATGTCTCTTGCATTATTTCTTCGGCCAATGTTACATCTTGTGTTATACAAAATATATAATTTTTTATTAGTTTAGCATATTTTTTGTAAATTTCTTCAATATCTTTCATTATTTTTACCCTTCTATTATTAAGTGTCAATTTTTATTACGTTCGTTACAGGATTTTAATAAAATTTTAATTTTATATAATAAAAAAGCCAGTAACCAAGCTATTGCAAGACTACTGACCTTTATTAATGGAGCCACTTCTCAGATTCGAACTGAGGACCCCCGCATTACAAGTGCGGTGCTCTGGCCAACTGAGCTAAAGTGGCACTGGTGACCCGTACGGGAATCGAACCCATGTTTCCGCCGTGAAAGGGCGGTGTATTAACCGCTTTACCAACGGGCCTAATATATAAAAGAATGCTAAATTTGCATTTAGTATTCTTTTGGTGAGCCATCGCAGACTCGAACTGCGGACAACTTGATTAAAAGTCAAGTGCTCTACCACCTGAGCTAATGGCCCAAAAATGTACCTCAAAAATAGGTACTTTAATATGTTACTACATTTTTACGTGTATGTCAATCATTTTTTCACATTTTTTTCATTTTTTTATAAATTTTTTACATATGCTCTTCTTTTAGTTAAATTCGTACTAAAATGTAGTTACTTATTATGCGTTTAGTTGTTCTATGATTTCTTCAACATCTATTCCATGAACCATACATGCTTCTTCTATTGTTTCTTCTTGTGATGCAGGGCAACCTAGACAGTGCATTCCTGCATTTAATAATATTTCAGCTTTTTCTGGAGCCATTTCTAATAGTTCCCCTATTTTTGTTGTTTTTTCTATCTTCATAATAATTCCTCCTTTTTTATAATTTCTCATATTTTATCATATTTATTCAAAAAAGTATAGACAAATTAATTTTTTTGTTGTATTATTGTTTCATTGTTAGGTGGTGATTATATGAATACACTTATTAATGTATTCTTTATCACTTTCATTATTAATATCTTTATTGTTTTTTATTCGATTTATACTTTTTTCGATATTAAAGTTTCCCATAATTTGCAAGGTTCGAAATTGGATATCAAAAAGCGTAATTTTATGTAGAAAGAAGGTGTTCTATGTCTTTTTATTGTTTCATTAAGCGTTTTGTTTTTTGCATTATACTTTCATGTTTTCTTTGTTTAATTGGTTATATTTTATTTAAGCCAATTTATGAGGCAGACTTAGTTATTATCCCATATTCACTTCATCCTTATGATATTTGTGCTACTTATCCTGAAGTATGGAAAAATATTAAGTTTTATTTTATTCTTTTTTATATGGCTTCATCTATTATTTCTTCTAATTATTTATATTCCTTAATATTTTATCGAAGAAGCAATACTATAAAAACTCACAAAAAAGTTAATTCAAATATTAAACAATTTACAAATAATAAAGGTTTGTTACTTTTTGTTGGTAAAAATGAAAGTGATAATCTGGTTTATATTCCAGAAAAAAGTTTGTATCAAAATATTTTAGTTACTGGTACTATTGGTAGTGGTAAAACTAGTTCTTGTATGTATCCTTTTACTAAACAGTTAATTTCATGTAATAAAAATGATCCCTCTTCTAAAATTGGTATGCTTATTTTAGATGTTAAAGGTAATTTTTATAAAGAGGTTGTTAATTTTGCTTCCTTTTCTAATAGATTAGATGATTTGTACGTTATAGAACTTGGTAAAGATGTAAAATATAATCCTTTAGATAAACCTGATTTAAAACCTACAGTTCTTGCGAATAGATTAAAAACTATTCTTATGCTTTTTTCTCCTAACAATGGAGATTCTTTCTGGCTGGACAAAGTTGAACAGCTTTTATGTGAAGCCATTAAATTTTGTAGGTTATATAATGACGGATATGTTACTTTCTTAGAACTTCACAAACTTATTACTGTACCTAATTATTATATGGATAAGCTTGATATTATTAAAGATATTTTTCGATCCGGGAAATTATCTAAGAAAGATTGTTATGATGCTCTTTCTTCTATCGAATTTTTTGAAAAGGAATTTAATTCTTTGGATTCTCGAACATTAGCCATTATAAAGTCTGAAATTACGCGTATTACAAATTGCTTTGTTTCTGATTATGATGTTATGAATACGTTTTGTCCTAAAAAAGAGGATATTACTTTTAAAGGTTTTAGAGATCTCGTTGATAATGGAAAAATTGTTGTACTTAATATGAATATTGCAGAATATAGAAATTTATCTAAAATTATTGCAACTTACTTAAAATTAGACTTTCAAACTGAAGTTATGAGTAGACTTTCTAGGTATGACTCAAATTCTTTCAGAAGTGTTGCCTTTATTTGTGATGAGTTTCATGAATATTGCTCTTCAAGTGATGCTGACTTTTTTGCACAATCTAGAGAAGCAAAATGCATTAATATTGTTGCTACCCAAAGTTATTCTTCTTTGTTAAATGCTATTAATAATACATATGCTGTTAAAGTTATTATTCAAAATCTAATCAATAAATTCTGGTTTAGAACTGATGATATAGCTACTATTGATGATATTCAAAAGCAAATTGGTAAAGAAGATAAATTTAAGATTTCAAGAAGTATTACTGAAAATGCAAAAGAAACACATTATAACTATTTTACAAACTCTTTAAATTCTAAGGATTCTAATTTATCTGAAAGTATAAGTAAGTCTGTTCAAAATGATTATATCTATGATACTAATTTCTTTACTCAAGAATTAGAAACTTTTTCCTGTCTTTCCTTTTTATCTGATGGGTATAAAATTTTAACGCCCATGAAATTAAAATTAATTCCATATTTTATTAAGTAGTTATTTTTATTTTAGGAGGTTTTTATTATGAAAAACAAAAAAATATTTTTTATTATTTTTACATCACTTTTATTTATTATTCTTATATTTACATTTGCAAATTGTTCTTTTGGTGCAGATCAAAAACTTGTTAATACAATAAAAAAAGCTTTTGAACAAATTGAAGATTGGCTAATTAAGCTTGCAACTCCTGCTGCCGCTGTCGCAGTACGGCGTAGGAGTTTTTATGAAAAAATTTAGTTTTGGTGATGAGGAAAGGATGAGAATTGGAAAGAAATTAATTAAGAGTACTTTATTTTCTTATGCCTTTATTTTAGCAATAGATCTTATTTTATCTGCAATTAAATCTTTAATTTAGCTTTATATTTTACCCTCGAGCAATGATTGCTCCTACTCTCAATTTCATTATAGGAGGATTCTACTTTGGAAGAAGAAGTAAATATTACTGAACTAATTGTTAATGCAATTAATACTATTTTTCAAACAATTTTTTCATCAATTGATAATAATTTATATTCTATTTTAGATAATATTACTTTTATAAATACTGATATTCTAAATAATTCTTATTTTAGAAATGTTTTTGGTACATCTACTACTAATGGTATTTTATTAATTGCTAATTCTTTAATATTAGGCTTTTTACTATATTATTGTATTCGACTATTATTATCTAATTTATTAATTACTCATGTAGAACGCCCTACGAGTTTTATTTTTAAATTGATTATCTACGGTATTTGCATGAATTCTTCTATTTTTATTTGTGAACAATTTATATTTTTTACTTCTTGCTTATCTTCTAGTATGCAAGAAGTAGGTAGTAATTTGTTTGGTACTACTATTTCATTTTCTAATTTAGTGGATAAATTAAATACTCTGATTCAAATAGAAGAAAATAGTTTTACTATTTTTTCTATTGACGGTCTACTTAAAAGTGTAATTTCTATTAGCTTTTTTAATCTAACTTTTTCTTATGCTATTCGTTATATTATGATTAAAGTTTTTATACTAATATCTCCTTTTGCATTTTTATCTCTCAGTATTTCTACAACTTCTAGCTTCTTTAAAGCTTGGATTAAATGTTTTATCTCTTTAATGCTAGTACAAATTTTAGTAGCTCTTGTATTACTTGTTATTTTTTCAATTGATTTTAGTAATAATAGTATCTTTTCTAAATTCTTAATTTGTGGTGCAATTTTTGCTTTGCTTAAGGCTAATTCTTATGTAAGAGAATTTATGGGTGGAATTAATACTGATTTAACAAATGGTTTTAATGGAATTAGGTCTTTTATTAAATAGTATGGAGGTATGTATGAAATTTATTTTTCCCCAAAATTATAATTTTAATAGTAAATTATTTGGTTTTATTGATTATTCAACTGCTATAGTAAATGTTGTTTGGTGCTCTTTTATTTTTTGTTTAATTAATTTATTATTTACTAATTTGAATGTTAAGATATTTCTGTTTATCTTTCTTTGCTTTCCTATTCTTATTTTCAGTATTGTTGGATTTAACCACGAAAATATTTTGTATGTGTTTTTATATATACTAAAATATATGAAAAATCCTAAAATTTATCTGTATAAGAAATAATTTGATTTTCTGTTGTATAAATTGTCTTAAAATGATATAATTTGTTATATATTACTTAAGAATAAAATTTGTATATTTTTATAAGGGGATATTAGTATGAAGCTTGAACAGAATGATCTATCTATGATTTTTTCTACTACTGAGATTTCAGATGTTTTTTTTACTGAGTATTTATCACAAGCAAATGGTGATTATATTAAGGTTTATTTATATATTTTATTTTTATCTAAATATGGTAAAGATGTTAAGTTGAATGACTTATCAAAAAAACTTGCTTTACCTCTTAAGACTATTCAAGATGCTCTTAAATATTGGGAAGATAATGAAGTTATTATAAAGAAATCTACTGGATATATTGTAAATAATCTTCAAGAAATTGAGCTTAATAAATTATATAAACCTAGACTTTCTTCTAAAATCGATATAGAAAAAAGTTCTCAAAACCAATATAGAGCTAAGGCTATTGAGGATATTAATACATCTTTCTTTCAAGGTATAATGTCTCCTTCTTGGTATAATGATATTGATTTATGGTTTAAAAAATATGGTTTTGATGAACAAGTTATGATTGCACTTTTTAGATATTGTTTTGAACGTTCAGCATTACATAGAAATTATATTCGGTGCTGTTGCTGATGCTTGGCATAAAAATAATATTAGAACTTGGGCAGATTTGGATATGTATTATGAAAAACAAGAGAAGCTGAACATTGTTAAAAAATCTATTGCTAAAAAATTAGGTTTAAATAGATCTCTAACTCAATATGAAGAAGCTTACATTGAGAAATGGACTGTTGATTTTGGATTTTCTTTAGATGTTATAGAACTTGCTTTAAAAAAGACTACTTCTAAATCTAATCCTAGTTTCGATTATATAGATAAGATCCTTTGTGATTGGAAAGATAGAAATTTAAAAACTGTTAATGATGTCCAAAGCTTTTTAGAACAAATGAAAGTTAAAAAAGCAGAGATTAAAAACTTAGAAAAGAAAAGTTATAATAATTATGAGCAAAGAAAATATGATAATTTTGATAATTTATACGCTAATGCCCAAAAGGCATAGAAAGGATTTTAACTGATTATGAGTAATTCTACTTTGAAGAATTTGCTAAAAGATTATGAACAAAAAAGAATGAATGCTATTTTAGATTTAGATAAAAGAAAATCTGCTCTTTATTCTTCAAATAAGCGATTAGAAGAAATAGAGAATGAACTTAATTCTTTTGCTTTAAATACTGCAAAGGCTATTTTATCTGCTCCTAATGAGACAAGTTCGGTTGATAATTTAAAAGAAAAAATAGATAATTTAAAAAAGGAAAAAGAAAGCATTTTAAATAGTTTAAATATTTGTGATGATTTCTTTAAACCTAAATTTGAATGTGCTTTATGTGAAGATACTGGATACGTTAGGGATAGCTATAACTTTAATTTGTGTAGTTGTATTAAGCAGAAATTATTTGATTTTGAATATAATAAATCAAATATTTCTAATTTAAAAAATAACACTTTTAGTAATTTTAATATTGATTTATATGCTGATAAAATTAACGAAGATTTATATTCTTCTAATATATCTCCTAAGGATAATATTAAAAATATTAAGAATATTGCTTTAAATTTTATAGATAACTTCGAAAGTGCTAATGAAAAAAATTTACTTTTTTTAGGCAATACTGGACTTGGTAAAACTTTTTTATCTAATTGTATTGCAAATGAATTATTAAAAAAAGGAAAAACTGTGCTTTATCAAACAGCACCTGTAATGTTAGATACTATTATTGATTATAGATTTAATAAAAATAATACTTCTTCTATTTATGAAAATATATTAGATGTTGATTTATTAATTATTGATGATCTTGGTACTGAATGTATGAATAGTATGAAGTTTAGTGAACTTTTTAATGTTATTAATACAAGATTATTAAATCAAAATAATCATATAACTAAAACTATTATTTCTACTAATTTAAATTTAAAAGAATTAAGTGAAAAATATGATGAAAGAATTTTTTCAAGATTTGTAGGTTATTATAATATTTGTAGATTTTTTGGTGAGGATATTAGGTTTAAAAAATAACTTATAATTTTATACGAAAAAGAGAGAAGATTTTATCTTCCCTCTTTTTCATTTTCTTCTACTACTTCAATTAGACTATTTCCATTATTTCTCTTTGCATACATTTTATTTAAGTATTTCTCTATATAATTACTCTCTAAACTAGCTGTATATTGTCTATTTCTTTCCCTAAATTTTTCTATTTCTATGATTATTTCTAGTTTAGGCTTATTGTCCTGTTTTAATAGCGAAACTAATGGATATAATATATTTTCTATTTGAAGATTTAGTATTTTTATATTTATTTCTTCATTACTCATTATCGCTATCTTCCTTTGGAACAGTTTCAATGCTTACTACTTTTGCTCCATCATTTGTTCTCATTAGAGTAACTCCTTGTGTTGATCTTCCAAGTACACTTATTTCTTTTACTGCTAATCTTATTATTGTTCCTTGATCTGTTATAAGCATAACATCTTCGTCTTCCCCAGTTATTCTAATTCCAACTAGTTTTCCTGTTTTTGGTGTTATTTTATATGTTATAACACCTTTTCCACCTCTCGTTTGTACTCTATATTCATCTAATTCTGTTCTCTTTCCAAACCCATTTTCTGTTATTGCAAGTAGTGTTGCTTTTCCTCCTGCAATTATTGATTCCATTCCTATTACGTAATCCTCTTTATCTAGTCTTATTCCTATAACACCTTGTGATACTCTTCCTATTGGACGTACATCTTTTTCATCAAATGTAATACACATTCCTTCTTTTGTAACTAATACTACATTATCTTCTCCATCTGTAAGTCTTACTGCTATTAACTCATCATCTTCTTTTAATGTAATTCCTTGTAGTCCTGTTTTTCTTGTTGTGTTATATTCTGTTAATGCTGTTTTCTTAATTAGTCCATTTTTTGTTGCCATAAGTAAGAATTTTCCTTCAGCAAAGTTTTGTATTGGAATAACTGCTGATATTTTTTCTCCTGCATCTAGACTTAATAAATTTACAATCGCTGTTCCTTTTGCTGTTCTTCCTGCTTCTGGTATTTCATAGCCTTTTAACTTATATAGTTTTCCTTTATTACTGAAGAATAGAATTGTATCATGTGTTGATGCTGTAAATATTTGTTTTACAAAATCTTCTTCTCTAGTTGCTATTCCTGTGATGCCTTTTCCACCTCTTCTTTGGCTCTTATATGTATCTACTGGCATTCTTTTTATATATCCAAAGTGTGTAAGTGCAATTACTGTTTGTTCTTCTTTTATTAGATCTTCAATTTCAAGATCTCCCTCTGCTGCAACAATTTTAGTTTTTCTTTCATCACCAAATTTTTCTTTTACTTCTTCTAATTCCTCTTTTATAATGTCAAATACTAATTTTTCACTTCCTAGAACTTCTTTTAAATGAGCAATTAATTTCATTAATTCATTATATTCTTCTTCAATTTTTTCTCTTTGTAATCCTGATAATGTTTTTAATTTCATATCTAATATTGCTTGTGCTTGAATATCTGATAATCCAAATCTCTCCATTAATCTTTCCTTTGGATCATCATATGATGAACGGATAATATTTATTACCTCATCTATGTTGTCTAATGCTATTTTTAATCCTTCTAATATATGTGCTCTTGCTTCTGCCTTATCTAGTTCAAATTTTGTTCTACGAAGTACAACTTCTTTTCTATGATCTAGATAATGATCTATGCATTGTCTTAGTGTAAGAATTTTGGGTTCTCCATTTACAAGTGCTAACATTATTATTCCAAATGTGTCTTGCATTTGAGTATTTTTATATAGTTGATTTAATACTACTTGTGCATTTGCATCTCTTTTTAATTCTATAACTATTCTTACACGGTCATTTCTATCTGATTCGTCTCTTAATTCTGAAATTCCTTCTATTCTTTTATCTCTAACTAAATGAGAGATATTTTCAATTAATTTTGCTTTATTTACTTGATATGGTAATGACCTAACAATTATCCTTTGTTTATTCCCACTCATTTCTTCTATTTCAGCTTCTGCTCTTACTGTTATTTTTCCTCTTCCTGTTGTGTAGGCTTCTTTTATTCCCTCTCTTCCTAAAATAACACCTTCTGTTGGAAAATCTGGTCCTTTTATAACTTGTATTAATTCTTCATCTGTTACATTATCTTCATCTATTACTTTTATAATTCCATTAATTACTTCTGTTAGGTTATGTGGTGGTATATTTGTTGCCATACCTACAGCAATACCTGATGAACCATTTACTAGTAGTGTTGGTATTTTTGAAGGTAATACTGTTGGCTCTTGTAATCTATCATCATAGTTTGGCATAAAATTTACTGTGTTTTTTTCTATATCTTGTAACATATAATTTGATATTTTTGCCATTCTTGCTTCTGTATACCTCATTGCTGCTGCACCGTCACCGTCTATTGAACCAAAGTTTCCATGTCCATCAATTAACATATAACGCATAGAAAAGTCTTGTGCCATTCTTACCATTGCATCATATACAGATGAGTCTCCATGTGGATGGTATCTTCCAAGAACAGAACCCACAGTATTTGCACATTTTCTATATGGCTTGTCTGATGTAATTCCATCTTCATGCATTGCGTATAATATTCTTCTGTGTACTGGTTTTAAACCATCTCTAACATCTGGCAATGCACGTTGAACAATAACGCTCATTGCATAATCAATGTAAGAATTTTTCATTTCATTTTGAATATCTCTTTCAATAATTTTTTCTCCTGGTTTATCCATTAAAATCCCTCTTTTTCGTATATTTTTAACCTAGTGTAATTATACTTTAACGTTAAAAAAATTGCAAGAAAAAATGCCAAAAAACTTAGATTTTTCTAAGTTTTTTGATGTTTTTAGTATGATTATTTTCTTTGATTTAATAGTGAACAATTTTTAACCTATATTATAAAAAAACTTAGATGTCGAGGATTAGCTTAATTTTTTTGCAAGTTCTATTTCTTCCTGTGATAAATTAAAATCTCTTCCCTTACTTCTAATTAATTTATGCAAATTTTCTACTTGATGAGCTTTTTTTAAGGTTTCTTCTATTGGAACTAAATCTTTTAATTTTTCTCTTATTTTATCATATTCCAGTTCCATTTTACTAAAGTTTTGTTCCTTATAATATGTATTCCAATTTTCTATATATTTATTTACTTTTTCTATTCCTTTTAATTGCGTTGTTAATGTACTTTCTATATTACTTTCTATATTATTCATCAATATATTTTTTCCACTTTTTATTATTCCTTCAACTTCTTTAGGTACTATTCCTGCATGTTTACCTACCTTTAATCCAAAGTCAATACAATTTGATATTGTATCTATTAATCCTCCTTTTTCTATTGCTGTTTGCATTTGTGTTACATTATCAAATTTTCCTGTTACTAATCCCATTGCACTTTTTCCTAAATCTATTGCTGCTTCCACTGTTTTATTTAATCCTTCTTTAAAACCATCTTTTATTATTGTATCTTTTATTTCTATTACTTGGTCTTCTATAATATTGGGTAACAAATATCGTAATCCAACATTTAATGCTGTGTTTATTGTCTTACCTAATGTTGTTTCTAAAAAATTATTTTGTTTTTCTTTTGAAAAATTGTAATCTAAATTATTATTTAATTCGTTATTAATATTATTTGAATTTTCATTTTGAATACTTTTTTGAATTATTTGATTATAATCTTCTTTATTTTCTATTTCTAATTCCATTTATATTTTTCCTTCCTTGTTTTTTATTTGTTTTAATTATTTATAATTTTTTCTAAATAATATTGATCTATTTTATTGTTTTGAGATATTCTTTTTGCAATATTTTTATATTGATTTTTTATTTTATCTTCAAAGAAAATATTTTTCATGTTTTGATTTATTAAAGTATTATAATTGTTAATAAAATTAATTTTTCCTATTGTATTATAATTTTTAAATACACTTTTTAATATGTTAAAACTTATAGAATCATTTTTTACTTTATTAAATAAAAGATATAATTTTTCTTTTTCTATATATAGTTCATTAATATATTTATTTAATATGTTTTTAGATTTTTTTATTTGTAAAATATTGGGTTCTGTTATAAAAATTATTTTATTCATTTCTTCTTTTATTAAATTTAAAATTTGTTCATTATTATTTATATCTATAATTATAAAATCATATTTTATTTTTAAATCTTTTATTACTTTTAATATCTCAAATTTTTCATTTACATTTTCGTTGAATATTACATTAATATTTGAAATTAAATTTATTTTTGAATTAATTTTTATGATTAAATCTTCTATACTATTTTTTTCTACATATTTTTCTTTTGTTTTTTCTCTTATTCCAAACAATGTTTGTATACTGTTATTTACAAAATCGAAGTCTATTATCAAAATATTCTTTTTTTTATCTGCTAAATGTTTTGATATATTTACTGTAAAAAAGCTTTTTCCTACTCCAGATATTCCAGAAATAATAATTATTTTACAATCATTATTTGTTGTTTGTTTTTTTATTTTATTAATTACTTTTTTTATAATCTTATTTCTTATTCTATTATTATTAAATTCATTTTCTATTTCTTCTTCTATCTTTTTCTTTTCTTCTTCTGTAATTAATATATTATTTTTTGTATCTATTTTTTTATTGTTTTCATCTTTTTTTATTTCATATTCATTTTCAAAATTATCTTTTTGGTTTATTAGTTCTTTTAATTTTTTTATTTCTTGTTCTAATTCTTCGTTTTTATTTATATTAATAATTAATTCTGCTATTTCTTTTATTTTTATTTCATTATTATAAAATATGTGTATATTACCTCTTGAGAATAAATAATTTTCTAATTCTTTATTTTCCTTTTCTAAAATAATTATTATTTTAATTTCATTTTTTATTTGTTTTATTTTTTCTATTAGCTCATTTATTAAAATTTCTCCTGGCAATAATTCACTTAAAATTATATATTCTATTTCAGGATTTATTTCTAATGCTTCTATAATTCCTTCTTTATATTGTATATCATTCATTATTACATTTATTTCTTCATATTCTTTTAATTTTTCATTTACCGTTTTATTTAATAATGCTGTAATTACTTTTTTCATATGTTTTCACTCCTTTCTTTAATATATAATTTATTAATATTATCCTATTATTTCTTTTTCAAAATTATTTGCTTCTATTTTTGTTAATATGTGATTGTCTCCTGCAAACATTAAACATTCTCCTCTTTTTAATGATTTGATTTCTACCTTTTCTTTTTCAGATAGATTTGAATATTCCGATAATATTTTTATATTTTCTTCTTCTAATGAGAAAAATGTTTTTATACTTGAATTGTTTAATATACTTTTTCCATATATTCCATTTTCCAAACTAAATAAATCTGATATGTCTTGTGTTATTGCAACTGCACTTCCTCCATATTTACGTATTGTTTTAAATATTTTATAAATAAAACTGGCTACATTTCTATTTGATGTTACTCCTATCAGTCTCCATATTTCATCTAAATATATTGCTTTTTTTACTTTTCTATTTATTTTAATTTTATCCCAAAATAATTCTGTAAATATGTACATTCCATATTGTAAATTATCTTCTCCTAATTCATATACATCTGCAACAATTAATTTATTATCTAATTTAACATTTGTATATTTATTGAAAAATTTTAATGATCCCTTAATGAATGGTATTAATTTCGTTTTAAAGCTAATTGTTTTTGGGTCACTAGCTAAAATATTATATAAATCTTCTAAAATTGGCATATCTTTACTTGTTTTAAATATTTTTGTTATTGTTATATTTTCTTCCTCTTCTTTATATAAACTTTCGTCATCAAAAGTTATTCCTTTTAAAGCATAGCATTCTATTATTTTATCTTCTAATATTGCTTTTTCTTCTTCATCTAACTCTCCAAAAATCAAATTGAAAAAACCTATTAATTTTCCTATTTTTGTTGCTAAATATCCTTTTTCATTTTCTTCAATACTTTCTTCTCTAATATCTAATATGTTTATATATGTATTTGATGTTGGTCCAATTTTAAGCATTGTACCACCTAATTTTTCGCAAATATTTGTATATTCTCTATCTGGATCTATTATGTATTGCTCTATACCTAATAATATATTTCTTAATATTAATAATTTTGTATAGAATGACTTTCCTGCTCCGCTTGTTCCAAATATACTTAAATTTGCATTTTTATATTTCGTAGTATCATATCTATCTATAAATACTAAACTGTTATTATATATATTAGTTCCTATATATATTCCATTTTCATCAAATATTGAAGATGATATAAATGGGTATGTTGAAACTAGCCCATCTGTTAATACATTTCTTTTACTTACTTCTTTTATATCTTCATGGTTTTCCATAAAAGGTAAACATGCTATTAAACTTTGTTCTTCTCTAAAATATGCGTGTCTTGTTTGCATTCCTTTACTTTGGACAATTCCTTCTATTTTATTTAATATGTATTCTAATTCTTTTTTATCTTGTGAAAATAAGTTTAAATAAATATATAAAAAATATAATTCTTGGTTGTTTACTTGCATTTGTTTTCTTATATATTTTGCATCATTATATGTGAATGCCGCTATATCTATATCTTGACTGTTTTGATTTTTTGTTTGTAAATCTACTCCTACATTTCCAATATGATATGTTAATTCTCTAATAATTTTGTATGAGTCCTTTTTTTCATAAAACATTGAAATATTCATATTTACATTTGTATCTATTAAATTTTTTAATAATAAATCTGTTTGTTCTCTATAATAATTTATTATTAATAATGAACTATAATATACCTCATCTATTTCTATCATTTTTGGATTTTGTAAATTTATATATGAAGGTGAGATTATATCTATGTCTTTTATTGTTCCTTCCATAAATTCTAATTTTTCATTTGTCTGCTCTTTTAATTTTTCATTTTTTATTAGTTGTAATTTTATATTAATCCCTCCTTTTATTTAGTATTTATATAATTTCTTGAATTAAAAAATGATGATAGTACTTTTATTATTTCTTCTTTTGTATAATATTCTTGTGCGACATTACCACATCTTGATAAACATTCTTTTATTTTAAAATATTTCTCATTTAAATCTTCAATAATTACTTCTTCATTAATTATATTTTCTTTAATATTTTTATTTGTTTTTTTTATTATGATATAAAAATTTTTGGAAGATGATTTTTTTTCTTTGTTTATTTTTTGAATAAATTCAATATAATTTCTTGATAATTTTATTATATTTTCATTATTTTCTTTTTCTAATTGTTTTTTTATATTGGAAATATGTTTGGATAAATCTTCTTTGTTACTTTGAATTAATATTTGAATATCAAAATTACATGTTTTTAAGAAAATTTTATAAGAATTTAATATTGCCTCTTTTTCTAATTCTGATTTTAAATTATAATTGATTGGAATAATTTTGATTATTTTGATATAAGAATTATCTTTTAATTTTATAATCCCTTTTTCTAGAATTTTTTTGATAGGCAACCATTCTTGTACTGAACTAATCTGTTGTTCTTTCATGGTTTCTCCTTTTTGATTTTATTTGATTTAAATTACTATTTAATAATAAAACCATTTTAAATTTTTGTCAACAAAAATCGTTCGACATCATTCGACAATGATAAATTACTAAATTACAAAATTTGCTAATGCTTTTTTTGTATATAATTTTAAAATTTGCTTATAATAATCTCATAAGGTTAATATTAGTTGAACGAAGAGTAATATGAGGTTTTATTTCAGAGCTTTCTATTATTCGAGCAAAGATATGTAAAGGCTTTATTTTAGGTTTTTATATGTCGGCGATAAGAAGTTATTATTTGTATGCAGGCTATATTTACTTATATTAATTTTTAAATTTTTATTTGTTTTAATATATGGTTATATTATAGGTAATAATTTTGAGTTAAGATTATATTTATATTTTTGCTAATATTTTTTATTTTATTTATAAAATGATAGATATTTTTATAAGTGGTTATTAATAGTCCCTTGTGGATGAATATAGTTACTTAGGGTGTATTTATGGTCGAGCAACTGATTCTTATGTATGGTGAATTGCTTATTTATATAGCAATATATATTAGGTGAGTAATTATGCATATTAGTCTTAGCTGTAGATTAATATTAGCTTTATACGATTAATAGCGTAATACTGTTTTATTTACAGTATTACGCTATTAAATTTAATTTCTTTATAGATATATATAATAGTAACTATATATCTAAATTCTTTACATATTTTGCATTAGCTTCTATAAATTCTCTACGTGGTGCTATTTCATCACCCATTAATATTGTAAATATTTCATCTGCTTTTATTGCATCTTCCATTGTTACTTTAACAAGTATTCTTGTTTCAGGATTCATTGTTGTTTCCCAAAGTTGTTCTGGGTCCATTTCTCCTAAACCTTTATAACGTTGTATATTTACACCTTCTCTACCTATTTCTCCTAGTTTTTCATCTCTTTCTTCATCTGAATAACAATATATATCTTCTTTTAATCCTTTTTTAGATAATTTATATAATGGTGGTTGTGCAAGATATACATTACCATTTTCTATTAATGGTCTCATATATCTAAAGAAGAACGTTAATAATAATGTTCTAATATGTGCACCATCAACGTCAGCATCTGCCATTATTATTACTTTTCCGTATCTTATTTTTGTAATATCAAATTCTGCTCCAATTCCTGCGCCTACTGCTACTATAACTGGATTTAATTTATCATTCCCATAAATCTTATCTGCTCTTGCTTTTTCTACATTAAGCATTTTTCCCCATAGTGGTAATATTGCTTGAAATCTCCTATCTCTACCTTGTTTTGCGCTTCCTCCAGCAGAATCTCCCTCTACTATGTATACTTCACATTCTTCAGCAACTTTACTACTACAATCTGCTAATTTTCCTGGAAGTGTAGAGGTTTCTAAAGCTGATTTTCTTCTAACAAGTTCTCTTGCTTTTCTTGCAGCTTCTCTAGCACGTGAAGCACTAACGCATTTTTCTAAAATAGCTTTAGCAACTGTTGGATTTTCTTCTAAAAAGTTTGATAAAGCTTCATTTACCATACTTTGAACAACACCAGTAACTTCACTGTTTCCTAATTTTGTTTTAGTTTGTCCTTCAAATTGTGGTTCTTTTACTTTTACAGAAACTACAGCTGTTAAACCTTCTCTTATATCTTCACCTTGTAAATTAGAATCTTTTTCTTTTAATATATTATGAGATCTTGCATAATCATTAAATACTTTTGTTAATGCTCTTTTAAATCCTTCTAAGTGTGTTCCCCCTTCAATTGTATTAATATTGTTAACAAATGTATATATGTTTTCATTATAAGCTGATGTATATTGAATTGATATTTCAACAGGAACTTCACCTTGTTTTTCTATATAGATTGGTGATGGATGCAATTTTTCTTTATTTTTATTTAAATATTCAACAAATGAAATTAATCCACCTTCATAACAAAAGTCTGCTTTTTTAACTTCTTCTCCTCTTGTATCTTCAACTACTATTCTTAGTCCTTTTGTTAAAAATGCCATTTCTCTAAATCTATTTTCTAATATTTCATATTCATATTCTAGAGTTTCAAATATTGTATTATCTGCTAAAAATCTAACTTTTGTTCCTGTTTTTTTAGAATTTCCTACTCTTGTTAAACTTTTTACAGTTTTTCCTCTTTCAAAAGCCATTTCAAAAGTTCCGCCATCTCTTTCAATTGTTACTTCTACCCATTCTGATAGTGCATTAACAACAGATGAACCAACTCCGTGAAGACCTCCTGATACTTTATATCCACTATCTCCACCAAATTTTCCACCAGCATGTAATACAGTATAAACAGTTTCTGCTGCAGATATTTTTGTTTTTGGATGTATATCAACTGGTATTCCTCTACCATCATCTTGTACTGAAACTATATTTCCCGGTTCTATTGTTACATGAATATTTTTACAGTATCCAGCAAGTGCTTCATCTACTGCATTATCTACAATTTCATATACTAAGTGATGTAATCCTCTTGCAGAAACACTTCCTATATACATACCTGGTCTCTTTCTTACGGCCTCTAATCCTTCTAATACTTGAATTTGATCTGCCCCATATTTATGTTCATATTTTTCCATTTAATTTCCTCCTATCTAGAATGCCTATTTATATTATAACTTTAATTTTAAAAAAATCAAGAATAAAATTTTTACTAAATAAAACTTCTTTTTCCTAAAGTATTAGATGATATATTAGAAATATATCCTTTTATAATGCCATTTTCTTTAGTAATAACAATTGATTTTGGTTTATTTTCGCTTATATCAAAAATATTTTTTTTGTCTAATTTTTCTATAAATTTATTAAATACACTATTTTCTTTTAAAGAATAATAATCTAGTATAAATAATATATCTTTATTTTTTAAAACAATATCTTTTCCTATATGAAGATACATTTTAATCCTCCTTTATTCACATTTTCCGTTTTTTATAAAATAGGTTTTGCACATTTTTTCAGAAATTGTGAATTCATCTGTACAAGTTATTAATATTTGTGTATTACTTATACCTTTTAATAGATTTTCTCTTCTTTTTCCATCTAGTTCAGACATAAAATCATCTAATAACAAAATTGGATATTCTCCTATTTCTTCATAAACAATTTCAAGTTCAGAAAGTTTAAGTGAAAGAATTACAGTTCTATTTTGCCCTTGTGAACCATATATATTTACTTGTTTTCCATTAATAAATATGTATATATCATCTCTATGAATACCTTTTCCAGTATATCCTTTTTGTATATCTTGCTCCCATGAATCTTTTAATGATTGTAAATACTTTTCCTTATCTATACAATCTGTTATATATTTAATCTTTATTTCTTCTTTATTATCTGTTATATCATTATGAATTTTGCTTATTTTACTTTTAATTTTTTCTATAAATTCATTTCTATATTCATAAACATAATTTGCATACTCAGCTAATTTCTCATCCCAAATTTCTAGCATTTCTTTAGGTTTATTTTCTAATTTTATTTGTCTTAAATAATTATTTCTTTGTTCTAATGTCTTTAAATACATATTTAAACAATAAACATATTTAGGTCTTAATTGACTTATTAAAATATTTAGAAACCTTCTTCTTTTTGCTGGTCCGCTTTTAAGTATTTCAATATCGTCTGGACTAAACATTACTATATTTATATTTCCTAAAATGTCACTTAATTTATTTTGTTTAATATTATTTACAAATACATTTTTTTTATCATCTATTTCTATTTTTATTTTGCCATCTCTATCACTTTTTTCAAATTCAATTTCTATTTTTGAATTTTCTTCTCCTATTTTAATTAGTTCTTTTTCTTTCTTAGCTCTAAATGATTTTCCAATAGCACATAGAAATACAGCTTCTAATATATTTGTTTTTCCTTGTGCATTATCTCCAACAAATAAATTTATTCCTTTTTGCAAATCTATTTTTTGATTAGTATAATTTCTAAAATTATTTAATTTAATAGTTTTTATATACATTATTTACTCCAAACTAGTCTTTTAATCTTATTGGTAGGATCATATATGTATAATCTCCTTCTTCAATTGGTCTTATAATACATGGTGAAATATTTGATCCAAAATCTACATATACTTCTTCATCCTCTATAACTTTAAGTGCATCTAAGAAATATTTTGGATTAAATCCTGCTTCTAAGTTTTTTCCTTCTGTTGATACATATAATTCTTCTTTTGCATCACCTGTTTGGTTTGTACAAGATATTGTTACTTTTCCAATATCTATTAATACTTTAACAGGATATTTTTTTTCTTTTTCTGTAGATGATGCTGATATTAAACTAATTCTTTCAAAACAATCTTGTAAGCTATTTTTATTAATTCTGATCCTTGTTTCCCAATTTTCAGGAATTACATTTGAATAATTTAAAAATTCCCCATCTAATAATCTTGTTACTATTTTACAATTATCCATTTCAAATAATGCTTGATTTTTTGAAACACCTATTGTTATATTATCAAACGAATCTAATATTATTTTATTTACTTCATTTAAAGTTTTTCCCGGAATAACAGCACTAAAATCATTTTTATTATTAGATAATGTTGTACTATTCCATGCAAGTCTAAATCCATCAACAGCAACAACATTTAATTTGTTTCCTGATGTTTGAAATAGACATCCTGTAAAAATTGGTCTATTTTCTTCTATACTTACTGCAAAAATAGTTTTTCTAATCATACTCTTTAAAGTATTTTGTTCAATACTAATTGAATTCTCAATATTAATTTTAGGTAATTCTGGAAATTCTTCTGGGTTCATTGTAGCAAGCTTATATAAAGATCCTTCACATTCTATTACTAATAAATTACTATCATTTAATGTAATATTTATTTCAGTATCTGGTAATTTTCTAATAATTTCACTAAACATTATGGCATTAACAACGGTACTTCCTTGTTCTATAAGTTTAGCTTCCATAATGTATTCTATACCTATTTCTAAATCATACGTTGTAAATTTTATTTCATTATCATTTGTTTGAATTAATATTCCTTCTAGTATTGGCATTGTTGTTTTTGATGCTACCGCCTTAATTACGGAATTAAGTGCTTTAAGGATTTTATCCTTTTCACATACAAATTTCATTTTGAACACTCCTTTATATATAAATAAATATTTTTAGTAGTAATAGTATTAGGTATTGTGGATTTGGTGGAAAACATCGAAGTCCTTACAAATCCCTAATAAAATTGATGTGTATTATACTGTTGATAATTTAAATAAGTATCCACAATAAAAAATTTGGTATGTGGAAATTCAAGTTTTCAACAGGTTATTTACAAAGTTTTAACAAAACTTTGTGGATAATCAATGTAAGCTTTCCGTAAGAATAAATTTAATCTTTTTTTCAAACGGAAGTTTTTACAAACATAAATTTTAAAAAGTTCTAATAATTGTGTATATATTAATTAATTTGAATTTAGTATTAAGTTTTTCACACTATCCACAATTAATTTTGTATTTCCATTTTCTTTGATTTCATTTTCTATTTTTCTACAAGCATGCATTACGGTTGTGTGATCTCTTTTTCCAAAACTATCTCCTATTCTTGCAAGTTGCATTTGAGCAATATCACGACATAAATACATTGCGATTTGTCTTGGATATGCTAAATCATTTGAACGTTTTGAACTTTTTAAATCTTTTGGATTTAAGTTAAAATATTTAGCAACTACCTCTTGTATATAATCTGGTGAAACTATTTTTTCTTTTTGAGAGACAATATCGTTAATTGCTTTCTCTGCCATTTCCATTGTTAAAGGGCTATGTGTTAAAGATGCCTTCGCAATCATTTTATTAAGAACACCTTCTAGTTCTCTAATATTGGAATCTATTTTTGTAGCAATATTAGAAAGAATCATATCATCTATACTAATATTATCAAATTGAGCTTTTTTTCTAAGAATAGCTAGACGCGTTTCATAATCTGGATTTGATATATCTGCTATAAGTCCCCATTCAAAACGAGATTTTAGTCTATCTTCAAGAAGTTTCATTTCTTTTGGTGGTCTATCACTAGAAATTATTATTTGTTTTCCGCTTTCATGTAAAGTATTAAAGGTATGGAAAAATTCTTCTTGAATTCTTTCTTTACCAGCAATAAATTGAATATCATCTATTAATAAAACATCTACATTTCTATATGTATTTCTAAAATCTTCAGTTTTGTTATCTCGTATTGAGTTTATTAAATGATTTGTAAATTTTTCAGATGTTACATATAGTACTTTTGAAGAATTATTCTTTTTTATAATAGCATTACCAATAGCATGCATTAAGTGAGTTTTTCCAAGTCCAACTCCTCCATATAAAAATAAAGGATTATATGAAGTGGCAGGTGCTTCAGCAACAGCCAAAGCTGCTGCATGTGCAAAACGGTTACTATTTCCAACAACAAAAGTATCAAAAGTATATTTTGAATTAAGTGATGAACTTGAATAACCTGAAATAGAATCAACAGAATCGTTTGCTATGATCTCAGCTTGTTTTATTGCGTTTTCAGCTAATACAAGATTAATTTCACACTCACTATTTGTTATATATTTAAAGGTATTTAAAATTAAATCGTAATAACGGTTATTAATAGAATCCTTATGAACATTAGAGGTAACAGATATAATGTAAATATTACCTTCTTTCCCAACTAATTCAAGGTTTTTAATCCAAGTATCAAAAGCAATTCTAGTTATTTCATCTTTTAATAATTCTTTAGCTTTATCCATAAGATCAGTTAATTCTGTTTGCATTGTTAATTCATTCCTTCCACAGAGTTTTATATTATTATTTCAATATTTACAAAAAATAAAAAGCAAACTTATCCACATACTTATCCACAAATGTGTATAAGTTTTATGTAAAATTTATGTGTTAAAGTTTTCTTTGGTTTAATAAAAAAAATATAATAATTTTTTTGTGTACGCTAATCATATCAAAAAAAATAGAAAATAGTCAATACAAATGTGGAAAAAAATCAAAAAATGTGGATAATTTTTCTAAGAGGCAAGTGTGCGTAAGGAAAATTGGGGGAACGATGCAGAGTTAAAAGATATAAAAAATTAACTAATTAGTATATTCTATATTATAATAGTAGGATTTTACAAAAATTGCTTGATTTTCCTTGACAAAATACTTTCAAATATTATATAATTATTTTACTTGTTTTGAAAGTAAGAGAGTTATAGATTACTTACGGAATATAGTTTTAGGAGGTGCAAAATGAAAAGAACATTTCAACCAAAAAAGAGACAAGAACAAAAAGAACATGGATTCTTAAAAAGAATGAAAACTAGAGCAGGTAGAAATATATTAAAAGCAAGACGTGCTAAAGGAAGAAAGAAACTAAGTGCTTAAGGTATATGTGAGCCACAGTTTGTTGTGGCTCTTTTTGCGATAGGTATTAAGAGTGATAATTATGAAAAAAACATTGAAATTAAAGAAAAATTATGAATTTAAAAGAGTGCTTACAAAAGGAAAGTACTACTCAGGAAAATATTTAGACGTTTTTGTTAAAGAACAAAAGGATAAAACTATGAATTATATAGGAATTGCAATAGGTGTAAAAATAGCAAAAGCAGTTAAAAGAAATAGAATAAAAAGACTTATTAGCGAGAATTATAGACTTATGGAGCAAAAATTAAAAACAGGTTATAATATAGTTTTTTTATGGAAAAAGAAAGTAGATATAAAAAATGCAACTTTTTCTAATATACAAGGTGATATGATAAGTATTTTTGAAAGAATGGGAATATTGTAAATAATGAAGAAACTATTCATTTTTTTTATCGATTTATATAAAAAATATATTTCACCGCTTATTCACAGTATGGGATTTGATTGCAAATATTATCCAACATGCTCAGATTATACAAGACAAGCTATTGAAAAGTACGGAATTGTAAAAGGTGGATTTTTAGGAATAAAAAGAATTTTAAAGTGCAATCCTTTTTCTAAAGGGGGATATGACCCTCTTAAATAGGATTTTTAAGGAGAATAAATATATGATATCTTTTTTTGCAAATATATTTGGTTATGTTTTAAATTGGTTTTATGGATTTGTAGGTAATTATGGATTAGCAATTATATTGTTTTCAATAGTGCTAAAATTAATAATGTTACCAATTTCAATAAAACAACAAAAAACAATGAAGAAATCAGCAAAAATACAAGAAAAAATGAGAGAACTTCAAGACAAATATAAAAATAATCCAGAAAAATTAAATCAAGAAACATTGGAGTTATATAAAACTGAAAAAATGAGTCCGTTTAGTGGATGTTTCAGTGCTATTGCTCAAATTTTAATTTTATTTGCAGTATTTTATTTAGTTAGAAGTCCACTTACATATATGAAAAAAGTAGATACAGAATTAATAAATCAATATACAAATGAAATAGAACAAGCTGAAGATGGTAAAAAGTCTACATATCCAGAAATAGCAGTAATTAAGCAAAAAGGTACAGAAGATGATAGAGTTTATATAAATATGGAATTTTTGGGATTAGATTTAAGTAGTGTTCCAACTCAAAGTTTAAACGACTGGAGAGTATATATAATTCCAGCATTATATGTTTTAACATCTTTTGTATCAATGAGAATGACCACTGCTATGCAAACAAAGAAAAAAGAAGAAAATAAAGAAACAAATGAATTAGATGCAGTGGCACAAGCAAATAAGAGTATGAGTTATATTATGCCTATTATGTCTGTTTCAATAGCAATAATTGCACCATTAGGACTTGCTTTATATTGGTTAATTAGTAATTTATTAATGATTGTAGAACGACTAGTATTAAATAGATTTCTTAAAAATGAGGAGGAAGCTTAAATGGTAGAAGGTAAAATTTTTGAAGGAAAGACTACAAATGAAGCAATTGAAAATGGTTTAAAAGCATTAGGGATAAGAAAAGAAGATGCAGAAATAAAAGTTTTAGAAAATGAAGATAAAAGAAGTTTTTTTAGTATATTAGCACCAAGGGTTGTTAAAGTTGAAATTAAAAGTAAAGAAGAAAGAAGACATGAAAAAGAAAAAAGAGTAAACGAAGATTTACAAAATATTGATTTTAATAAAGCAATAAAAAATGTTGAAAACTTCTTGGGTGACTGGATCAAAACAATACCAGGAGATGGTATTGAGTATAATGTAATACAAAGTGATATTTACGTTAAAGTAGATATAAATGGAGAAGATTTAAATTATTTAATAGGACATAGAGGAGAAACTCTTAATAATTTACAATCTATTCTTTCTTGTATTGCAAGCAAAGGATCAGAATATAAAGTTAGAGTTGTTTTAAATATTTGTGGATATAAAGAAAAAAGAGAAAAGGCATTAGAAGAATTGGCAGAGAAATTAGAAAAGACAGTTATAAGAACAAGAAAGTCTATTACATTAGAACCAATGACAGCGTATGAAAGAAAAATAATACATTCAAAACTACAAAACAGTAATAAAGTTACAACATCAAGTGTCGGTGAAGAACCATATAGAAAAGTAGTAATTTCATTAAAATAGAATATGAAAATCGGAAGTCAAAGTTCGGATTTTAATCAATTTAAAAAATTAATTTTTAAAAGGATTTTATCTGTATTTTGGCTTTTTTTAATAAATAAAAAGGTGGTAAAGTTATGAGTACAATAGCAGCTATTTCAACAGCACCAGGCATTGGTGGAATTGGAATTGTAAGAATGAGTGGAGAAAATACTTTTAAAATATTAAATAAAATATTTAGACCTAAAAATTCAGTTAATCTAGATGAAGTAAAGGGATATACAATCAAATATGGATATATTGTAAATAATGATGAAATAATTGATGAAGTATTAGTTTCGTTTTTTAGAGCACCAAATAGTTATACAACTGAAAATTTATGCGAAATTAGTTCTCATGGAGGAGCATATATAGTAAGAAAAATATTAGAGACGTGTTTAGAAAATGGAGCGAATCTTGCTGAACCAGGAGAATTTACAAAGCGTGCATTTTTAAATGGAAGAATGGATTTATCACAAGCAGAAGCTGTTATTGATGTTATCAATGCAGTAAGTGATAAAGAAGCAAAAACATCTATTAAACAACTAGAAGGAATACTATCTAAACAAATAAAAGAAATTAGAGATTTACTTATGTCTGTAATGGTCAATATAGAAGTAAGTATTGATTATCCTGAATATGACGTAGAAGAAGTTACAAATAAAGAAGCGTATTCTATTTTACAACAGGTATATACGAAACTTGAAAAACTTTTAAAAAGCTTTGATAACGGTAAGATAATAAAAAATGGAATAAAAGTAGCAATAATTGGAAAACCAAATGCAGGAAAGTCTTCTTTATTAAACAGTATATTAAAAGAAGAAAGAGCAATAGTAACAGATATTGAAGGAACTACTAGAGATACAATAGAAGAGCATATAACAGTTTCAGGAATTCCAATACATATTATTGATACAGCAGGAATAAGAAAAGCAGACAATGAAGTGGAAAAAATTGGAATAGAAAAATCTAAAAAAATGGCAGAAGAAGCAGATTTAATTATCGCTATATTTGATATGAGTAGGCCGTTTGATAAAGAAGATGAAGAAATTTTAAATCTACTTAAAGGAAAGAAAAGTATCATTTTATTGAATAAAATAGATTTACAAACAGATAGTGAAATAAAACATATAATACAAGAAAAAATAGGAGATATTGAGTCAATTGAAATTTCTGCTAAAGAAAGTATAGGAATTGAAAATATATACGATAGAATTTCTAAAATGTTTGAGCTAAATGAAATTAGTTTAGAAGGTGATGCAATAATTACTAATGTAAGGCATAAAGAAATTATTTCTAAAGCATTACAGTTAACTAAAAATGCAATGGATGCAATGACAGGATATTTACCAATAGATATTATAGGAGTATATATTAAAGAAATTATGGAAGAGTTAGGTAAGATAACTGGAGAAAGTGTTTCAGGAGAAATTATAAAAGAGATATTTTCTAAATTTTGTCTTGGAAAATAAAGTACGAGGATTTGATATAAGGCAATTATATTTGAAATTAATATAATTAACCGTTAAAACAAAGAATACTGTCAAAACTAATTTTGATGCGAAATCAAAAAAATAGTATAAGTTTAAATAATAATTGTCAAAATGTTACACAGAACAAAAATTCTTGTTTCACAAGAAACGAAATATTGGAGGAATAAAAATGAGTTATTATGCAGGAGAATATGATATAGCAGTAATTGGAGCAGGACATGCAGGTTGTGAAGCAGCACTTGCAGCAGCTAGGCTTGGTAAAAAGACGTTAATGTTTTCTATAAGCTTAGAGGCTGTTGCAAATATGCCATGTAATCCACACATAGGAGGAAGTTCTAAAGGACATCTTGTAAGAGAGATTGACGCTCTTGGTGGAGAAATGGGAAAAAATATTGATAAAACATTTATACAAATAAAAATGCTTAATAAATCTAAAGGACCAGCAGTGTATTCATTACGTGCACAAGCGGATAGAAAAATGTATCAAATGGAGATGAAACATACATTAGAAAAACAAGAGAATTTATTCATAAAACAAGCAGAAATCACGAAAATTAATGTAGAAGATGGAAAAGTTGAAAGTATAGAAACTAATATTGGTGCTATATATAAAGTAAAAGCAGTTATACTTGCAACAGGAACATATTTAAAAGGAAAAATTCATATAGGAGAAGTTTCTTTTGAAAGTGGCCCAGATGGAGTATTTCCATCAATAGAACTTTCTAATTGCTTAAAGGGTTTGGGAATAGAATTATTAAGATTTAAAACAGGAACACCAGCAAGAATTAATAAGAGTTCAATTGACTTTTCAAAAATGGAGATACAAAGTGGAGATAAAGATATTGAAATGTTTTCGTTTGAAGATGAGGTTGTAGAAAAAGAACAAGAACCTTGCTATTTAACATATACAAATGAAGAAACACATAAGATAATAAGAGAGAATCTACATAGATCTCCATTATACGCAGGGAAAATAGAAGGAACAGGTCCACGATATTGTCCATCAATAGAAGATAAAGTGGTAAGATTTGCAGACAAAGAAAGGCACCAAATATTTGTAGAACCAATTGGAGAAAAAACTAATGAAATGTATATACAAGGAATGAGCTCATCATTACCAGAAGATGTTCAAATTGCAATGTATAGAACGATACCAGGACTAGAACATGCAGAGTTTACAAGACCAGCATATGCAATAGAATATGATTGTATTGAACCATCACAATTAAAAATATCATTAGAAAGTAAAAAAATTAGCGGAATGTTTTTTGCAGGACAAATCAATGGTACATCAGGATATGAAGAAGCAGCAGCACAAGGACTTATAGCAGGTATAAATGCTTCAAGAAAATTAGACGAAAAAGAACCAATAGTATTAGGAAGAGATGAAGCGTATATAGGAGTTTTAATTGATGATATAGTAACTAAAAGTACGAATGAACCATATAGAATGATGACCTCTAGAGCAGAATATAGGTTATTACTAAGACAAGATAATGCTGACTTAAGATTAACTAAAATAGGTAATAAAGTAGGACTTATTTCTAATGAAAGATATGAAAAATTTTGTAAAAAACAAGACAATATAGCTAAAGAAATAGAAAGAGTAAAGAAAAAGGTTATAAAACCAACAGAGAAAGTAAATGAAGTATTGCAAAAATATGGATCATCAAAAATAGATACAGGAGTAAAACTTTCAGATTTACTAAAACGTACAGAATTAACGTATGAAGGTTTAAAAGAAATTGATGAGGAAAGGCCAGTTCTTACAAAACAAGAGGCAGAAGAAGTTCAAATACAAGTAAAATACGAAGGATATATAAATTTACAATTGGCACAAGTAGAAAAAGCAAGAAAACTTGAAGATAAAGCACTTTTTGAAAATATAGAATATTCAAAAATATTAGGTCTAAGGTTAGAAGCAAGACAGAAATTGGATAAATTTAAACCAATATCAGTAGGACAAGCTTCAAGAATATCTGGAGTATCTCCAGCAGATATATCAGTATTATTAATATACTTAGAGCAAGAGAGAAGAAATAGTAAACAATAACTATTTACAAATCTGAAAGGAAAGAAAGTAATGGAAAAAGAACAATTCTTTAATAAGTTAAAAGAGGATGCTAATAAATTAAATATAGAGTTAACAGGAATACAACTAAAAAAATTTTATACATATATGAATTTGCTATTAGAATGGAATGAAAAGATTAATCTAACTGCAATAACAGAAACAGAAGAAATAATCAAAAAACATTTTATAGATTCTTTAACCATAAAAAAGTATATAAGGGACAATACATCTATTATAGATGTAGGAACAGGTGCCGGATTTCCAGGAATACCATTAAACATTGTATCAACTGACAGTAAAATTGTTTTATTAGATGCTTTAAATAAGAGATTGAATTTCTTAAATGAGGTAATCGAACAAAATAATTTAAAAAACATTGAAACAGTGCACTTCAGGGCAGAAGAGGCAGGGAGAAGTAAAATGTATAGAGAAAAATTTGATATTGCAACATCAAGGGCAGTAGCTCCTCTTAATATACTTGTAGAATATTTACTACCACTTGTAAAAATAGGTGGAAAATGTATTTGTATGAAGGGAAGTAACATAGAAGAAGAGATAGAAAATAGTAAAAATGCAATTAGTATACTGGGAGGAAAAATAGAAATCATAGAAGAATTTTGTTTGCCAGGAACTGATATGGTAAGAAATATTATTGTTATTACAAAAATTAATAATACACCTGCAAAATACCCAAGAAAAGCAGGAACACCAAGTAAAGAACCAATTACATAATTTTTAAATTTATTACTAAAATTTATTGACATATTAATGATATTTTTATATGATTAATATGTCAATTTTTTTAAATCGGAGGGATAACTTTGGGAAAAATAATATCAGTAGCAAATCAAAAAGGTGGAGTTGGAAAGACTACAACTGCAATAACTTTAAGCTCTATGCTTGCAAAAAAGAATAAAAAAGTACTATTAATAGATGCAGACCCACAAGGAAATGCTACTAGTGGAGTTGGGGTAGAAAAAGAAATGGAAAAATCTGTATATGATTTGCTTGTTGAAGATACTGAAGTAAAGGAAATAATACAAGAATCTAGCATAAAAAATCTTAAAGTATGCCCATCAAATATAAATTTAGCAGGTGCAGAAGTTGAACTTGTATCAATGATGTCAAGAGAACAAAGACTTAAAGAAAAGTTAGAAGAAGTAAAAGAAGATTACGATTATATTATTATAGATTGTCCTCCATCATTAGGTCTTATTACCTTAAATGCATTTACTGCATCAAATAGTGTATTAATACCAATTCAATGCGAATACTATGCACTAGAAGGACTAGGACAACTTATAAATACAATTAATCTAGTTAAAAAACATTTAAATAAAAACTTAGAAATTGAAGGTGCATTATTAACAATGTATGATGTTAGGACAAACCTTTCAAACCAAGTGGTTAAAGAAGTAAAAAATTATTTTGGTGATAAAGTTTATAAAACAGTAATACCTAGAAATGTAAAATTAAGTGAAGCACCAAGTTATGGAATGCCAATAACAATTTATGACCCTAGATCAAAAGGCGCTAAGAGTTACGAGAAGTTTGTTAAAGAGTTTTCAAAGAACAACGAAATTGGCTTAAAAGCAAAACATATGAAATAAATATAATAAAATTTATATTAGATAGGAAAGGAATGATATAAATATGGCTAAAAAAACCGGATTAGGAAAAGGTTTAGATGCTTTATTTGCAAATAATATAGATGAAGAAATAAGAGATAACGAAGTAATAGAAAAATTAAAAATAACGGAAGTAGAACCAAATAGAAATCAACCAAGAAAAAATTTTGATGAAGAAGCATTAGATGAACTTGCAGAATCAATAAAAAGATATGGCGTTATTCAACCAATAATAGTAGTAAAAAAAGAAGATTATTATGAAATAGTCGCAGGTGAAAGACGTTGGAGAGCATCTAAAAAAGCAGGCTTAAAAGAAATTCCTGCGATTATAAGAGAAGGGGACGAAAGAAAAAATAAAGAAATTGCATTAATAGAAAATGTACAAAGAGAAGACTTAAATGCATATGAAAAAGCATTAGGAATAAAAGAGCTTATGGATGAATATGGACTAACACAACAAGAAGTAGCAGAAATATTAGGAAAAAGTAGAAGTGGTATTGCAAACACAGTAAGAATATTAAATCTTGATGAAAGAGTATTAGAACTTGTAAAAGAAGGAAAATTACAAGAAGGACATGCTCGTACATTACTTGCAATAGAAGATAAAGACAAGCAATATACTGTGGCTGTAAAAATGATAGAAAATGGAGCAACTACTGTAAGAGATTTTGAAAAAAATGTTAGCTACAAAAAAAATGAAAAGAAAAAAGATAAAAAATATGAAGCAATACTTGCAGATATAGAAAATTCATTTCAAGGTTTTTTTGGGTCGAAAGTAAAACTAGAGCCAGGAAAAAGAAAAGGAAAAATAGTAATAGAATATACATCAAATGAAGATTTAGAAAGAATACTTGATCTTATAAAATAAATATATATGTTTTAATTTAGAGTAAGGAAGGGATTAATATGGAAATAATATTAGACATATTAAAAACAGATGCAGTTTTAATAATAATATTTTGCGGATTAATTTTACTATTTTTATTATATTTAATTAATATAATTAAATTATCAAAATTAAATAAAAATTATAAGTGTTTTATGAATAAAATAGGAAACGGAAACAATATACAAGAGACAATAGAAAATTATATAAAAAAAATAGAAGAAGTACAAAAAGAAAATAATGATTTAAGAAATTATTGTAAGCAACTAGATAGTACGTTAGCAACAAGTATTCAAAAGATTGGATTAATAAGATATAATGCATTTAAAGATACAGGCAGTGATTTAAGTTTTACATTGGCATTATTAAACGAAAAAAATACAGGCGTAGTTTTAAACGGTATATATTCAAGAGAAATGTCCAATATATATGCAAAACCTGTAGAAGAAGGAATATCAACTTACACTTTATCAGAAGAAGAAAAACAAGCAATAAAAAAAGCAATAGAACTTTAAAAGTACCAAAAGATATTTTAATATTAGTCAAATAAAACTCTCATTTTAATATGAGGGTTTTTATTTGACTAATATTAATAATAAAATAAATATATAAATAATTAATTAAATAGAAATATAACTAAATAATTAATAATTATTGTAGAATATATTTTTTATAATAAATATATCTATAAAAAATAATAAATTTAATTTATAGATTAAACTAAAGTTATAGCTAAATAAATGAAAATTAAGAAATAGAATTTAATAAAAAAAATATTTTTTACTATATTTTAAATATAATATATAAATTAAAAATATAATAAATGTTAAATAAAAAAATAGTTATAAATTAATTACAAAATAATTATTAAATAATTATAAATTAAAAAAGAATAAAAGCAAAAAATAATGTATAAATAATAAAAATAAATTTAAAATATAAATCAATGAAAACTAATATTAATATAAAATATATTTAATATTAAAAAAAACAAAATGAAGATTGATATAAGAATAAATGAAGTGAAACAGTAATAACTTAAATGGTAAGCAAATATTTAAAAATCCAAAAATTACTATTGACAAACAAGGGCTAAATGTGCTAATATATATACTGTTGCAGAACAAATCTGCAACATACGCAGAGGTGGTCGAGTTGGTTTATGGCACCAGTCTTGAAAATTGGCGTAGGTTTATAGCCTACCGTGGGTTCGAATCCCACCCTCTGCGCCATTTTTTATAATATTTATGGAGCAGTACCCAAGTGGTTGAAGGGGGCAGTTTGCTAAACTGCTAGGGTTCGTAAGGGCCGCGGAGGTTCAAATCCTCTCTGTTCCGCCATCAATAATATAGGGGTATAATTGGAAATGCAATTATACCTTTTATTGTTTTATAATCAGATAAAGAGGTGTTATCTATCATAGAAGAAAAGATAATAGAACAAATGCAAAAAAATGAGAATTCTTTTTCTAAATATGCAACAAAATCAAAAGAAGCTATTAGATTAAGAGAAGAGCCAAAAGACATAAGGTTAGATTTTGCAAGAGATGCAGACAGAATACTTCATACATTAACATATACTAGATACATTGATAAAACTCAGGTATATAGTGATATTACAAATGATCATATATCAAAAAGAATGACACATGTTCAATTTGTAAGTAAAACTTCAAGAACGATTGCAAGAGCATTAGGGTTAAATGAAGATTTATGCGAAGCAATATCATTAGGGCATGACGTTGGGCATACTCCATTTGGACACAATGGAGAATATATATTAAACGATATATCTAAAAAGGTATTATTTAAATCATTTGCACATAATTTAAATAGTGTAAGAGTATTAAAAGATCTTGAAAATTTCGGAAAGGGATGCAATTTAACATTGCAAGTTTTAGATGGAATAATGTGCCATAGTGGAGAGCTTGTAATGTCAAAATATACTCCAGTAAAAAAAGATATAACTACATTTTTACAAGAATATGATTTGTGTATGCAAGACGAAAATAATATAAAAAAATTAAGACCAATGACATTAGAAGGATGTGTAGTTAGAATATCAGATATTATTGGTTACATAGGAAAAGATATAGAAGATGCACAAGAGCTAGGAAAAATAAATACAAAGCAAATACCAGAAAATATAACAAAAAAATTAGGAACAACGAATGCGCAGATAATGAATAATATAATAATGGACGTAATTAAAAATAGTTTTAATAAACCATATATAGAAATGTCTCCAGATATATTTAAAGCAGTTGTGGATTTGAAAAGGTTTAATATGGAAAACATATATAAAAAATCCGTTACAGAAGAGCAATTAAATTTATATAAAAAAATATTTAATAATTTATATGGTGTATATATTGATGCATTAGAAAAGAAAGATTATAAAAATGATATATATTTATTTTTTAATAATATGTGTGATGAATATAAAAATAATACAAAAATAGAACAAATAGCAATTGATTTCATATCAGGAATGACAGATAGATATATAGAATTACAATATAATAAATATATTTTAAAAAATAAAATTAATTATAAAAAATAAATAATTAATAATTTGAAATAAATAATTAATCAATAAAATAAAAGAAGAAATAATAAAAACTATTTTTTCTTTTATTTTTTTATTTAATAAATAAAATAGTAATATAAAATTAAATAAATAATAAAATAGAAAAGGGATATAAATGAAATTAGGAATTTGTTTGTCGGGTGGAGGAGTAAAAGGTGCAGCACATATAGGCGCATTAAAGGCATTTGAAGAAGCAAATATTAAATTTGATTACATATCAGGGACATCATCTGGGAGTATCGTAGCAGCATTATATGCAATAGGATATAAACCCGAAGAGATTTATGAATTATTTAAAAAATATTGTAAAAAAATTAAATATGTAGATTTTAAAAATATTATTAAAGCAATATTAGGACTAATTATAAAAAGAGAAATAATTATAGATGGATTAAATAGTAGTAATAAAATTGAAGAAATAGTTAATGAAGCATGTATAAAAAAAGGAATAAAAAATATAAATCAAGTTAAAAATAATTTAATTATTCCAGCAGTAGATTTATATAATGGAAAAATATATTTATTTTCTTCTAAAGCAAATAGAGAAGTATATTCAAATAATATGATATATGTAAATAATGTAGAAATAGGAAAGGCAGTTCAAGCCAGCTGTAGTTATCCAGGGGTATTTTCACCATATAATTATCAAAATACTAAATTAATTGATGGAGGAATAAGAGAAAATATACCTTGGAAAATAACTAAAATAAATGGAGCAGATAAAGTGATTTCTATAGTATTTGAAAAAGATATTGATGTAAATAAAAAAGATAAAAATATAGTTGATGTAATAAATAGATCAATAGATTTATTATCGTATGAATTATCAAATTACGAATTAGCTGGAGCAGATTATTTATTAAAAATAAAAACAAAAAATATAAATTTATTAGATGTAAATAAAATAGATTATTTATATAATATTGGATATAAAATAGCAAAAAAAGAAATAAAAAAAATAATTAATGATAAAATAATAAATAATAAATTAGTGAAATAAATGTGTAAAAAATTCATAGAAATTTCTAAATAACTTGTACAACTAAAATTACAATTGTCAAAAAAACACTTAAAAAGAAAATGAACATGAAGCGAAAAAACAAATTAAGCTATAACTAAATTTCAGAAGCAAAAATTGTAAACCTTGGATGAGGTATTATAATAGAATAACCAATAACGTATATATAGAAAGCTGACTAATTAAGGTAAATAAAAAAATAGCGCAAAAGACAAAAAAGTAAAATATTAAAATGACAATTAAAAAGTAAATGAGCAAGATAAAAATATGATTAAGTATTTTAGAGATGTATTTATGAGCAGAATTATTGTGTAAAATAGCAAAAAAATGGGTAACAATAAAAATGTATCGAAACATAGGGAAAATCAACAAAAATAGTAAAAATATAAGAAAAAATACTTAAGAATACTTATAAAATTCAAGGTAAATTATATTGACAAAACAATCAAAATATTATGTATACAATACAGTTCTACAAATGCCTAAAAATAAAGGAATTTTGTATTGTTTCATAAAAAAACTAAAGGAGACGTATATAAATCATATTATAATATGAGCTAAAGAGCTTGGGAAATAAGAAAAAAGCAGATTTGAACCTAAAACGCAAAACAATTCACATAATTCAACAAAATGTATGTCGAAAGCAGAAGATATAATTTTGTAAAATGAAAAAACAACTAAAAAGCATATCAACAAGACAATAAAATACAGTGTATTTATTCAAGAAAAGTTAAAGGTGTCTAAAGTAAGTTTATAAAATAAAAAAGAGACAAAGAAAAGGAGATAATTGAATTATGTTAAACTACAAACACAGACAATAAAATTATGTACACTATAAGGTAAGAAGGGAAAATATAGAGGATGACAAAAAAGCAAAAAATGAATTTATATAGTTTGAATTGTTTGAAACATTTCTGTAAAATAAACTAATAAATATTAAATAAAAATATCAATATTATAAAAATAAATCCAAAAAATAACTATAAATAAATTATATAAATAATTAACAATAAATAATAAAATATTTATAAATTAATATTAATTAAATTAAAAAAATAATTAATATTAATAAAACAATAAATTTATAAAGCAAGAACCTACTAAATTAAAGTAGGTTCTTTTTCACTATTATTTTCTTCTACAATTTTTTTCTTAGAATCTTCTTTTAATTCTAAATTATCTTTTGCAACACTCATAAGAAGTTTAATCCTATTAGTTTGATTTGCTTCACTAGCGCCAGGGTCGTAATCCACAGGAGAAATATTTGCTTCTGGAAATTTATTTCTAATAGTTTTTATAACACCTTTACCAACAACATGATTTGGTAAGCAAGCAAAAGGTTGAACACAAACAATATTTGGAATATTATTTTCTATATATTCAATCATTTCAGCAGTTAAAAACCAACCTTCACCTGTTTGATTTCCAATACTTAGTACATCTTGTACCTTTTCTTCAAGATGCCATATATCACAAGGTGGTAAATAATCTTTCTTAGAATTTGCAAGAGCAATTTTTAAATCTTTTTCAAAAATATCAATTAAATTAATAGCAATTTTAGATATTTTCGAAGACGTTTTATTTATCTTTAGTAAGTTATTAAATGTAATTTTATGAGTAGCCATAAATTTAACAAATCCCATAAAATCAGGAAGTATTACTTCTGCACCTTCTTTTTCAAGAAGATCAGCTACATAGTTGTTTCCAAAAGGATGATATTTTATTAATACTTCGCCAACAATACCAACTTTAGGTTTAACAACACTTGTATCAAGTTCAATTTGTTCAAAATCATTTACAATATCATAAATACTCTGTTTAAATTGTTTATTACTTGTAGTTTGTACTAATTCTTTGCACTTTACCATCCATTTATCAAATAGTTTTTGTGTTTCGCCCTTATTTACTTCATAAACTCTATTTTTTGTTAGCATTTTTTGAAGTAAATCACCATAAATAAGTGAACGAATAAGTTTCTCAACCATAGGAATAGTAAGTTTAAAACCAGCATTCTTCTCCATACCAACTAAATTAAATGAAATAACTGGAACATTAGCAAAACCAGCATCTTTTAAAGCCTTACGTATAAAACCAATATAATTTGTAGCTCTACAACCACCACCAGTTTGAGACATAATAAGAGCTGTTTTATTTGGATCATATTTACCAGATTCTAAAGCTTCTATCATTTGACCTGTAGTTAAAATAGAAGGATAACAAGCATCATTATTAACATATTTAAGGCCAGTTTCAACTGTATGAGGAGTACATTCTCTTAGCAATTCTACATTATATCCACAAGATGCAACAGCAGAAGTTATAAGTTCAAAGTGAATTGGAGCCATTTGTGGAACAAGAATAGTGTATTCATTTTTCATATCCTTTGTAAAAGGAATTTTATTAACACCATAATCACCCAGGCAGCATGCATCTTTTTTCTTAGCTAAACGTTTTTCCATACTAGCAAGTAAAGAACGAATACGAATACGTACAGCACCTAAATTATTTACTTCATCTATCTTAATTAAAGTATACATTTTTTCATAACTTGATAAGATTTCTTCAACTTGATCAGTAGTTACAGCATCAACTCCACATCCAAAAGAATTAAGTTGAATAAGTTCTAAATTATCATGTTTACCTACAAAATCTGCAGCAGCATATAATCTTGCGTGAAACATCCATTGGTCTACAACTCTTAAAGGTCGTTTTGCTTCAGCTTGATTTGCAATACTATCTTCAGTTAAAACACATAAACCAAGACTTGTAATTAAAGTATCAATACCATGGTTAATTTCCGGGTCAACGTGGTAAGGACGACCAGCCAAAACAATACCCTTTAGATTATTTTTTTCAATATATTCTAAAGCTTCTTTTCCTTTATTATGAATATCATTTCGCACATTTTGATACTCGGCTTCAGCTTTATAAGCAGCTTCTAATAATTCTTTCTTACTAAACTTATATTCCTTAAATTCATCTAATTCTAAAATTCTTTTTGTAAGATTTTTAGCATCAAAAGGTAAAAAAGGATTTAAAAATTTAATATTTTCATTCTTTAATTCTTCAACATTATTCTTAAGAACTTCAGAATATGAAATTACAATTGGACAGTTGTAGTGGTTATCAGCCTTTTCATATTCCTTTCTTGAATATGGAATACAAGGATAGAATATAGTTTTAATTCCAGAATCCAATAAACTTTTAATATGACCATGTGCAAGTTTTGCTGGATAACATACTGATTCAGAAGGCATAGATTCCATACCCTTTTCATAAGTCTTTCTATTGCTCTTTTCAGAAAGAACAACTCTGAACCCTAAAGAAGTAAAGAAAGTAAACCAAAATGGATAATCCTCATACATATTAAGCACTCTAGGAATACCAATAGTTCCACGAGGAGCATCTTTCTCTTTTAGAGGAGTATATCCAAAAATTCTATCAAATTTATATTTTACTAAATTTGGTAAATCATTATTAGTAGAAACAATACCAGCACCACGCTCACAACGGTTACCTGAAATATGCTTTTTACCATTACTAAACTTATTAATAGTAAGTAAACAATGATTTTCACATCCATTACATCTTGTATGAGTAACTGTAATTTCTAATTTATCAAGTTCGCAGGCCTTTAAAATTTTAGAATGATATTCCATATCAAAATTAGCTTCAAATTGTTCTTTTGCAAGTATCGCTACACCATAAGCACCCATAAGACCAGAAATATCTGGGCGAACTACATTTTTTCCAACAATTAATTCAAATGCACGAAGTACAGCATCATTATAAAAAGTACCACCTTGAACAACAATATAATCGCCCAAAGTCTTAGTATCCCTAACCTTCATAACCTTTTGAATAGCATTTTTAATAACAGAATAAGAAAGACCTGCAGAAATATCTCCAACAGAGTAACCTTCTTTTTGAGCTTGTTTGATTTTTGAATTCATAAAAACAGTACATCTAGAACCAAGGTCAACAGGACTTCTAGATTTTAGTGCTTCTTCTACAAATCCACTAACAGAAAGATTTAAGCTCTTTGCAAATGTTTCAATAAAAGAACCACAACCAGAAGAACAAGCCTCATTAAGCATAATGTTATCAATAACACCATTTTTAATCTTAATATACTTCATATCTTGTCCACCAATGTCAACAATACTTGTAACATTTGGCATAAATTTCTTCGCAGCTGTATAATGTGCAATAGTTTCAATCTCATTCAAATCTACATTTAAAGCTGTTTGAATAAGTTTTTCACCATAACCTGTAACACCACTATATCTAACATTTACCCCTTGAGGTAAAACAGAATATAACTCTTTTAACATTTTAATAACACTATTTAAAGGATTTCCTTCATTACTTCCATATAACGAATATAATAAATTAGCATCTCTATCAATTACTACAAGTTTAGTTGTAGTAGAACCAGCATCAATGCCAATAAAACAGTCACCTGAATAAGAAGAAAGTTCAGCTTTTGAAACTTTATCATTATCGTGTCTTTTCTTAAATTCATCGTAATCCGCGTCAATACTAAATAGCGGTTTTAAAGGAACAGTAGTATCATCATGAGAGATTCTTAAAACCTCGATTTTACTCTTTAAATTTTCTACAGAAATAGGAGTAGAATTAATAGAATCAAGACAAGCTCCTTTTGCTACTAATAAATGTGCTTCATCAGGAATAATCGTAGACTCATCAGTCAAATGTAAAGTCTCAATAAATCTATTTCTTAATTCTGATAAATAATTAAGTGGGCCACCTAAAAATGCAACATTACCGCGAATTGGTCTACCACAAGCAAGACCGCTAATTGTTTGATTAACTACTGCTTGGAAAATTGAAGCAGCAATATCTTCTTTTGCTGCGCCCTCATTTAAAAGAGGTTGAATATCAGTTTTTGCAAAAACACCACAACGAGAAGCGATAGGATAAATTGTATTATAATTTTTTGCAAGTTGATTTAATCCTTCAGTATCAGTATTTAATAAACTAGCCATTTGGTCTATAAAAGCACCTGTACCACCTGCACAAGTACCATTCATACGTTGCTCTATAGATTTATCAAAATAAATAATCTTAGCATCTTCTCCACCAAGTTCGATAACAACATCTGTTTTTGGAATATACTTTTCAACAGCTCGTTTACAAGCAACAACCTCTTGAATAAAAGGAAGCTCCAAAAATTTAGAAGCACTCATAGCACCTGATCCCGTAAGAGCAACAGTAAAAGTATTATATGGATATTTTAAAGTAAGTTCATTTAAAACATCACAAATAGTATTTTTTGTATCTGAAAAATGTCTTCTATAAGACATAAAAATTGTATCTAAATTATTATCCATTACTACAATTTTAACAGTAGTAGAACCAACATCTAATCCTATATGTAGTAAATTATTCATAATTATTAACTCCTTTCTCTTTATAGAAAAAGATTAAAAAATCAACTTATATTGTATACTTAAAATATGAATTTGTCAATTGTAAAAATCTTACAGTAGAGAGAAAAAAGGAGCTGAATATTATGGGATAAACGTTTCAACAAATAGTGAAGAATATCTACAAAATGGGTATAAAAATGGAGGTTGGTATGAAAAAATAGATTAAATAAATATGTTCTAAACCAAACTTGTCTATCATAAGATTAAACAAAAAGAAAAAGAGAGGAGAATCTTATGAAAAACAAGAAAATAGTAATTATATTGGTATTAATAATAATTATTTTAGGACTAGTACGGATGCTTTGTATATAAAAAGATACAAGCTAATAAGCAAGAAGAAAACAGAATAATAGAATACATACCAGAAGAAGAAATAGATGTAGCAGGGTTAAGACAAACTGTAGTATCACTATACTTTAATCAAAAAGATACCAATACACTAGTACCAGAAGCAAGGAGAGTTGATGTAAAAGAAATAACTAAAGATCCATATAATACATTATTAAAATTGTTAATTGAAGGACCTAAAAATGAAGGACTAGAAAAAGTAATACCAGATGGAACAAAAATAAATAAAATTGAAATAAAAAACGGAATAGTAAATATAGACGTATCAAAGGAATTCGTAGAAAACCATAAAGGTGGGGCAGAAGCGGAAAGTAGAACAATATATTCAATAGTAAATACTTTAACAGGATTAAACGAAGTAGAAGCAGTAAAAATATTAATAGATGGAGATAATGAAGCGGGTTTTAAGGATAACCTTGTAAATTTTAAAAATGCATTTGTAAAACAAGAAAGTACTACTTAAAAAAACAGTAAAACTTGAAACATTTAAGAGCCTTTTGACAGTTACATAAAAAACCTTCTACTTCACGAAGAGAACATAGAGTGTTCTCTTTTTTTTGCGAAAAATTAAAAGAAACTTTATTGTTACAAGAATTAGAACAATTATTAGAGCAATTCTTTAAATTATTACAGTAACAATTATTATTATATTTATTAGAGCGAAAAACCTTCATATAAAACCCCTCTTTGCAAAAACATAAATTTAATATATAATATGAAAAAAAAAAGTAAAAAGTGAGGAAATATGGTAGAGTTATTAGAAAATGAAAGAATAGATGATTTAGAATATAAAGGTTTAAAAATAATACAAAATAAAGATGGATTTTGTTTTGGAATAGATAGCATATTATTAACAGATTTTGCAAAAGAAATAAAAGAAGGAAGTAAAGTAATAGACTTAGGAACAGGAACAGGAATAATTGGAATACTACTAAGCGAGAAGATAAAGCCATCAAAGATAATTGGAGTAGAAATTCAAAAAGAAGTATATGAAATGGCACAAAAAAGCATCGAGTTAAACCATTTACAAGACAAATTTGAAATAATAAATGGAGATATAAAAGACTTGCAAGATAAATTGCAAATGAACACATTTGATGCAGTAGTAACCAATCCACCATATAGAAAACTAGGAACAGGAATCACAAATGAAAATAATAAAAAATTAATATCAAGACATGAGATAACGGCAACATTGGAAGACTTTATACAAATTTCAAATAAATTATTAAAGGATAAAGGAAGTTTATATATGGTACATAGACCAGATAGACTAGCAGATATTATTGAACTCTTAAGAAAATATAAACTAGAACCAAAAGAAATAAGATTTGTATATCCAAAAGAAAGAAAAGAATCAAATTTAATATTAATAAAAGCAACCAAAAATGCAAAACCATTTTTGAAAATAGAAAAACCACTATATGTATATAAAGAAAATGGAGAATACACTGATGAAATCTTAAAAATATATGGAAAAAAGGAGTAGGAAAATGCAAGGAGAATTATATATTGTAGCGACACCAATAGGAAATTTAGAAGATATAACATTAAGAGCAATTAGAATACTAAAAGAAGTAGATATAATAGCAGCAGAAGATACAAGACATACACTAAAACTATTAAATCACTTAGGGTTATCAAAAACACTTATTAGTTATCATAGGCACAATGAGGAAATAAAGACTGAAGAACTAATAAATAAACTGATAGAAGGAAAAAGTATAGCCTTAGTATCAGATGCAGGAACACCAGTGATATCTGATCCGGGTGGAGAAATAGTTAAAGCTGCAATAAAAAATAATATAAAAGTAACACCAGTGCCAGGGGCATGCGCAGCAATTACAGCATTAATAGCATCAGGAATAGATGCAAAAGAATTTACATTTATAGGATTTTTGCCACAAAATAAAAAAAATAGAAAAGAAAAATTAGAACAAATAAAAAATGCTGAAATCACTACAATATTGTATGAAGCACCACATAAACTATTACAAACTTTACAAGATTTAAAACCTATTGTAGAAAATAGAAATATAGTACTTGCAAGAGAATTAACAAAAATCCATGAAGAATATATAACAGGTACAATAGAAGAAATAGAGAAAATTATAGAAATACCTAAAGGAGAATATGTAATAATAGTTGATAAAAATCAAAAAACTAAAAAGGAAATACAATTAGAAGAATTAAATGGATTATCAATAAAAGAACACTATGAGTATTATAAACAAAAAGGTTTAGAAAAAAAAGAAATAATAAAACAAATAGCAAAAGATAGAAATGTAAATAAAAATGAAATATATCAAAAATTTTTAGATAAATAAAAAAGCAACACATAAAAATGTTGCTTTTTATTTATTATCTTCAGCTAATTTATTAATTTTTTCAGCACATTTAGAACAAACCAATTTTTCATTGTATGTAACTAGCTTTTTTGTAGAACCACAAAAAATACAATTTGGTTCGTATTTTTTTAAAACAATAGTAGAACCATCGACAAAAATTTCTATAGGGTCCTTTTCATAAATTCCAAATTTATTTCTAAGTTCAATAGGTATAACAACTCTACCAAGCTCATCGACTCTTCTAACAATTCCTGTTGATTTCATCACAAAAAACCTCCTTAAAATAAAACCTATTTCCAACAAAATTCGACAAATTCCTATAAACAATAATATCACTAAAAGTCGCATTTTGTCAATGGAAATAACTAACAAATATTATAAAAATAGTTAAAATTTGAAAACAAAAATGAACTATAAGCGTATCTTGTAGAAATATAAACTTGATGAGTTCTTTTTTATAAGTAATAGAATAAAATAAAATAAAAAACAATGAGGAGATAAAAGTGTTAAATATATTATGGCCAATATTTATAATAATATCTTACATATATGCTATATTTACTGGAAATGTAAATGAAATAAACAATTCAGTATTTGAATCTTGTGAAAGTGCAGTAAAATTAACAATAACATTTTTAGGAACAATGTGTTTATGGAGTGGAATAATGCAGATTGCTAAGAAAACCACATTAATAGATAAATTAACTAAACTTTTAACCCCAATAATGAAAATACTATTTCCAGAAATTCAAAAAGGAAATCCTGTACATAAAGAAATATCAATGAATATGGTAGCAAACATATTAGGACTAGGTAATGCTGCTACACCACTTGGGTTAAAAGCAATGAAAACATTGCAAAAAGATAATCCCAAAAAAGATACATTAACAAATTCAATGGCAATGTTTATAATAATAAACACTGCATCAATACAAATAATACCTACAACTGTCATAGCAATACGAAGTTCACTTGGTTCTACAAACCCAACCCAAATAATAATACCAGTATGGATTGCAACTTTGGTCGCTGCAATGGCTGGAATTACTACAGCAAAAATATTAATGAAAAAATATTAGTGTGGTAAAGGAGTAAAGAATATGAATATAATAAATTACGTATCAGCAATGGCAGTTCCTGCAATAATACTTTTAATAATAATATATGGAGTAAAAGAAAAAATAAAAGTATATGATACATTTTTAGAAGGAGCCAAAGAAGGACTTGAAGTAGTAATAAACATATTTCCAACATTAATAGGAATATTCTTAGCGGTAGGAGCATTAAGAGCATCAGGGATATTAGATTTAATAATAAATATAATAAAACCACTAATAACAGCACTAAAAATACCAGCAGAAATAATGCCACTTGCAATCTTAAGACCAATTTCAGGGAGTGCATCAATGGCAGTAGCAACAGATATAATGTCTAAATATGGGGTCGATAATATAATAGGAATAATAGCAGGAACAATCATGGGATCAACAGAAACAACATTCTATACAATAGCATTATACACAAGTGCAGTTGGTATAAAAAAAATAAGATATGTATTAGTAGCTGCATTAGTAGCAGACATCGTACGGAATGCTTACGTCTGTAGTAATTTGTCGAATTGTGTCGTAAAGTTTTTGTTGACATCTGTAAAAAAAGGTAGTAAAATATAAACATATTGAATCAAACAAATTTAATGACAAAAAAATTTTTTTCATTTTTTTCTAACAGAAAAAATTATAATGAAATCAAAATCCAAAAATCCAAAAAATAAAATTAAATAGAAAATAAAAATATAAAGAGATAGATTCTAATTTTATTTCATAATATTTATATTTTTAATTGAACGAGTCATTAATCTTGTAGGGGATAAATTAATAGATAAATTGCCCAGTAAGCATTGTTTTTAGTAGGTTTCCTAAATGTTCAAACTTCCCTTATATTGAACGGAAATATCCCCTACAGCCCCCATAAATGGGAAAATATATTTTATTCAATTTTACTAGGGTAATAAAACCCTAGTTTTCTTTTTATATAATAATCTAAAGTTTCATATCTATCAAACTATATGGGCAATATAGTTTGATAGATATACTTGAAGTAATAGGTAAAAATAGGTATAATCTTAATAGAAACTATAAAACAGTAAATTGAAAGGTAGGTATTTTATGGAAAATAAGTATGAATTTTTTATAGCAGGTAGAGCTAGAAATAAAGAAAATATTTTAAAAATATGTGAATTGTTTGATAAATATAATATATCGTATTATTGTTTTTTGAAAAATGAAAAAGATTGGGGTTATGGTAATAGTAATCAAACACCAGAGGAAAGACAAAAAGAATTTGAATCATTAATCTTAAAAAGTGATATCGTATTAAGATTATTTGAAAATGATATGAATGGAGAAAAGAGTTCAAAAAATCTATTATTAGTTTTACCCGCAGGAAAAGCAGCACATATGGAGTCAGGAATTGCATATGGATTAGGGAAAAAATGTTATGCAATTGGCGAATATGAATCAACAGATACTTTATATAATATTTTTGAAGAAATATTTGCAAATGAGAATGAATTAGAAGAATTCTTAAAAAGATATAGTCATAGATAAATTATAGAATAAATAAAAAACATCTCAACTGAATGGAATGGACTTTCTATGCCTGGAATTGTTGCAGTTTCTATGCAAAAGTTAAGTTGTTCTGACGAATTCTTTTGCATATGTACTTAGTATATGTAAAGAAGTACATTACGAAGGACCAATTACACTTATTCCATCGAATGAAGTTATTGATTTTCGTTGAATGAGCACAGGGGCTTCTAAATTCTATAAGAGAAATACAAGAGTATTTAAACTTTGCAACTAGTATAAAGATTAAGAAACGGCTGAAAGTAACCTCTTAATTTATTCTTATTATTTTTTCTTATTTTACTATTCTACTTATTATATAATTAAAAGTGCAAACAATTAAAGTTGTTTGCACTCTTTTTCAGCAATTTCAGCTGACTGTAGCAAAGGTAGATAAACTAAATTTAATTCTTAGCGTCAAGGTTTAATATACCCATGCCCCCATCCATCCGCCTGCATCTCCAGTTATCATATAGCATTCTAATCTATAGGTTCCTGTTGCACCGGTTGTTCTAATGGATATAGGGTCGGTAGTCTTATTTTGACCAATTATCACAGGCAAATCAGTTAGTTGCGTACCATTAGAATCAAATATATCGATTCCAATCGACACATTACCTGTGAAATCCCATGTTTTAATGACTATCTTACTTACCCTACTTGTAACATCAATTTTGACAGTGAAGTGATCTGTTCCGGGATCATGGTATGCTGCTCCCCAAAACGGATCTGCTGCTTGTGCTGTTACACTGGTTGCTGCAAATGATGCTGCCAAAACAACTAATGACATCATTAAACAGATTGTTGCTTTTTTAAGTTTCTTCATATTGTCGCTCCTTTCGCACAATCTATCTTTGCTACATTACACAACAAAAATATACAGTTGTATATAATATTATACTTATATTCCACTATTTTGTCAACGGTATCCACAAAAACAACGGATGCAATTTCAAACAAAAAAAGAAGACATATATATCTTCTTTTTTTGTTTCATATTGATTATATACTTGGTTTTACAATATTGTCATCCCTTACTACATCAAATTCGTAACCAAATTCTGCAACTCCAAAACCATTAATTTGTCTATTAATTAATCCCGTATCTTTACCTATCCATAATGTAAGACCATTTGTTTCTATCTTATAACATTCTTTATTGTTGTATTCGGTTGTTGTAATTCGTGATGTTATTGCCTTTAGTAAATAATTATCGCCTAACCAGTAGTTATATGCACACTTTACTAAATTATTTCCTACTTCAAATCCATCTCTTATTTCTCTTTCCTCTTCTCTTTGAACAATAGAAATTTTATCATTGCCATTTATATATGAAGTAAATGTAGTCGTATATATTTTTTGTTGACCGCTTGGTTTTACCAATAATTTTCATTTCCGATAAAATAGTACCATCTTTGTTATATAATGTTCGTATATATGTATTACTTCCTTGTACACTAGAAACTATCTCAAGATAATTGGTTTTATTTGCATATTCTTTTGATATGTTAGCTAGTTTGTTTATTATTATAAATTTTCTTGTTATAAGTATTAAAAATATAGCAAATAAAATCAATACTATTATAAGTATTTTTTTCCATAATTCCATTTTTTTCTTTTCCATATTATTTTCCCCCCTTTTTTTAGTTCACAATTATTCTTTGCATATTTATATTATATCCTATTATTTTATTTTTTGCAAATTTTACTAATTTTCGCTTTTACAAAAAACAAAAGATTTACTATCAAAAAAAGAATATCATATGACAGTATGAATATTCAAAAATAAAGATTATTTTTTTAGATATTTTTTAGATAATTTTGCAAAAATGAGTGAAAGATAATAAAAAAGTGATATAATTTAAGTAAATTTTTTAGATATAAAAAATGATGAATTACTTACTAATTACAATATTTTAAGAATTGAAAAATTAAATTTAGGAATGAGAAAACATAGATATTTCGCATTCTTATTAGTTGTACAAAAAAATATATGATAGTAAATACAAAATTGAATAAAAAGAAAAAAATGGATAATACTAATACAAAAAAGTTGACTAATGTGCTTACTGAATGATAAAATGTAAGCACATTATTTTAATGTTGGAGGATAAAATGGAAAGATATGAAGAAATAAAAAAAATAATTAAAGATAGTCAAGGAATACTAACTAGTAAATTCCTTAAGGAAAATATCATTAGTAATTATTATATTAATAAATTATTGAATGATGAGTTAATAGAAAGAATTGAAAGAGGAATCTATATAAGAACAGATATATTTGAAGATGAATTTTATATTCTACAACAAAAAAGTAATAAAATAGTATTTTCATATAATACAGCAATGTACTTTTTGGGAGAAACAGAGAGAACACCAGACTTAATTGATGTAACAACCTATAAAGGATTCAATAAACACAGAATGCCTAAAAATACCAGAGTTCACTATGTAAATAAAGAAAATTTATATTTGGGGGCAATTAAAGTGGAATCACCAGGAGGATTTGAAGTAATATCTTACAATCTAGAAAGAATTTTATGTGATCTAATTAAAAATAAAGAAACAGGCGTAGATAAAGAGCAAACTAACAAATTTATAAAAGAAATGTTTATAAAAAAGAAGATACATTCTAGCCTAGCTATAGAATACGCTAAAAAATTAAAATGTGAAAAAAAACTAAGAAATGTTATGGAGGTGCTTATATGATAAAAAATGTTCAAAGTCTAAAAGATAGAGCTAATAATTTTGCTAAAGAAAATAACTTGACAGTACAACAGGTTTTACAAAATTATATGTTTGAAAGATTTTTAGAAAGATTATCTTTATCAGAGTATAAAGATAATTTAATCATAAAAGGTGGATTACTACTATCATCTATTATAGGTATAAACTTAAGAAACACAATGGACATAGATGCAGATATAGTAGGAATAAATTTTACGCAAAAAGAAATAGAAATACTAATTACCAATTTTATTAACATTAATTTGAATGATAATACACAAATAAAACTAGAAAAAATAGAAGAAATAAAAGAAGAATCAGAATATGGTGGTTACAGAATAAAATTAGTTGGAAATCTAGAAAATCTAAAAATTCCATTTCATATTGATATATCAACTGGAGATATTATCACTCCAAGAGCAATAGAATATAAATATAAAAAATTATTAGAAGATGATTACATAGAAATTTATACTTATAATCAAGAAACAGTTATTGCTGAAAAGCTTCAAACGATTTTATCAAGAAAAATAGCTAATAGCAGAATGAAAGATTATTACGATTTGTACTTCTTTGTTAATTCTAAATGGCAAGAAATAGATAAAGAAATATTGAAACAGGCAATAAAGGCTACATTTGAACAAAGAAATTCTATGGAAGATTTAGAAAACATAGATAAGATTATAAATACTATAGAAAAAGATAAAACTTTAATTCACTCATAGAAAGATTATCAAGCAAAGCATCTATATGCAAAGAGTATAAAATATGATGATGTAATTAAAGCAACTAGACTTATAAGTAATGAGATTAATTAAGGAGTAATTGAAATGTATATAAGTGAAATAATAATAGATAATTATAGAAATTTTGAACATATAGAAATACCATTAAATAAATTTACTATTCTAATAGGAGAAAATGATATTGGAAAATCTAATGTTATAGAAGCTATAAGATTAGTACTTAATAACAATACTTTTCAATATTCTACTAAAACCTTAGGAATAACGGATATCAATAGTAATAGATTAAAAAAATTTAAAGAAGATGTAAAGTTACAAAAAGCTAAAATATCTCAAGCAATACAAGATAAAAATTTAGAATATTTAAATACTATTATACCAGTTGTTAAGATAAAGCTTAAAATAACAGAAGCAAATACGGAATATCAAAAAGCATTATTAAGTGATTGGCTAAATGAAGATAATGAAGGAAATGATTGTTATGAAGTGGAATATGTGTTTAAGCCTAAAGATGAAATAAAATTTATGCAAGAAGTTATAGCTATACAGTCTTTAGGAGAAAACTACATACTTCCATTAAATATGTATGAATACAAAATTATTTCGAGTAATAATGGAAAAGGTGTACGATTCGATAAATTTCAAAACTTTAATATTAGTTATATTGGAGCAGAAAGAGATAACTTTTCAGAAACGGATAAACAAATGTCGTATAAGCTAGTTAGTTCATTACTAGAAAAAAATTTAAGTAAACAAGATAGATATCTTGCTAATCAAGCATATATTAAGTTTTTTGACGAATTAAAAGACTTGGATTCGTATAAAGATGTATTTAATAAATTTAATAAGTCTGATTTTGATAATTGGAGAGAAATTATAGATAAACTAGAATTAGGACCTAATACACCAAATTTAAAAAGCATATTTTCTAATATCAATATGACATATGGAGAAAAATTTCTATATCAAAAAGGCTTAGGAACAAGGAATTTATTATTAATAATTTTGCTATTTACGAATTACCTTAACGAAGAAAGAAAATTCAATTTGATATCAATCGAAGAACCAGAAGCACATATGTGTGTCAATAATTTAAATGTAGCAATAGATTTTATTACAAAAAGTTTAGAGAATATAGAAACAGAAGATTTTGTACAAGGAATTATTACTACACACAATTATAATATTATTAATAAACTAAAATTTGAAAATGTTGTGTTACTAAAAGATAATCAACCAATAAGTTTTTCACAATATAGTGATATGAGTAAATATTTAGCTAAAAGACCTAATTTTGATATTTTAAAGATCTTATTATCTAAAAGAGTTATACTTGTAGAAGGACCAACAGAAGAAATGTATATAAACACATACTTGCAACAAGAAAATAAGAATTTAAATATGGCAGAAGTTATTGTTACAGGAAAAGGATATACTAAATTTTTAGATATCTGGAAAGTAATAAATCAAGATACAGATAAAAAAATCGGAGTGGTAAGAGATTATGATAATCAACCTAAAGCAAAGAAAAAACACGATGAATATGATGATGGAAAAAATATTTTTGTAAGAACAACAAAAGAAACAGAATATACTTTTGAAGATGCTTTAATTAATCAAGGAAATAATAGACAAGTTTTAGAAGATTTATTTCAGGAAGAATTGAAAGATACAAAACTTGAAGATTATATGACAGATAACAAAAATAAAACAGAAAATATGTTTAAAATTTGTAATAGCATATTAGATAACAAAATTAAGATAGAAATTCCTACTTATATAAAGGAGATTATAGATGGAGTATGTAGCAAGTAAAATACTAATAGCTGGAGCAGGTGCTGGAAAAACACATGATTTATCAGAACTAGTTTTAAGCGAAGAAATTCAAGAGAATAAAAATATCTATGTTATTACTTACACTAATTTTGCTAGAAAAAATATTGAAGATAGCATAAAAGAACAAAGAGGATATATTCCAGATAATATAAAAATATTAACAATACATACTTTTTTATTAAATGAGCTTATATATCCATATAGCAATTATATTTTAGAAAGAAAATATACAAAAGCAGTATCAACCTCATTGCCTAGCGAAGCTAAAAAGAAAAGATTTATAATTAGTAAATTACAAGACAAGGGGATCATTCATAATGAAATTGTTTTAAATGTAGCGAAACAGATACTCGTTGGAAATATAAGTCAAACTAAAAAACAAATTACAAAGAGAAAAAATATATTAGAACATTTTATAGCTAGTATAGGAGCAATATATATTGATGAAGCACAGGATTTAGATGAAGATGTTATAAAAATTATAGAAAAATTAGCTTCTGAAAATATAAGTATCTACATGGTAGGAGATCCAAAGCAGGCAATTAAATATCCCCATGTTCTAGAAAACTTTATAAGAAAAGTTGAAAGAGGAGAAGTAATAAATTTTCAAATGTTGCCATATAAAAACATAACACATAGATTACCAAATGAAATTGTGCAAATATCAAATTTATACTGTCCTGAAAATCAAAGACAAATATCAAAAAATAGCGAAAAAGGTAGTATATCATATATAGATGTTAAAGATAAAGAATTTGATAATATATTTAGTAAGGTAAAAGAAAATAACGGACTTATTTATATTAAAGAAAAGGATGAATTATTTGAAACCCGGACAAAAGAAAAATATAATGCCACAAGCCTTAAAAGAAAAGTTACTTGAAATAATGCCATATGGAGATGATGAAGACGCGTATCTATATGAGAAGGAAATAGAGTTAAAGCAAATACTATCACAAAATAAAAATTTGAAAAAAGAGTTTTTAGATAAATATAATTTAGGAAGATTGGAAGCAGAAGACTATTTCGCATTGATTAATCAAATGTCAAGTAGTAGTATTAAATATAATGTACATAGCATTGATAAAGTGAAGGGACTAGAAGCAGAAGAATGCATGTTTATAGTTAATAAGTCAATGTCGGATTACTTATTAATGAAAAAGACAGGTAGAAACAAAGAGTTGAATTATCTATATGTGGCATTAACAAGAACAAGCAGAAATCTTATTTTGGCAATTAATATAGAGGAAGGAAAAAATGAAATTATAGATGCAATAGAAAAGATGGGAATAAAGAAGTATAACTATGAAATATAGAAGTGGTAAGTCATTTATCACTTTTTAATTTTATGCTAATAAAAAACTTTTTTAGATATCTTTTTAGATGTTTAGCTAAAATAAAAAAATCAAGAGTTTAAAACCCTTGAAAATAGTGGTGAGCCAGGAGGGATTCGAACCCCCGACCCCAGGCTTAGAAGGCCTGTGCTCTATCCAACTGAGCTACTGACCCATAGATACAATAATTATAATAGCATAAAAGATATACAATGTCAATAAATCTAGTCAAAAAAATTAAAAAACTATAGTAATTATACACAAAATATAGTAAAATGTTAAAGCAAAAGAACAAAAAGGAGAAAAATGTGGAAAACGAAACAAGTAAAAAATTAGTACATCAAATCATATGGTACACAATAATATTTAGCATAATTGGATTACTAATAGAAACTATATTTTGTTATTTAACAACAGGAGTTATAGAAAGCAGAAAAGGATTAATATGGGGACCATTTTGTCCAGTATATGGAATTGGAGCAACAATACTAATAATACTATTAGAAAAATACAAAAATAATCCAACAAAATTATTCATAATAGGAAGTATAATGGGAAACATTATAGAATACTTATTAAGTTATATACTAGAAGCAATCTATGGAGTAAGGTTTTGGGACTATGCATATGTAGATTTAAATTTAAATGGAAGAATATGTATAAGATACTCTATATTTTGGGGAATGCTTGCAGTAATATTAATAAAACTTGTAAAACCATATATAGATAAAATAATAAATAAAATACCAAATTTAAAACCATTAAATATAAGCATAATAATATTACTAATAATAGACTGTATTGCAACAGTATGGGCAATAAATACATATCAAGATAGAGTTTTGGCAAAATATTATAATATAGAAAATACAAATCAAACAAAATTAAAATACTACATAGAAGAAAAATTATTTTCAAATGATAAAATGGAAAAAACATTTCCAAACTTAAGATACACAGATGAATTTGGAAAAGAACATTATTTAAGAGATATGATAAATTAATACATACAATAAAAGCAGTTTTTAAAAACTGCTTTTTAAAATTTTAGTAACATCATCAAAAGAAAAATTATTAGTCAAGACAACGTCAAAACTCTGTTTATAAAATTCAAAATTCTTATCAATATTCTTCTCTAAAAAACCAAACGAAATAGTTCTATTTAAATCTTCTTTATGAACCATATTTAAATCCTCAATTAAATCACCAAACAAAAGAATATAATCTTTATTTTTAATTTCTTTACTAACATAATCAGGTAATTTATTAATAGACTTATTACATGTATGAATGATATCGTCATTAAAAGGTAACATTTTATTATCCTCAAATTTAATAAAATTACTAATAATATGAACATTATCATAAAAGCAGTTATTTAATTTTAAAAATTCCTCAATAACATTACCAATTCCAGCAGATAAAATAATAACAGGAACATTATACCTGTGTAAATCATTTAAAAATTGTTTAAAACCATCTCTAAAAGACATATCACCAGCTTTTACACAAGCTAAAAGCTTATCATAAGTAAGTCCATAAAAATGAGTTAAATCCATAACTTTAAAATACCATTCTTTCATATAATTACTTTTGGTGATGTTATCTAGAGTATAATCAAGTTCTAAAGGGCCGTATTTTTCATATAACAATAAAGAATCCTTATAAAAATTAGGATTCATAATAGTAGGATTTTGAAGAATTGTCCATGAATCAGTACCAACATTAGTAGTAATAGTTTTATCAAAATCCATAACAACATAAAAATTATTATTATTTAAATGAATATTTTTAATTTTTTCTTCATTAATATAAACCATAAAAACTCCTAATCAGGTAAAACTATTTTAGAATTCTTCTTTTTAGGCCTATATAAAGTAATTCTATTTCCTACAATTTGGACTAAAATAGAATTAGTTTTAGAAGCAAGCTCATTTGCAATAGAATAATTCTCATCTGGTGCAGTTTCTAAAACAGAAAGTTTAATAAGTTCACGAGCTTCTAAAGCATCATTTACTTGCTTTATTAAATTTTCATTAAGCCCATTCTTACCAACTTGAAAAATAGAATCTAATTTATTTGCTAAAGCACGTAAATATGCTCTTTGTTTACTAGTCATAAAAACCTCCATCATTGTAAATTACAACTATTATACACTTTAACAAAAAAATATGCAATAAATACAAGCATATAATTTTTAAAGAAAAATACAAATATTTTTGACACTTTTTTAATTATTATGATACAATTATGTATATTAATGTATTGAAAGGAGAAATTTATATGGAACTACTAGCAGAAATATTAGAAATGATGATGATAATAGGATTTGGAGTATCATGGCCTTTATCAATTTATAAATCCTATACTTCTAAATCAACGAAAGGAAAAAGCATTTTATTTTTATTTTGTATTGCTTTAGGATATATTTGTGGTATTATTTCAAAATTAATTTCACATAACTTAAATTTAGCATTCTGGTTTTATATTCCAAACATATTAATGGTTAGCACAGATATTGTTCTTTATTTTAGAAATAAAAGGATAGAAGCTGAACAAAACTAGAATTAATAGGAGAGATATATGTATGAAAGATGTAAAATGTCCTTATACAAAAGAAATGATAGAATCAGAAAGAATATTTTTAGATAATTTAGAAAAATTTACGAAAGTAGAAGAATCAAAAAATTTAAAAACAGAATCAAGTTCAGCACCAATTGGAAATTTAGTACCATTAGGACTAGGAAAGAATAAGGGAGAATATGTTCCAATCGAATTAAGAGCACGTTTAGAAGAAGGAATTGCAGAAGATATAAAAAGATTTGATTTAACAAATATCGACTCTGAAACAGATGTAGTAGTTGTTGGGAGTGGAGGAGCAGGATTATGTGCAGCAATTGAAGCAGCAGAACAGGGAGCACATATTTTAATATTAACAAAAGAAAAATATGGTCAATCTAATACCATTTTAGCACAAGGAGGAATTCAAGCAGTTACAGAAGCAGATGATTCTGTAGATATTCACTTTGAAGATACGATGGAAAGTGGGCACAATAAAAATAATCCAGAACTAGTCAAGAAATTAACTAGTGAAGCACCAGAAGCATTAAAATGGTTATCAGATTTAGGAGTTAATTTTAAAGAAGAACCATTATTAGCAGGTGGAGCTTCAAAAAAAAGATTACATGCAATTGGAGATACAACAGGTGCTGCTATAATGAAAGCATTATCTAATAGAATTTTGGAATTAAAAGAACAAGGATTAATTACTATAAAAAAATATGCAGATGTCAAGGAAATAGTAAAAGATTCTAATGGAAATGCAGCAGGTGTAATATTTAGACAAAATGATGAAAAAAATAAAAACGGAGAATATAAATTAGTTAAAGCTAAATCAATAGTTCTTGCTACTGGAGGATCAGGAAGTTTAGGATATAATAATTTTAATACATCTAATTGTAAAGGTATTACAGGGGATGGATTAGCAATGGCATATCATGCAGGGGCAAGATTAGTAGAACCAGCAGCTATTCAATATCATCCAACAGGAGGAGCTTTTCCGGTTAATTTAGCAGGAAAATTAGTTAGTGAAAAAGCACGTTCATTGGGTGCATTATTATTTAACAAAAACGGTGAACCATTACAAACTATGGGAAACAGAGATCAGATTGTTAAGATTATTATGTCAGAAGTTAATAATTACAAAGGTATTAAAACTCCAAGTGGAAACTCAGGAGTTTGGCTAGCAACCCCTTTGATAGATAAAATTCATGGTGAAGGAACAATCAAGCAAAAACTACCTAGACTATACAAAGAATATATGTCATATGGAATTGACATTACAAAACATGCTATATTGATATATCCTACTATTCATTATCAACTTGGAGGCATTGAAATTGATTCTAGAGGGATGACAGATATTCCAAATCTTTTTGCCGTAGGAGAAGTAAGTGGAGGAATAGATGGTGAAAATCGTTTAATGGGAAATGCACTTGCAACAGTTGTTGTATATGGACGTACAGCAGGAAGAGAGGCAGCAGAAATTGCTAAAAACATTTCATTACCAGATAAATTATCATTATCTCATTTAGAAGACTTTCCAACATTAAAGGAAAATGAGATAGATATTTAACAAAAAATATGCAATTGAAATAATATAATTATGGTAGAATATTATAAAAACATATGATAAAATAAATTCAAAATTTGAATATGGAGAGAAAATATGAAAAAAGAAAAATCATGTGGCTGTATAATAATAGAAAATAATAAAGTTTTATTAATACATCAAACAAAAGGACATTGGGGATTTCCTAAAGGACATATTGAAGAAAACGAAACAGAATTTGATACAGCATTAAGAGAAGTTAAAGAAGAAACAAATTTAGATGTAGAAATAAATGTAGAAAAAAGATATACAGAAAAATATATTACAGATACAGGCGTAGAAAAAGAAGTAGTACTCTTCATAGCTAAAAAAGTTGGAGGAGAAATAAAAGCACAAGAAAGTGAAGTAAAAAATATAAAATGGATACCAATTGAAGAAGCAGTACAAAAAATTACATACCCAACTACAAAAAAATTATTTGAAAAAGTTTTGAAAGATATAAATATAAAAAACTATTAAAAATTAAAAAGTTCTCAAAGGTTCAACTTTGAGAACTTTTTAAACCAAACTAAAATAAAAATCCAATAAATCCGACAATTCCAAATAAAAGAAAAATAATACCAGATAAAATATTCATAAATTTGCTAGAAACCTTACTAGTTAAAAACTTACCAAATAGAATAGCAATAGCATCGCTCACTACCATACCTAAAATTGCACCTAAAATCAAAAAAATCTTAACATTAGGAAACTCTATACCAAGTCCTAATGAAGCAAGAAAAGTTTTATCGCCAAGTTCACCAACAGCAATACTAAGAGCAATAATAAAAACATAGCCAATAGCTAAATTAGAAATTTTATGTAAGATACCAGATTTTGTAGAAGAATTGGTATCTTCTTCTTTATGCATTAAAGTAATAATACCAAAAAACAAAAAAGAAGCATAAGTAATAACTTCTAAAACGGTATGAAGCCATAAATTATCAAGATTACCTAAAACGCTACCAAATAAAATAGCAACACCATGGCTAAAAAATGAACCGTAGAGCAACACCGAGCAAAATAGTAAAACTCTTCATTTTAGAAGAAAAAGATAAAACTAAAAGCTGAGTTTTATCACCAAGTTCACTTATAAAAACAAGACTAAAAGCCATAAATAAAGGATATAAAAATTCCACTTTTATCACCTAGTAATAACTATGTAATAAAAAATAAAATATTCATTCATTTAAAGAAGTATCTGAAAACTAAAACTAAAAAATTATACAAAATTCATCAAATTACAACACAAGGCTAAATCTTAATTCCGTAAGCATTGTGAAAATTTTGTGAACACAATGTAACTTGTTAAGAATTTGCTTGTAAACAAAAAAATAACGTGATATAAAAAAGTGAAAAAGAATAGTACAAAATTTTCTGATTTTGAGGAGGAATCAAAGTGATTGAAATAAAAAATGTAAGCAAAAAATATGGTAACTTTATAGCTGTAGACAATATAAGCTTTAATATTAAAAAAGGGGAAATAGTAGGATTGCTTGGACCAAATGGAGCGGGAAAAAGTACTACAATGAATATGATAACAGGATTTATAGAACAAACTGAAGGAGAAATAAAAGTTGGAGGATATGATATTCTAAAAAACCCTAAACAAGCCAAAAAACAAATAGGATATATGCCAGAAGGAGTACCACTATATAATGATTTAACAGTAAAAGAATTTGTAAGCTATATGGCAGATTTAAAAGAAGTTACCACAAAAGAAAAAAAGGATAAAGTCCAAAAAGTAATAGAACAAACAGACTTACAAGATGTACAAAACAAGCTAATTAAAAACTTATCAAGAGGATATAAACAACGTGTGAGTCTAGCAGGAGCATTAGTAGGAGATCCAGAAATACTAATATTAGATGAGCCAACAGTTGGTTTAGATCCTAAACAAATTACAGAAATAAGAAATCTAATAAAGAAATTAGGAAAAACACATACAATTATTTTAAGTTCACATATATTATCAGAAATAAGCCAAATATGTAATAAAGTAATAATAATAAATTCTGGAAAAATAATAGCCCAAGATACACCAAAAAATTTAGAAGAAAAAGTAAAAAAACAAAATCAATTATCAGTAACAGTAGAAGATAAAGAAACGAAAATAGAAGAAGTAACAAGACAAATAAAAGAAATAAGAGAAATAAAATTAGTAAAAGACAATGAAGATGGAACAAAAGAATATATAATAACAGCTAATGAAAATCAAGATATAAGAAAAGAAATATTTGAAAAATATGCAAAAAATAATATAACAATATTTGAATTAAAAAAGAATGAAGCAACATTAGAAGATGCATTTATGAAACTAATAGCAGAAAAACAAAAAGAGGAGGAAGAAAACTAATGTGGGCAGTATTTAAAAAAGAAACAAAAACCTATTTTTTATCACCAATAGGATATGTATTTATACGGATTATTTTTAGCAATGTGTAGTGTGTTCTTTTATTTAGACGTTGTAGAATATGGAAGCTTACAATTTGAGAACATGTTTTATTCTGCATCAACAATTTTAACCTTTATAATACCAATTTTAACAATGAGAATGTTTGCAGAAGAAAGAAAACTTGGGACAGAACAATTATTATACACATCACCAAAAAGCATATTTAGTATAGTTATGGGAAAATTTTTAGCAAGTTTATTTGTAGTATTGATAACAGAAATATGCACACTTTTCTATCTTGCAATACTATATTTCTTTGGAACACCACATATACAAACAATACTTGTAACACTACTGGGTTTCTTAATGCTAAGTATGGCATACATATCCTTTGGAATGTTTGCATCAAGCATAACAGAAAATCAAATAATTGCAGGAGTAATAACAATAGGATTTTTTATAATAACCTGGTTTTTGCCAAATTTTAGTCCAATCCTGGAACCATTATCATTAATAAACATGTTTGACAAATTCCCATCAGGATTAATTGCAATAGAAGAAATAGTAACATATATAACCTTTACAATATTCTTTGTATTGCTTACTATTATAGTACTACAAAGAAAAAAGAGTATGAAATAAAGGAAGGTGAAAACATGAAAAACATATTAGAAACATTAAAGAAAAAATGGTTACGAGATACCACTAAAACGATAATGCTTGTATTAATTCTATTTGCAATATTTATAGGAATAAATATATTAATACAAAAACTAGAGCTAATAGATATAGATGTAACAAAAAATAAACTTTATACAATATCTGAAAGTACAATAAATCAAATAAAAAATATAGAAGATGAAGTAAAAATATATTTAATAGGCTTTGATGAAAACACAGCACTTAATGATTTAATGAAGCAATATAATAGAGAAAATGAAAAAATAAAATATGAAACAATAGAAAAAATACAAGATAGAGTAGATATAAAAAATAAATATAGTTTAGCAGACGAAACACAAGTAATTATTGTAGAGGCAAAAAATCAAAACAAAATAATACTAGTAGATGAACTATACACATATGATTACACAACATATAGTCAAATAGATGTATCAGAAGAAAAAATAACAAACGCAATAGTAAACTTAACACTTGAAAAAAAACCTAAAATATATTTCTTAACAGGACATGGAGAATATGGAATAAATACAGATATGACAATGTTAAAAGCATATCTAGAAAATGAGATAAATGATTTAGAAAATTTAGATTTACTTATAAAAGGAAGCATTCCAGAAGATGCAAGCCTATTGGTTATAGCAAGTCCACAAAAAGATATTCTTGAAAGTGAAGTAGAAATAATCACAAAATACATAAACAATGGTGGAAAAATATTATGGTTAAATGATCCAACTGGAACAAATCTAAATCTATCAAATTTTCAAAAAATACTGGACCTATTTGGAGCAAAATTTGATGAGGGAATAATATTAGAACAAGATGCAAATAAAATGGCATTATCAGCTCCAAACTGTATAATACCAAATATATCTTACACTAATGCAACAAAAGATATAGCTACAGATGGAGGAATATTATTAATAAATTCGACAAAAATAACACTAGCAGATGATGAAACCTTAGAAACTTTAAATGTGACAGCTAAAAACATCTTAACAACAGGAGAAACTGCAATATTTAGAAAAGAATTATCAAATGGAAGTAATTCAAAAATTGCAGGAGACGAAGAAGGAAGCTTTATAATAGGAACAAAACTAACAAAAATAGTAAATGATGAAAACGAAGAAAATAAAAAAGAAGCAGAAATGTATTTACTTGCAAACAATTTACTAGTAGTAGATTATCCAATAACAGTAGGAAATAGTACTTTGTATCCAATGCAGTTTTATAATAACAAAGATTATATTTTAAATACAATAGCAGAATTAACTGAAAGAGAAGACACAATATCAATAAGAAAAGACACAGGATTAATAACATATACAGCAACAGAAGCACAACATAGAATAATAAAAATATTAATAACGATATTTCCTATGTTAATAATTATAATAGGTATAGTAATATGGATTGTTAGAAGAAGAAAAAAATAAAATTAATAAAACCAAAAACTCCTCATATATTAAAATGAGGAGTTTTACTATGAAAGACATATTAAAAGTTTTATTTGTAATTATTGGAACAATAATAGGTGCTGGGTTTGCATCACGGAAAAGAAATATATCTATTCTTTGGAATATATGGAATAAATGGAATAGTAGGAATAATAATTTCGCAAATAGTTATTGGAATAATAGTATATAAAACTTTAAAAATATCAAAAGAAAACAATATAGAAAACTATGCAGATTTTTCAAAACATATAAACAGAATAGGAAAAATTAATGAAATAACCAAAAAAATAATAAATATATTTTTATTATTATCTTTTTATGTAATGGTAGCAGGCTTTAGTGCATATTTTTCACAAGAATTAGGTATACCTAATATAGTCCGGAACAATAACAATAATAGCATTATGTTATATAACATTTATGGGAAATATAGAAGGGATAATAAAAATAAATACAATATTAATACCAGTTTTAATAATATTCATCATAATACTTGCTACAAAAAATATAAGTGCCTTTGAAAACATTAATAATAAAATAGTACAGCCTAATTATTTAAAAAGTATATATAGTGCAATATTATATTCAAGTTATAATTCTATAACTCTAATACCAATAGTAATAACGTTAAAAAAATATGTAAAAAACAATGACCAAATGAAAGTTATAAGCATATTAGTAATAATTACATTAATAATACTTGCAATATCAATATATGGATTAATATTAAAAGTAGATATAGATATAAATAAGTTGGAACTACCAACAGTGTATGTAGCTGGAATGAGTGGAAAAATATATAAACTTATATATGGAGGAATAATATTAGTCGCAATATTTACATCAAGTATATCAGCAGGATATAGCATATTAGAAAATTACATAGATAATCCTAAAAAATATAAAAAAATAGCCATTATAATGTGTACAAGTGGAATACTAGTATCTAAAATAGGATTTTCTAATCTAATAAACAGTCTTTATCCAATATTTGGATTACTTGGAATATTACAAATATTGTTTTTAATCAAAAATAATCATACCAAAACCTATTGAAAAAAAAGAAAAAAACTGATATAAAATAAATAGAAAAAAGTGGGGCGAAAAATATGAAAAAAATAATATTAAATCAACAGCTAAAAAAGAAAACAATAATAATAGGAACTGTAATATTAATTATATTACTAATATTAGGAATAGCATTTTATATAGGAAATATAAGTTTTAGAACCTTTATAGATAGACATATATTAAGAAAAGAAATAATACAAAATAATGTGGCAAGTATAGACATATCCTCACTTGAAAACCCAAGTATTTATGCATATAATAAATACATAACAATATTAAATAAAAACATATTAACAACATATTCAAGTTCAGGGAAAAAAGAATATGAACATGAAATAAAAATAACTAATCCATTATATGCATCCAACAATAGATTTCTAGCAATAGCAGAAAAAAATGGACAAAATATATATTTAATATCAGAATCAAACCTTTTATGGCAAACAGAAGTAGAAGGTGAAATACAAAAAATAGATGTAAACAAAAATGGTTATGTATCAGTAATAATAACTGGAGGAAGTTATAAAGCAATTATTTCAACATACAGTCAGGCAGGAAAAGAACTATTTAAAACTTATTTATCTAGTACAACAGCGATAGATACTTCTATATCAAATGATAATAAATATTTAAGTATAGCAGAAATAAATACATCTGGAACACTTATACAATCGAACATAAAAGTAATATCAATAGAAAAAGCAGCTACAGACCCAACAAATTCAGTAACATATACATATAATGCAGATGCAAATAAATTAATTACAGATATTAAATATCAAGATAAAAATAATTTACTAATTTCATATGATGATGGAATACATATATTATTTGGAGAGAATGAAAGCGAAAATATATCATATTCAGGGAAAAAGGTAACCTTTGCAAGTGTGGAATTAAACAACTATTCAGCATATGCTATAGAAAAAACGACAGGATTACTTAGTACAAATACACAAATAATTATGAAAAATACACGGAACGCAGAAAGAAAACCTATATACGGCAGAAGGTACAGTAAAAGACTTGAAAAGTAAAGGTGATAATATAGCATTAAACTTAGGAAGTAGAATAGACTTCATAAATACTAATGGATGGCTTATAAAAAGATATATTTCACAAAGAGAAGTACAAGATATAGTACTTGCAGAACAAATCGCAGGAATTATATATTCTAAAGATAAAGTTGAAATAACAAGCCTATAAAAAATAGAAAGGGGGATAATATGGCGATTATTATAGATTTAATAGTAATATCAGTCTTATTGTTAAGTACCTTTTTGGGATATAAAAAAGGATTAATAGAAGTAGCATTCAAAATATTATCATTTATAATAGCAATAATTATAACTCTAATACTATATAGACCAATTTCAAATCTTATAATAAATAATACAGAATTTGCAAAAGCTATAGAAAATACAATAACTGAAAAACTATCATCTGCAGAAATTGAAGAGGGACAAATAAAAGAAGAAAAAACAGATCTACCAAATGTAATAGTAAGCCATATAAATAAAGAAATATCTAATGCAGTAGATAATACCAAAGATGCAGTAGTAAGCACAGTTGCAAAAGAATTATCTAAAAGCTTAATAAATTTAATAGTCATAATAGCATTGTATACTGTAACTAGATTATTGTTACTATTTGCAAAAGTAATATTAGAAGCAGTATCAGAACTTCCTATTATAAAACAATTTGATGAAGCAGGAGGAATAATATATGGAATATTAAGAGGTATTATACTAATATATGTAATACTTACTATTATAAGCTTAATATTACCAATAATGGATAAAGATACAGTCTTAGGAATAATAAATGATACAATATTAACAAAAATGTTATACAATAACAATATAATATTAATGTTTTTCTTCAAATAAATATAACATAATTAATCCTTAACAATTTCTTAAAATTAAAATAAACGAACAATAAATATTGATATTTATTGTTCGTTTTGTTATACTAGAAACAATATAAAGATAATATTAAATCATTTAGTACATATGAGTAAGAAAGGAAAAATAAAAGTGAAACAAGAATCAAATAGTAATATGAAAAAAAATAGAAAAATAAATACAAAACAAGAACGTAAACAAAGAAGAAAGAAAAGTATTGGATGGAGAATATTTAAAATAATTTTAGTAATATTATTAATAGCAATATTAGCATTTGCAGGAACTTTTGCATATAGAGTAATGAAAAATGGTGGAGGACTACAAGGGTTTGTAGCAGCAGCAGTAGGACATGATGAAAACACATTAAAAGATTTAGATAAAATCAACTTTTTAATAGTAGGAATTAGTGGATGCGAAGAAGATTATAAATTAGCAGATACCATTATGGTATGTTCATATGATCCAAAAGCACAAAAAGCATCATTATTATCAATACCAAGAGATACGTATGTAGGAAAAAACAAAGCAAAGGCAACAGCAAGTTATAAAATAAATGCAGTATATAGAAATGGCGAAAACATAGATGGAATGGTAAAAGCAATAGAAGATATAACAGGAATAGAAATAAATAATTATGTAATAATAGATACAGACGCACTTGTAGAGTTAGTAGATGCAATAGGAGGAGTAGAATTCGACGTACCAATTGATATGTTGTATGATGATGTAACACAAAACTTACACATAAATTTAAAAGCAGGATACCAAAAATTAAATGGAGAACAAGCAGAATGGTTAGTAAGGTTTAGACACAATAATGATGGAACTTCATATCCATATGAATATGGAGACAACGATATAGGAAGAATGAGAACACAAAGAGAATTTATTCAAGCAACCATAAAACAAACAATGAGACCAGAAAACTTATTAAAAATAACAAAAATAGCTCAAATAACATTCAATAACATAAAAACAAATATGAACTTTGATACCATAAAAGATTACTTACCATATGCAGTAAGCTTTAATACAGAAAATTTACAAACAGGAACATTACCAGGAACGCCAGAAAAATGTAATGGAGTATGGATATATACAGTAAATAAAAATCAAACTAAAAAAATAGTAGAAGAATTATTTAAAGATAAACAACTAAAAGAAAGTGAAGGAAATATAGTAAATACTAACACTACTAATAATACAAATACAACAACTAAAAAAAGCACAAACACAATAAATACAAAGAAATCTACTAATATAACAACAAAAAATAATAACAAAAAGTAGATAGAAGGAGGTAAAAATGGAAAATCGATTACTAAATAAAATAGTGAAATTATTAGATGATAAAAAAGCAATAGAACTAACAACAATAGATGTAAAAGAAAAAACAACACTTGCAGATTATTTTGTAATAGCAAGTGGAACTGTAGAAACACATATAAAAGCATTAGCAGATAATGTAGAAACAGAACTAAAAAAAGAAGAAATATATCCAAACAAAATAGAAGGATATAACACTGAATGGATATTAATGGACTATGGTGATATAGTAGTTCATATATTCACAGAAAAAGAAAGACAAAATTATAAATTAGAAGAATTATATAATGCAGTTCCTAATTCTAAATAATAAAAAAACTCCGCAAATTGATTGTGGAGGTTTTTTTATCAATATCTAAATCTATAAGGTGAGCTTGAACTACTATTCTGTTTAGAAGTTTTCTTTTTTCTTTTTTTACGTTTTTTATTAGAATTAATTAAATTCAAAATATACTTCAAAATTAAAATGGCGAAGACCACTAAAATAATTTTTAAAATAATAGAAAAAATAGAATTAGCTTCAATATCTTGACCAGCAATTAAATTTGTAGTATAGTTAATACCGTAAAATATCATAAGAAATTGTACCAATAACACTACCTTTTGTAATAGGAGCTTTAAGCTTACTATCTAAATTAACTGTGGGAACAAAATTTGTATCATAATCAGTCTTATTTAAAAGTACATTAATATCATCTTCAATAAGAACATTTAAATCTTTTGATTTACTATCTGCATTTCTAGGAGTTATAACCTTATAAACACTATTTTTTGAATATAAAGTTTTATAAGAATAATTTTCAAACCCATAATTAAACAAAGTTACACAATCAATAAATTTATTACTAGAACTATTATCATTAGATGCCCCCATAATAACAACTATAAGTTCCATATCATCCTTTTTAGCGCTTGCAACAATACAATTCTTAGCAGCATCAGTATATCCAGTTTTAATACCAGTAGTATATTTATAAAATTGACCACTTTTTTCATTAATCAGCTTATTAGTAGTAAGGAAAATTCTATCAGCCTTATCGTATTTATTAGTTACAGGCAAAGTATATCTGACAGTAGAAACAATATTTCTAAAAGTTTCGTTTCTCATAGCGTATTTTCCTATAAGAGCGAGATCATAAGCACAAGAATAATGATTTTCATCATGAACACCATTTGGATTAACAAAATGAGTATTTGTACAACCAATTTCACTTGCTTTAGTATTCATCATACTTGCAAAACTTTCAACACTTCCACCAATATCTTCAGCAATAACATTAGCAGCATCATTAGCAGAAGGAATAAGAAGAACCTTTAAAAGTTGTTCAATAGTAAGTTCTTCATCAAGTTGTAAATTAGCATTAGCATAGCCAATAGGTACAGTAAAAATAGAATTATAACTAACTTTAGCAATATGAGAAAGTTCTCTGTTTTCAAGAGCAAGAATAGCAGTCATAATTTTAGTAGTACTTGCTGGATACACTTTTTCATAAGCATTTTTTTCATAAAGAATTTTACCAGTATTTGCATCCATTAAAAGAGCAACAGGAGCAGCTACATTAATAGAGTCATTTTCAGTAGTTGCAAAACAAAAAGAAGTAGAAAACAAAAGAAGAATAACGATAAAAATACTTAATGTATGTAAAAATAATTTTTTTAATTTCATAACAAACCTCTTAAAATAAAAATGATATAAATATCTTACATTAAAACCTATAAAATATCAATCCCAATAAGAAAAACTTAATAAATAGTAAAGAGAAAAGGAGAGAAAACAATGATAAACTTAAATAAAAAACAATTAGCAATAGTGATAGGAATAGGCGCAATAGTAGTATTTGTAATAGTATATTACATCTATAAAATAAGTATTCCAGAAGAAAGCTATGAACAATTAGACGTAATAAGTGAAAACAATCAAGAACAAAACAAAGAAAATGTGGAAAACAAGCTAGAAGAAATAGACTTAATAATAATACATATTGCAGGAGAAGTGAAAAATCCAGGAATAGTAAAAATAAAAGAAGGAGCAAGAATAGCCGATGTAATAGAAAAGGCAGGGGGCTTAACAGAAAAAGCAAATATTACTAATATAAATTTAGCATATATAATAGAAGATGGACAAAAAATAACAATTCCATCAGAAGAACAAGATACACAAGAATACATATCAAACGATAGTGGAGAAGGAATAAGAGAACAAAATAAAAAAACAAATACAACAAGTACTAAAAATACAACCGTGAATATAAACAAAGCAAGTAAGGAAGAACTACAAACACTGCAAGGAATAGGAGCGTCAACAGCACAAAAAATAATAGATTATAGAGACCAAAATGGAAACTTCAAACAAATAGAAGACATAAAAAACGTACCAGGAATAGGAGATTCTAAATTTGAAGCAATAAAAAATAATATAAAAATAAAATAAAACATATTGATTTATGATAACAAATATGTTATCATAAAAATACAATATAGAAAGAGGCATAAATGTACAAAATAATATTTTATAAAAATAACAATGATAAAAGTGAAGTTAATGAATATATACAAAAATTATCAATGAGAAAAAAGATAGTAAAGATGCTAAAATAAAATTTGAGAAAATAATAGCTTATATAGATTTATTAGAAAAGAATGGATTAAAACTGAAAGAACCATATATAAAATATCTTGGAAAAGAAATATGGGAATTACGACCACTAAGAGATAGAATACTTTTTGCACAAATTGAAAATAATAAATTTGTATTATTAAATTGTTTTATAAAAAAGACAAAGAAAACACCAATGAAGGAAATTAAAAAAGCAATAAAATGTTTAAAAGAAATAAAAATAAGGGGTAAACTAAATGAATAAAAAAGAATTAACATGGGAAGAAGTAAGAAAAAGTCTTAATATTACACCAGAAGAAGAAGCGGAAATACAATTAGAGAAAGACATAATTCAAGCAACAATTGAAGCAAGAAAAAAGAATAATCTAACACAAAGAGAATTAAGTGAGAAAAGCGGAGTTAAGCAACCTGCAATTGCAAGAATTGAAAAAGGAATAAATTCTCCACGGAACAAGTACGTTAATAAAACTATTATATCCATTAGGTTATACATTAAGAGTAGTTCCTTTAGAAAAAGTAAAATAAAAAAGGGAACCAGCACGTTGGTTCCCTTTAAAAAATCTTTTCATCTCAGATACTTTTTCAACAAAAAAAATAGCAAGTCGTAAAAGACTTGCTATTTCTGGTTGCGAAGGTAGGACTCGAACCTACGACCTTCGGGTTATGAGCCCGACGAGCTGCCAACTGCTCCACCTCGCGATGTACTTTCATAGTATAATATGTTTTTTGCAAGATGTCAAGACTTTATAAAAAAATCTTAAAAATTTGTATAAAATATTGTATAATTTTAAATAAAGAGATAATATATAGTATATGTAATAATCAAAAAAATATTACAAGTGGAGGAAGAAGTATGGAATTTTATGCAAATGAAGGAAAAAATGTAGAAATTGAAGTAAATGGACAAACATATTTAAGACATGCAATAAAAACAAGATTTGTAAAACAAGGAGAATCATACATAGATGTATTCAGAGAATATGTTTTACCAATATATCAAGAAGGAGATATTATTTCAAGTAGTGAAAAAATAATAGCGCTATGCCAAAATAGAATAGTAAAAAGAGAAGATATAAAAATAGGATTTTGGGCAAAATTATTATCAAAATTCGCATCACATCCAACAACAGGAGTAGGAGTTGGAGAAACAATAAAAATGCAATACGCAATAAATACAGTAGGACTATTTAGAGTACTATGGGCAAGTATTGCAAGTGCTGTAACAAAACTATTTGGTAAAAAAGGAGTTTTTTATGAAATAGTAGGTCAAGATGTAAGTGGACTTGATGGATTTTATGATCATGTATGGAAAGAATATGGCGACATAGGAATTAGATTACCAGAAAATCCAGAAGCAGTATGTAATGAAATAAAAGAAACTTTAGGAATATCTTGTATGATAGTGGATGCAAACGACTTAGGGCAAGAAGTATTAGGACATTCAAGCGATATAGAATTATCAAATGAAGAATTAAAAGGACTAATAAGAGATAATCCATCAGGACAAGGAAAAGAACTAACACCATTAATATTAATAAGAAAAAAATAAAAGATAAATAGGATTTTAAATGGGAGCATTTGTTGCTCCCATTAACTTTTTATTAAAAATGTACTGAAATATAAATAGTATTTATTAGTTAAAACAAGCTGTATACCTAGCCTATGTGGAAAAAATCCACTTTTGCTAGGTGTACAGCTTGTATAAAAAACATCTTAAGTAGTTTTTTTTAGATTATCTTCAAATTCTTCCCAAGATTTACTAAAAATATGATTTGCAAATGCTTCTTTTAATCCGCTAACTTGTTTAAGTCTAATAATCTCATCTAACTCCATACCTAAATGCTTAGAAATTTCTGCTTCAGACCAACCGTTATTGCTTAGGTCAATAACAATTTTAGACATATCGATAATTTGATGAGTACCTCTTGCTCTATTATGTCGTATAGTACTTGCCATTCTATTACTTAAATCCTTGTTAATAGTAACAACAGGAATTTCCTTTAAATGAAAATATTCTTTTGCACATCTATATCTGTGAAATCCATCAACAACAATATAAGTATCTTTATCACTATCATAATAGGTAACAATAGGTTGAGTATATCCATCCTCTTCAATAGAGTGTTTTAATAGCTTCATTTCAGGAGGAGCAACCTTGTTAGGGTTATAATCATTTGCTACTACTTTATTAATATCTACCATTTTAACATTTAAAACAGGAAATTCAATTTCAGCCATTAACCCTCACCTCTAATCATAATAAAATGTTTATAATTATCTAAAGTATTAATATGAAAGCCACATTGAATATAAATATCTTCATAAATTTTAGTAACGATACTAGGACTTACAACGATTTTTTTCATTATAAACAAAAGAAGTTCTTTTAAATAATCATTACTAATAGAATAAATATTTTTAATAACAGTATCACAAACAGAAACAAAAGCACAAGGTTTATTATTTTGATTTAAATAAATATACCACTCTTTATTGTTATCATCATAAATACGGTCTTTTGTTTCTGTTTGAATTATTCTAGAACCGAAGAATTTGCCCATATAAGTATAAAAATCGTCATCCTTGTTGGTCATTTTTACAATCATCACTCACCACCTCTTTCTTAATAAAATTTAATAAATCTTTGTCATCAGAATATGTGTCTTCATTTAAAAGATTATCCCATTTATGTATTAATTCTCTTAGCTCATCATTATCAGTTTTAGTTTGAGTAAAACAAAGACGTTTCATATAGAAATCATTTTTTTCAATAGCCCTTGCAATTCTTCTCCAAGAAATAACCTTCTTTTGAGTTTCAAGTTTAGTTGGAGCTTCATCAGGAATATCGCAAATATCAATATCATCACGTTTCTTATACCAATTAGCAAATTTTTTGATTTTCCTATAATAATGAAGCATTAAATCGCTATTATAAATACCTATACTCTCTAATAAGAAAATAGTATATTCTTTCCATGTCATAAAATCGGGTTTTGAAGTTTTAAGATTTCCGTAGCGCAGAAGTTCTACAATATATATTTCCAAAATTAACACCATTAACACGATTAACAACCTTTGCCCAAGTTTCATATTCAATAGCTTTAAACTGGTCTAAACCATTCCTTTGGTCATCACCATATGGTTGACACAAACGTTGTTCATAGATACTAAGACCATTTTTATACATAAGTTCATATACTTCATTATACATAAGGTCAAATTTGCTAACAGCACCCCAGATATCATCAGTCTTCCAGTCATATATAGGATAAAAATTATATACATCGATATATTTATCATTAAACCTTATTTTAGTAGTCCAACGTTTATCTTCATACATAATCTTACCTTCAAAAGCAATAGTTCTAAAACGATTTAAACTTTCATCACATCTAATGCCAACTCCACAAGCAACCTTACCACCATACTTTTTTTGATACCAATCTGCAAACTGAATAATAAATTCTTCAAATTCTTCCCCTTTTCTAAACCAAGGAAAAGGACAATTATTAATATTAATACTATCAATAGGTAAATCTCTAACCCATAACTCTTTACTTTCTTCTTCCCAACAAATCCATTTAGGCTGTAAGATAGAAACAGCATTCCTAAGAGCCATGGGTAGAGCAACATGATAAAAATCTCTTATCCCGAGATAATTTCTTTAGTTCGTATATATGTTTAATAGTTAATTTATATTGAGCTTCAAAATCGATATATAAAACATCAAATTTTTTATTTTTTTTCATAGCTACCATGTTAGCAAGTTGCACCATAACAGAAGAATCTTTTCCGCCACTAACACTAAAATATATATTATCAAAATTATCAAAAATAAACTCTAAACGTTCAAAAGTAGCCTGAAGAACATTCTTCTCCAAATATATTTTGGGCAAAATTCACACCTTCTAACAAATAATCATATGATCTCTATCAGGACCAGTACCAACAAATTTTATAGGTACATTAACAATTTCTTCAATACGATTTAAATAAATTTTAGCATTTTCAGGTAAATCATCTCTTGATGTAATACCACTTAAATCTCCAAAATTACCTTCAAATTCTTCATAAACAGGCTCACAATTAGAAATATAAGTAGGATTTGTAGAATAATCCATAGAAACTTTACCATTGTGCTTGTATGCAACACAAAGTTTTATCTTATCAAGTTTACCTATAGTATCTAAATGATTAACAGCAAGACCACTTAAACCATTAATACGGCAAGAATACTTAAGCGCAACAAGATCTAACCAACCACAACGTCTTGGACGTTTAGTAGTAGTACCATACTCATGTCCAAGTTCACGAATAGTATCACCAATTTCATTATCTTGTTCAGTCAAGAATGGACCAGCACCAACTTTAGAAGAATAAGCCTTAAGTACACCATAAACTTCCCCGATATCCCTTGCACTAACACCAGTACCAGTACAAACGCCACCAATACTTGGGCTAGAAGAAGTAACAAAAGGATAAGTACCAAAATCAATATCAAGTAAAGTAGCTTGTGCACCCTCACATAAAACATTTTCATCATTTTCTAAACTTTGATGAATGATATTTATAGTATCTCTCATATAAGGTTTTAATATTCTTGCATATTCCTCATATTCACGAATAATACTATCAGCATCTAAAGGTTCATAGCCAAAAGCTTGTAAAATTTTATTTTTATTAGCAACATTACGTTTGACTATTTCACCAAAATTAGGAGTAACAAAATCCTCAAATCTAATACCACATCTCTCATATTTATCACAATAAGCAGGACCAATACCACGAGCAGTAGTACCAATTTTATCATTACCTCTATTTTCTTCTAAAAGTTTATCTAAAACAATATGGTATGGCATAATAACATGAGCTTTATTACTAATAAATAAATTATCAGTAGAATATCCAGCATCATGTAAAGTATTAATTTCTTCTATTAAAACTTTAGGATCAATAACAACTCCATTTCCAATAATAGCTTTAGTGTTTGAATTCAAAATTCCGTGATGGAATTAAATGAAAAGCAAATTTCTTACCATCAACAGTAATAGTATGTCCTGCATTGTTACCACCAGAACAGCGAACTGAAACCTGAGCATTACCTGAAAGATAATCTATAACCTTTCCTTTACCTTCATCTCCAAAAAATGTACCAAGTACAACTGAAACTTTAGACATAATAACCTCCATCTGACATAAAAAATGTCATAAATAAATTTAAGAACACTACAATTATTATATAAATGTAAAAAAAAGTCAATAAATGTAGAAGGATTTTTGATTAATATGATATAATTATAAAAATCAAAGAGTTAGGAGGTCTAAGATGAAAATATTAGTAGCAACAAACAATCAAGGAAAATTAAAAGAAATCAAAGAAATTTTAAATGAATATGAAATTATATCTTTAAAGGAAATAAACTGCAATATAGAAATAGAAGAGAAGGGAGAGACATTTGAGGAAAATGCAAAAATAAAAGCAGAAGTTATATATAATGAAACAAAAATGCCATGCATAGCAGATGATTCGGGTTTAGAAATAGAAGAATTGGGTGGTTGGCCAGGTGTAAAAACAGCAAGATTTTTGGGAGAAGATAAATCAGGTAATGAATATTCAAGAGAAAGAAATGAATACATATTAGAAAAAATGAAAGATATTCCAAAAAAAAGAAGAAAAGCAAAACATGTAACTTGTATTGCATACTGTAACAAAGATGGAGTAAAAGTAGTAAGAGGAGAAGAAGAAGGATACATTGCAAATAATCCAAAAGGAGAAAATGGATTTGGATTTGATGAAATATTCGAATTAGAAAATGGAAAAACGTATGCTGAAATAGGAAAAGAAGAAAAAAACAAAATAAGCAGCAGAAAAAAAGCATTAGAAAAAATAAAAGATGTAATTTAGACAAAATATGCCTAAAACACTTGACATATTCACGTTTTCTACATATAATACACTTAAAAATAGCAAAATACTAATTTTGGAGGTAGCAAACAGCATATGGCACTAACAAACCCAATAAATGAACAATATATAAATATGCCAGACGAAAAAGTAATAGAAGTCATACAATCAGGAGATGATGTGGCTTTAAATTATATGATGAATAAATACAATGACTTAGTAAATATGAAAGCTAGTAAATTTTTTATGGCAGGAGCAGAAAAAGATGATATTATACAAGAAGGCCTAATAGGTTTATATAAAGCTACAAAATCATTTGATACTGGAAAGCAAAATTCTTTTAAAACCTTTGCAAACTTGTGTATAGAAAGACAATTAATAACAGCACTAAAAACTTCAAACCGCCAAAAAAATATACCACTAAATTCAAGTATTTCTCTAAACCAATCAGCTTATGAAGAAAATGATGATACAGAAGTAATGGAAATATTAGAAACAAAAACAGCAGAAGATCCACTTGAAACATTAACTAAAAAAGAATACTATAATTCAATAGAAACACGGAATAGATGAAAGTCTTAGTGAATTTGAAAGACACGTATTGTATTATTATAAACAAGGAAAATCATATGCTGCCATTGCAGAAAAACTAGGCAGTAAAGTGAAATCTGTAGATACAGCAATACAAAGAATAAGAAAAAAAGCAAATAAAATAAAAAATACAATAGAAAAAGAAAATAAGTAAAAAGAAATATATTACAATTTTGTCACTATATTTCTTTTTTTATTATGAAAACAAATATATTAAATTGATTTTTGAAAGGAGCAAAATATGACATCAGATCCAAAAACATTAGAATTAATCCAAGAGTTTTATAAGCAAGAGCAAGAAAAAATATTAAATTTACTACGAGACGGAAAAACACGAGTAGAGATAGCAAATATAATGGGAGTTACTTACGGAACAATAAGTAAAAGAATAAGAAAAATGGATCCAAAAGAAGTAGAAAAAGCATATCAAGAAGGATATAACAAAAGAAGACAAAAAGAAATATGTATATATGAAAAGCAAGAAGAAAAGCGAGAAGAGGAACAAGAAGAAAAGCGAGAAGAGGAACAAGAAGAGAAGCAAGAAGAGAAGCAAGAAGAAAAGCAAGAAGAAAAGCAAGAAGAAAAGCAAGAAGAAAAGCAAGAAGAAAAGCAAG